>MGTE01000001.1:0-18447 GCA_001799275.1 Deltaproteobacteria bacterium RIFOXYD12_FULL_57_12
CGCGGCAATTGATATCATCAAATCGCTCCGGCAATCAAGGCAAATAATATCGCCATCTCACTGAGTTGGCGCAACTCAGAAAGTTGAGATACCAAGAAACACAATAAACTCCGCTTAAAGAATACAAGAAACTTGTAATCTGCAGTAGCATATTGTTCAGAAAAAGGTCAAGTCAACGATTTGATCCAAGATACCTCTTCTGAAGATGGATTCAATAATACCAATGAATCAACACCTGGAAACAATTGCAGCAGAGTTAAATATAAAAGTCGGGCAGGCGGCTGCTACTGCGGCGCTGCTTGGCAATGGCGCCACGGTGCCGTTTATCTCGAGGTACCGGAAAGAGGCGACCGGCCTCCTGGATGAAACCCAGGTTGCGGCTGTTCGGGACCGACTCGGCCAACTGGCCGAACTCGATAAACGCCGGGAGGCCATCATCTCTTCTCTGACCGAACGCGACCTGCTCAGTCCGGAACTGAAGGCCGCGCTCCAGGCCGCCGCCAGCATGACCGTCCTGGAAGACGTGTATCTGCCGTATCGTCCCAAACGCAGAACAAGAAGCCTTATTGCCCGGGAAAAGGGGCTGGAACCCCTGGCCCGCGTCCTTTTTTTCCAGGAAAATGGTATTGTTCAGGTCGAAGCCTTTGTTAATCCGGAGAAAGAAGTGCATACCGTGGACGAAGCTTTGGCGGGCGCCAGGGATATCATCGCAGAATGGATCAGTGAAGAGGCCGCCACCCGGGCCGAATTGCGTAGACTTTTCACAATAGAGGCGGTTATCACTTCCTCAGTGGTGAAGAAAAATGAAGAGGCCGGCGTCAAATTCCGCGATTATTTCAACTGGCAGGAGGTGGCGGCAAAGACGCCGGGGCACCGTCTGCTTGCCATGTTTCGCGGCGAAAACGAAAAGGTGCTGACTCTTTCATTGCGGCCACCCGAAGAAATGGCACTGGCACTCTTGCAGCGCTTTCATGTAAAGGCAAAAAATGAAGCAGGCCGGCAGGTCACCCTGGCAATGGATGACTCGTACAAAAGACTGCTGGCGCCTTCCCTTGAGAATGAACTGCGCAACGCGTTGAAGGAGCGTGCCGATCAGGAAGCGATCAGGGTCTTTGCCGAGAATCTGCGGCAACTCCTGCTGGCACCGCCCATGGGCCAGAAACGGGTCATGGCCCTGGACCCGGGCTTTCGAACCGGAGCCAAACTGGTCTGCCTGGATGGGCAGGGCAAATTGCTTCATTTCAACACCATCTTCCCGACCCTTTCCGAGCATAAGAATCGGGAAGCAGGCAAGACGGTTAAGGAGTTGTGTGAAGAATTCAAAATAGAGGCCATTGCCATCGGTAACGGCACGGCAGGCCGCGAAACCGAAGCCTTTGTCCGCGCCTTGCAATTGCCCCATGACGTACTGATTACCATGGTCGATGAAAGCGGTGCTTCCATCTACTCCGCCTCAGAGGTTGCCAGGGCCGAATTTCCGGATCATGACCTTACCGTGCGCGGCGCGGTATCCATTGGCCGCCGTCTGCAGGACCCATTGGCCGAACTGGTGAAACTTGATCCTAAGGCAATAGGCGTCGGGCAATACCAGCACGACGTCAATCAGACCGCTTTGAAAAAGAGTCTGGAAGATGTGGTGGCAAGCTGCGTCAACAGTGTCGGCGTCGAGGTCAATACGGCGAGCCTGGAGCTGCTCACCTACGTTGCCGGCCTGGGACCGGCCCTGGCCAAGAACATCATTGCCCATCGAAATGAGCATGGACCGTTTGCCAGCAGGCGTCAGTTGTTAAAGGTCCCGCGTCTCGGCGCCAAGGCCTTTGAACAATGCGCCGGATTCTTACGGATTCAAGGTGCGAAAAACCCCCTTGATTACAGTGGGGTCCATCCCGAACAGTACGCTATGGTCGAACAAATGGGCAAGGATGCAGGCTGCATGGTTGTTGATCTGATGCAGCAGGAGAGTCTCAGAAAGCAGATAGACGTGCGCCGCTATGTCTCGGATTCCGTTGGTCTGCCGACCTTAACCGACATCATGGCGGAACTTGCCAAACCGGGCCGCGACCCGCGGGCCGTGTTTGCGGTCTTTGCCTTTGCCGAAGGGGTCCACAGTATCGAAGACCTGCAACCGGGGATGAAACTGCCGGGCATCGTCACCAATGTCACGAAATTCGGGGCTTTTGTTGATATCGGCGTCCACCAGGACGGGCTTGTCCACATCAGTCAACTGGCTGACCGTTTTGTCAAGGACCCGGCCGAAGTTGTCAAGGTTCGCCAGCCGGTCATGGTCCGAGTGCTTGAAATTGATCTGAAGAGAAGACGGATAGCGCTTTCATTGCGTGATGTCTAACCTGAGCGGGAATGCCCTCAGATAGCAGCCGATTGCGCCCTACGCGCTGTCCTGGGCAAACTCGAGGTGTCTTGCCATCGACCTATCTATCACTCCTTGAACGTCTTCTTGTTTTCCTTCTTGGCCTTCTTCGCAACCTTCTTTTCCTTTGGAGACATGGCCGGCTTCTTCTTCTCTGACTTAATGTTTTTGTGTTCCTTGCTCATGTTTTTGCTCCTGATAATTATTTGGGGATCTTCAGGCTGTCCCTTGCGGGTCTGTCTGAGCCTGATCTAACGATGACCTGTCACTGCGATACAAGGTGTTCTGTATCGAAAGGGTGTGGTCCGTTCTTTATGGACTCTATTGAGTACCCTGTTATCCGGCAAGAGAAATGTTAATACCGGCTTGCCTACTATACCATAAATTACGTGACTTGGACCGACCGGCACCCCGGAAATATTATAGAAAAGAGTCAAACGGGAACTTGATCCCATCCCGAAAGGCGACCCTCTCAGCATCCTTGCGTGAGAACGGCGTTGGCCGCGGACAACGGTTTTCATGAATGTTTCATGGGGCAGGGGCTTGTTTGAAAGCAAAACATTTCGTCTGCAGAACGGGCCTCAGTCCCTGTTTTCTCATTATGAATTTTTCGGTTTGGGTTGACGGCCTGTCTCTTCCGACCAGGTCTGGCAGGCCTCGCACTCGGCCTGGATCGGCTGCCGCCCTGCCTTTGCCACCAGCTCGCAGTAGATCTTGATCTCGGGATGCTTCCGGGCCAGGTCGGCCAGTTCCTTCTCCTGATCCGGGGTCAGCTTTTTGTAGGCCTGGAGTTTTTCGCCGATATAGTAAATGGCCAGAGCCGGCCCGACGAAGAGGGCCAAGACCACCGTTTCCAGGCCCATGCTCTGCGGCGTGTCAGAGACAATAGCATACACCCCCAGTAAGACCGCGCAACCCGCCAGGGTCAGGAGCGCTATGAATATCCGAATATACTTGCCATGGTGACGGAAGAGATCAGGCTGCGGCTCGCGAGTGATGTCGATTTTCATGTTGTCTTGTTGATCACGTTGAGGAAAATTTGTAACGCAATAATGCAGGTCTTGAATAGCCCCGCGTGCACGGACAGCAGTTCTTCATGCAACAGGCAAACAACGTTCCCTTTTTCCAGCCCAATTGTCAAGTCTGACTCTGTTTTGCAGAAGATTATGCTTGGCGGCCGACCCGGTCGACAAGCCGTTGCAGGCGGACGTGGGCTACATTAATATCGGCGAGGCAGGCAAAGGCCTTGAGGTTCTCGGGGTTGGCCAGATCAACGCCGCTGAACATGGGGTGACGACCGAGCAGCGCGGTCACAAAGGCACGCTCCAGCCGATCGGTCGGTTCATCCGACTGTTCCGTATCCGACAGGTTGTGCCAGGCATGAAATCGGGGATCACGCATGGCCTGTCGCGCCTCTTGTTGCAGAACCATGGTCGCGGCAAAGCCGTGCCTGAACAGATCGGTTATGCACCAGACATCCAGCAGGTCGGCCGCCTTGGCGGCTGCGCCGGCATCCAGCAGGCAGTCGGGTTCCTGCTGGACCAACAGTGATTCCAGGCCCAGGGAAATGGTGTCCCGCACCCGCGCGGCAATGCCAGCGATCTGTTCGATGTCCCGTGTTTTTTCACCATAGGCGATGATCGCGCTGTTGATGGTCCAGACGATTTCCTGCTCAAGGCGGGCCAGGCTTCCCTGGTCAGTAATCAGGGATAACGCCTGCTGCAACAGGCTGGTTTCGATAAAGGGGCCGGCATAGACGGACGGCAGCCGGGTGACACCGCTGTCTATTGGTGCCCGAAACCGGGGCAACGGCGGCCGAATGGCTGGCCGGGAGAATATTACGGCGGCCTCGTCCGGTGTTGCAAAACCGAGATCCTGCATGCGGCCGCTGCGGAAGCGCAAGGCCTCTTCCTCGATCTGGGTCGGCAGATCCACCCGTACTTCGCTGAGGAGTCGGTGTACAGCGGGAAGATCGTATTGGTACAGGCTGTCCAGCAGGGTAAAGGGATGGGTCTGCAGCGGCAGTTCGGTCTTCAACTCCAGGAGATAGAAGCCGTCCGGGGTCATGGCGCGGGACATGACATTCTCCTCGTCCTCTTGCGAAACCTGATCCGTATCAGGATCATACACCGTGACGGTCTGGGCCAGGAAGAGGAGCTGCACCACATAGTCCAGGGATAAAAAAGCCTTGGCCAGGGTTTCGGGGCCATCTTGCGCAAAGGCGGTCAGCCATTCATCAAGACTGTCGACCGCAAAGTCGTAGCGGTTCCAGCAGTCCAGGTCGATGCCGGCCTGCAATTGTTCCTGACTGAGCTCAAGGAGGATGGGCAGGGCCTGGTCCAGGCCGATCTCCCGTACGACATAGTATGCTTCCAAGGGTTCGAGGAGTGCGACCTCGGCGGCCAGGTCGGTCGCGGCCAGAAGTCGCTCGCCCCGGCGGGTCAGCGCCCGGGTCAGATCGGCGCGGAACGGGGTCAATTCTATTATTTTGCTGTCAGTCATGTTTTCCTTGTGTAACTGTTCAGGTCGATAGTTTGATGGGGTTTTGCCTGAAGACCGATGGCTGCTTTGACAGGGTTATTCCGTCGGAAGCGCTGCCGGTATGTGCAGCGCCGGCACACGGGTTCCATAACCCGCTGCCGGGCAAATCCTTCCCTGATTAAGGCGGCGCGGGGGCTGGCGAGGATTGCCGCCAGCGTTGACTGCAAGATATTGCCCAGCCGGATGTCGCCTTCGGCATCCAGGCAGCATGGCACCACTGTCCCGTCTACCAGGATGGCGATATGGTCATGCAGGCCGCGACAATATCCATGGGCGCCCAGATCCGGAGCCGGGGCATGGGGCCAGGCAAAACGGCGCTCCCGGCTTAAAAAAACCTGCGGTGTCAGGGTAATGCCGCGCCCAGTTGAAAAATCCTCGGAGAGCGCTATGGGCAGGCCGAAATAATCCTCAAGCCGCCTGAGCATAAGGCGGTTCATGAACTGCTCCCCCGTGTCTGCCGCCAGCAGGTTCCACAACCGCAGGTTGATGAAGAGGGGCGTGGCCGGCACTGCCGCATCAATGAAAGTAAAGACCCCGTCCAGATAGGAGTCCAGCGCAGACTCCTGTCCCGATCGTTCAAAACTGTGCAGGGAGATATTGACCTGCCGCAGGGCCGGTTGCCTGAGCAGCATTGCACGGTTTTCGGCAAGCAGGGTCCCGTTAGTGGAGAGGTTGACTCGCAGGCCATTGGCGCGGCTCATGACCAGAAAGAGTTCGAACTCGGGATGGAGTAGCGCCTCGCCCAGGACATGCAGGGAGATATGGTCGGTTGTCCCGCTGATCTTCTGCAGGATTTCTTCAAACGCTGACGGCTGCATGAAAGCCTTGGGCCGGCGGCTCGGCTGACAGAAACTGCAGGCGAGGTTGCAGCGGTTGGTGATCTCAATATATATTTTTTTAAATTTTTTCAATCGTGACGAACCAGTCCGACAATCGGACCCAGAAGAAAGAAGCAGCACAAGGAAACCACATCACAACAGCTCAAGCCCGGCGTCAGACAAAAGCATTGCGAAGAGTCACCCATTAAAAAGGGTTTTGATCAAGGCGGGCGGCAATAGCAGACTGCAAATTATAACCTACCTTAAGCGATTTTGTTTGGAACTTATGAGTGAGCCTCTTGCAAAATGAACATCTACTCCGATCGGCTAAAAATATCCTGTGCGGCGTCTTCCTTGTGAAATCGTCCTCAACGTAGCTCTGCTACGCTTCCGGGCGATTTCCCAACTCATCCTTGCGCAGAAGATTTTTCTCTCGATCTCGCTACGTTTTGCAAGAGGCTCGAGTAATTTGAATTTATTCAGTTAGGATTGTTCGCTGGCAATTTTTTCAAGATATACCGGCGCCTTTGACCTGGTTATTTTTGATAATTTCCGCATCAGGTCAAATGGCACCTGGTTGATGCCGTAACTATTCTTGATTTCATCACTCATTGAAATCCAGAGTTGACCGGTCATTGCCGCATCAGCAAGGGCTCGATGAAATGTGCCATCGGAATAAATCCCACAGTACCGGACCAGGGTCCCAAGTTGATGGTTGGGGGCATTCGGATACACCCTGCGGGCCGCTAGCATGGAGCAAGCCATGTCGCTCTTTCGGGCTTTACCGATAACCGCAAGTTCTGCATCAAGAAATCTTCTGTCAAAAGACGCGTTATGGGCGACAAGAGGATGATCACCAATAAATTCGGCAAACTGTTCCATCACCTCTTCACAAGGCGGTGCTGCCTTGAGCATGTCGTTGGTGATGCCGGTGTATGCTTCGATAAAGGAACTGATCCTGAATCCCGGATTCATCACGCTTTGAAAGCGATCAATGACCATGCTGTTTTCTATGCGAACCGCACCAATTTCGATCGCCCTGTCACCGTATTGTGGTGAGAGGCCGGATGTCTCGAAATCAAGAACGATGACGGGAAAGTTGCTCATAGGGCTACTGTTGTGTCAGCATGCTGAATTTATTTCTAAAAATAGTTTGGTGGCGCTGGAGGAAAAAGTTGTCGAAGGGGATTTAGCATCGCGGCAGAAGAGGTCCCTTTCGTCGGCAGTATATTGAGACGGACTCCTTAGACGCTGAGTAAAATCCTCGGAAGGCCTGCTATCTTATAGGCCTGATGGATACCGGTTGGGAAAAGCGTATGCAGATATTTTACCGTTCCTTTTTCCCGGCCTAATGTTTCTCCCATCTCCTCCGCAACACTTCTGGCAACCGGATGCACCTTTTTTTCCGCAAAAAAAATGCGCAGAAAGTCAATTACCTTGCGGTGCTCGACGGTTAATTCTATTTTTTCCCGCTCGGCATACCAGTCCATCAACTGGGGGGACCATCTGCTAAAGTCTTGCAGGTACCCCCTGAAATCAAATTCATAAAGGGTACCGTTTAATTCGACAGAATCAGGCAGTGTCACTTTCCGTCCTCCTTAACCCCGATAAACGGGATAAGTGCTTTTACGAAATAATTTTCTGCCAAAAACACGCAGAATATTCTTAGCCGATCGGAGTAGATGTTCGTTTTGCAAGAGGCTCTAAGGTACTAAAATTCAATCCTGCAGCCGGTAGTGCAGTATTCAAACTGATCAGGCATCTCCGTGGAGAGTTTTTTTATCCCCTCGAACCCCGTGCAGTGAAGGGGAACAATCTTCTGGATGTCCAGCCGTTTCAACTCTTCAATTGTCCGGTCAATCTTGGCCTCCCCCGGCCCGATAAGATGAAAGCCGCCGATGACGCAGTAGATCTTCGCGAGGCCGGTTATTTTGATGGCATGCTTGATCGTATTGACAATGCCGGCATGGCTGCAACCGGCGACGATCACCAGTCCCTGCCTGGAATTGATAATCACGGCCTGATCATCCCAGATCCGATCAATTTCTTCTGCCCCGTCTTTTCTGATTTTGAAGATCGGCAACTCTTCCCAGTCATGTACTCTTTCTACCTCGCCGGTTGTCATGACCCCTTCGGCCAGGGTAACCGGTCCCTTATGGCATTCAAGCGCGTGGTTGGCGGCCATGGGCGCCGAACCGGTCACATCGATGCTGATTCCTTGTTTGGGTACCAGGAAACGTTCGCAGAAGGCGTCGGGGTGGGCAATAACCCTGCCGGTGGCGGCCGGCAGCCCGCCGGTGTGATCATAATGGCCATGGGAAAGAAAAATCAGATCGATGGCATCGAAAGAGAGGCCCAACTGTTTCAGGTTGTGCTGTAAGGCAATCCCGGTCGACCCGGTATCTACTAATATTTTCCCCCCCTCGGTCTCGATCAAGGCAGAAAAGCCGTGTTCGGCAAGGAAGTGCGTAGGTGGCGTTGAGAGGCGTTTAATGAAGTTACTGTCAGGCAATAATTCCATAATGGTATTGTCAACAAGAACAGTCAATGCGCCACTTGTTATTTGAAATTGTTTACCCATACCCCCTGTCCCTTATTTGAAAAGTTCGAGTTCCATCCGGTCCTTCTGCCTCTATTTTTTGAATGAGGTCTGGGCCGGGAACTTGTCTGAAAGAGAAACTTGTAATCAGAAGATCGTGCTCCGATCCGCGCACAAAAGGTTATTTCTTTTTTTTCAGCAAGGTTTCAAGTGCGGCGAACGGGCTGTAGGTGGAAGGGGGTTCGCGAGTATCCCCCGGTTTGATTTCGCCATATGCGTCCGCAACGCTAAACCGCTCGTGCTCGTTGTCATGACAATAGAGACACAACAATTCCCAGTTGCTGCCGTCGGGCGGGTTGTTATCATGGTTGTGATCCTTGTGGTGCACCGTGAGTTCCTGAAGTTTCTTGCCGCTGAACTCGCGGCCGCATCCCGCGCAAAGCCAGGGATACATCTTGAGGGCCTGCTCCCGATAGGTCTTCTCCCGCAGCTTTCGGCTGCGCAGCGCCTCTGCCATGAGCCGCCCCGATTTGTCGGTACCTGCCTGTGGTTTTTTTGTCGTCATAAAGGTATGAGCCTGAGGTCGCCTACGGTTGTCCGTTCCATGGTTCGTCTATCTTTTTTGGTTTCTCCTGATGCTGATAAGCTGATGAGGGCTGTACCGGAAGTATACTTTAGAAAAAAATGTCAGAAATTGCCAGGGAGAACGGTTTTATTCGCTGAAGTTATTAAGGGAAGAACATTCCCAAGTCACGTCCCGGTCCTTGCTCTTTTTTCTTTTCTTCTTTACCTTTGCAAAATGTCCGAAACCACCTGCACAGCCCTGGATGTATATAAAATGTTGCCGCGCACCAATTGCCAGAAATGTCTGCTCCCCTCTTGCCTGGCATTTGCTGCGGCAATCGTGTCCGGCAGCAAGAAGCTCAAAGACTGCCCGGACCTCGACCAAGCGAGCATCGATGCATTCTCGGCCAAGTATCTGCGCCCGGATAACAAGGAAGTCAACCAAGCGGAGTTTATCGATAAACTGCAGAAAAAGATGGCCAGTGTCGATTTTGAATCAGTTGCCCCCCTGATCGGCGCAACCGTCAAAAATGACACCATAATCATCAATTCCCTGGGCAAGGATTTCGCCTTGGACCGGCAGGGCAACATGGTTTCGGAATGCCACATCATCCCCTGGGTGCAGGCCCCGTTACTCTCCTATATCACCCACAAGTCCCATGCGGACATTACCGGCAAATGGATATCCTTTCGGGAGATAAAAGGGGGTATTGAATGGCAGGGGCTTTTTGCCCGGCGCTGTGAAGAACCCCTGCGGAAGCTGGCGGATGACAATCCGGAACTGTTGACTGATCTTATTGATCTGTTTATGGGAAAAACAATCGACTGGTACGAGGCGGATATTGCCCTTATCCTCTACCCCTTACCCAAAATCCCCGTTCTTATCTGTTATCAGGCCCCAGAGGGCGATCTGCAATCAAAGCTCACCATCTTTTTTGATGAATGCTGCAGCATTAATCTGCATATCAAATCAATCTTCACCCTCTGCTCAGGGCTGGTGCAGATGTTTGCCAAAATTGCCGCCCATCACCTGTAGGTTGCGGGCAACGTCCCGGATTGTCACGCCAACCATTTTTTGCATCGTCACCGGACAACATTCACCCTGGCCGGCCCGCGTTGCACGGTCCGATGGTATTCCACGGCCGGCTCTCCAAAGGCCATTGCATAGCCAACGAGATGATTTTCAGGAATTCCCAGTCGTGCGGCCAAGTCGGGCAAGAGGGCGAGGGCCATCATGAACATGCCATCCCAGACCGTGCCGACGCCGCGGGCATGCGCCAGCAGCTGGAAGGTGGTCAGGGCGATGAGGGTATCCTGGGCCGGGCAGGGGGCGTCTTTCGGGGCGCTGGTAATGAGCAGATGTGGCGCGCCTCTGAAAATGATGTCCTTGCCCTCTTCCTGCCATGCCTTGACCGCAAAGCCGATATACTGCGCGACGAAACCCGCCGGCAGTTTTCCGGCATCCTTAAGGGTCACGAGTTGCGCCATGACTTCTTCCCGCAGGACGTTCATGACCGCGCGCTGTTTGACCACGGTGAACAGCACAGCCTCGGCGTTGACGCCGGTCGGGGCATAGCAGGCAATATTGAGGAGTTCGTCGATCAGCGCGGGGGATACGTCCTCGTCGCGGTAACGACGTATTGATCTGCGGCCCTTGATCAGCAACTCAAGTCCGGCCGGATCCGGCAGATTGCCGGTAAGCTGGATGCTTGCCTCGGGGGCCCTGCCGAGGATCGACACCGCGCCCGTTGGGCAGACAGCCAGACAGTGCTGACACCGGTAGCACCCCTCCTCATTGGTGATGGTCGGGTAGTCCGCCATGCTGATGACGCCGGCGGGGCAATCAACCGCGCATTCGCCGCATTGGGTGCAGCGCGCCTCGTCGATGCGAAACTGAATCATGTTGGCCTCCTTTTTGTGCTTGCGTTATTCCAGTTCGCATTCAAGCCGATACCTTCGTCGGCTGCGCTGCTCCTCGGCGTACTGGTGTACGGTCTCGTCGCTGCTCG
The DNA here is from genome assembly GCA_001799275.1 of Deltaproteobacteria bacterium RIFOXYD12_FULL_57_12. Lineage (GTDB taxonomy): Bacteria > Desulfobacterota > Desulfobulbia > Desulfobulbales > BM004 > YD12-FULL-57-12. Next base: position 10,840 of record MGTE01000001.1, read on the forward strand.
CTTGCCTTCGCGGTCTCGGCTCGAATGCTTGTTGGAATATCATCTTGATTGCAACTTTGAAGTAGCTGCCGTTCAGAATTTTTCAATATTTCAAAGGTGCAAGCCCGTGCCGCTGCCGCCTGCCTGGTTCGTGCGCCTCGCCATTACCACAAGGCAATCGCCCCGGTCGGGCAGTGATTGCGGCAGAGGCCGCAACCGTAGCATCTGCCTGGATCCACTACGGCGACCTGATGACCGTCTTTCATGCGGCTGGCAATGGCGGTGAACTGACAACTCTCGGCGCAGAGGCCGCAGCCGTCGCAGAGGGCCTGGTCCACCCGGGCCTTGTATTCGCCCGGTGCCAGGGTCGCAACCTGCATGGCAATGGTGCGCAGTCCCAGGCATTTGTGGCTCGTGCAGTTGCAGATCGCTCCGATAAAGGGGGTGATCATGGTCCAGATGGTATGCACGGCCCCCTCTGCCTCCAGTTCTTCCATCTGGGCGATGGCCGCAGCCTTGCTCACAGACTCGAAGCCCTCGTCCGACGCCTTGCCGAAATAGCGCATGTCCAGACCCTGGTGCCAGGTTTCCGGCGAATAACTCACCGAATAACAGCATCGCTTTTCGGTCCGGTCCGCGGCCCAGCGGCAGGCGCAGGGCATTCGCACCACGGTGGCGGCCCGACCGACGATTTCGCGGATGTCCTCCATGGGCACCACCTGGCCGAAATGCTCCTCCCGGGCCTTTTCCTCCATGGCCAGGACCAGGCGGGCCGGCAGCCTTTTTTTCTTACGGTAAATGGTCTCCAGACGGCCGAGGCTGGCAATGCCCTCGCCGATGGTCGATTCGAGAAAGCTGCCGATATACTGGCGGCGCCTGAGATCGGCGGTCAGGTCGCGGGCGTAGTTCCGGGCGTTCTTGTACCAGATCGCCCCGTCGCCGTGTTTTGTGCAGAATTCACACATGGCTCTTCCAATTCCTTTGTTGGGCCGGCGCCGTCTTCCGTATCAGCCGGAGGCCTGGCTGTTGCCAGGGAAGAAAGTGAGGGCCGGCAAATGATATTCAACCTGCAATCTTTTTGACCCGCCCGACGCTACCGTTTTCCAGGCGGACTTTGATGCCATGAGGATGGCTTGAAGATTTTGTCAGGATATCCTTCACAACGCCTTCCGTGAGGTTCCCGGTTCGCTGATCCTGTTTCATGACGATGAAAACTCGCAGGCCGGCTTTGATATCGCTCCGATTCATTTATGCCTGCCGCCCGCTTTTTAGTTTACTCTTGAGCGTGGCGACGTAGAGGTTCTCGACTTTCGTTCGTGCCCAAGGTGTCTTGCGTAGGAATTTGAGGCTGGAATTCACCGTGGGGTTGCTGTTGAAACACCGGATGTTGATCCATTTGCCCAGCTTTTCCCAGCCATAGCAGTCAACCAGATAGTTGACGATCTGCTCCAGGGTTACGCCGTGCAGTGGGTCGTTGGTTTGTTGTTCACTCATGCGCCGGTTGTACCTTTGGTACTAAAAAATGGGATAGTAACATCAACGTTCAACGCTTGCGTCGGGGGGATTGTGTCAATTTAGTCAATCCCGGAGTTTTCACAACGTTAAACTCCGATTCATATCCCACCGTGAACTGGCTGGAAAGGTTGTTGCGAATGCTTAAAAAATGGGCATTGTTTTTGTCAAAGGGGCAAACAGGGATGGCGCAAGGCTCAAATCCAAACTTCCGATAAAAGCCGGGATCGCCTAGGGCAAAGATGGTGTTTTCCTTGATGACCTCCTGCCGCAAGGCAAAGCGCAGCAACTCGGAGCCGATCCCCTGCCTTTGAAATTCCGGCTTCACCGCCAGTGGCGCCAGATGCAGGCCGCAAACAGCAGTGCCGTTATAGGCATTTGAAAAAGCAATATAGGCGATGACCGAATTGACATGGATGCACACCCACTCATGCACCGCTATCCCGTTCTTGTGGAAATTCTCAACCAGTTGCACTTCATCGGTGCTGCCAGGGAATGCCTGCCGCAGCAAGGCGGAGGCCTTGGCATAATTTTCCGGGGTGAGTTTGCGTATTTTCATTGAAATGTGTGATGATAACGAAATCTTTACTCCCGGTTTCAATGCCGTGTGTCGGGGGGTGTTTTTCAACGTAGTCAATAACGGAGCTTTCGTAAACTTTTTGTCGGCCAATTGAAATACTGGAAGAAGGGAACAGCAAGAAAAAAATCCGCTGGAGCCCTTGTTTGGTAACGACTCCGGAATCTGTCCTTGCGGTCCGGCAGACTGTTTTGTTACGTTACTATCCTGTTCTGCTTATCATACGAAAAAACTCTTGGAGATTACAGAGGAAAGCATGAAAGTTATCGGAGTATCGGGTTCGCCCATCAAAAATAGCACCACTGACCGGGCCGTGCAGATGGTCCTGGCGGCAACCGAGGCGCACAAGACGGAGTTTTTCAAGCTGAGCGACTATACCGTGTCGCCCTGCAACGGCTGCCTGGAGTGTATCACCACCAACCGCTGCGTGATCGAGGATGACGGGGTGATGCTGGCGGAAAAGGCCTTTAAGGCCGATGTGCTGGTTATCGGCGGTTACACCTCCTACTCGTCCCTGGACAGTCGGACCAAGGCCTTTATCGAACGGCTTTACCCCCTGCAGCATCGCTACGGTTTGATGGCCGGCAAGCTCGGGGCGGCCGTGGTCACCTGCGCCATTCCCCCGGATCAGGCAGGGCTGCCGTCCGCCTGCGCCAACGGTCTGCAGGCGATCAGGGACTATATACAGCTCGCGGGGATGGAATGGGTCGGCGGGATTCCCATTGTCGGCAACATGCCCTGCGTCCACTGCGGCGAGGTCCAGTGTCAGCAGTCCGGGTTGAAGATGGTTTACGATTCCGATGCCACATTGGCCAGCGTCGGTGTCAGGAGTCTGGAGGATGATCCGGACAAAATCGCGGTTTTGGAAAAATTAGGCGCGGATATCACGGCCCGCTACTACAGCAACTGGCGATGAAGGGGATTTGCGAGACCATCTGAGCCTCTTGCAAAATGAACATCTACTCCGATCGGCTAAAAATATCCTGCGCGGCGTCTTCCTTGTAAAATCGTCCTCAACGTAGCGCGGCTACGCTTCCGGGCGATTTCACAACTCATCCTTGCTCAGAATATTTTTTTCTCGATCTCGCCACGACGTTCATTTTGTAAGAGGCTCATCTGTGAATTAAATGTTTGAGAAAATAAAAAAAATTCTGAAAAAGACGCGCCGTCCGGGAAGCCGGCCGCGGGGATGGAAAATCTTCATGGTCGTGGCGCCGGTTGTGCTTTGCGCGCTCGTTTTGCTCGGATGGCATGTCGCGAATCTGGACAAGGTGATCCGCCAGAAGTTTGACGGCAAACGGTGGGCCTTGCCCGCCGTGGTCTATGCGCGTCCCCTGGAGTTGTACCCCGAGCTGTCTTTTACGGCCGGCATGCTGAAGGAGGAGTTGCGGCTTGCCGGCTATCGCCAGGATAATGCAGCGCACGATCCGGGCGGCTACAACCTTACGGGCAATGTCATGCATCTGGCGACCAGGGATTTTGCCTTTGCCGATGGTCTGGAAAAATCGGCCCGGATTACAGTGGAGTTCGCCGATTCGGTGATTAAGAAAATCTCCCGAACAGATACTGGCGAACCGCTCGCCCTGGTGCGGATCGATCCGGCCCGGATCGGCAGTTTTCATCCCCTGGAAAACGAAGACCGGCTTGTGTACAGCCGGGAGGATATCCCCGACCTGCTGGTGAAGACCCTGATCGCGGTGGAAGACCAACATTTTTATTCCCATTTCGGTGTTGATCCGCTGGGAATCCTGCGGGCCATGTTCGCCAATATCCGTGCCGGCAAGACCGTGCAGGGCGGCAGCACCCTTACCCAGCAACTGGTGAAGAATTATTTCCTCAATAACGAGCGCACCCTGCAGCGCAAGTTGAATGAGGTGATCATGGCCCTGCTCCTGGAGAACCATTACCGCAAGGACGAGATCCTGACCGCTTATGTCAACGAGGTCTTTCTCGGGCAGGATCGGGGCCGGGCGGTGCATGGTTTCGGTCTGGCCAGCCAGTTTTATTTTCGGCGTGAGCTAAAGGATCTTGCCGCCGCCCAGATTGCCATGCTGGTGGGGATGATCAAGGGGCCATCCTATTATGACCCGCGACGTTACGCGGAGCGTTGTCTGCAGCGCCGGCAGCTGGTGCTGGAGTTGATGCGTTCCGAAGGGGTGCTCGCAGAGGAAGCATATGCCGCGGCAAAAGCGTCCAAGTTGGAGACGACTGGTGCGGTACAGAGCGCCTTCAACCGCTATCCCGCCTTTCTGGAACTGGTGCGCCGCCAGTTGGTGCAGGACTATCGTGAGGAAGATCTCACCTCAAATGGCCTGAAGATCCTGACTACATTGGATCCCCAGGTGCAGATGCAGGTGGAACGGCATCTGGAGGAAACGGTGGCGGCCCTGGAAAAACGCACCGGCACCAGCGGGCTTGAAGGCGCAGTGATTGTCAGCAGCAGAGAGGGCGGGGAGATCCTGGCCGTGGCTGGCGGCCGCGCTCCTCTGCAGTTTGGTTTCAACCGGGCCCTTGACGCCCAGCGGCCCATTGGTTCGCTGATCAAGCCGGTGGTGTACCTGACGGCTTTAACCAACGGCTTTACCCTGGCAACCCCGGTGCGGGATGAGTCGGTTACCCTTACCGCTGCCGGGGCTAAGGACTGGCAGCCGGCAAATTATGATAAAAAGGAACATGGCCTCGTGCCATTTTATGAGGCCCTGGCCAACTCCTACAATCTGGCCACCGTCCGGATCGGCATGGAAATCGGCGTGGAAAAGGTGGTAGAGAACATCAAGCGGATGGGGGTAAATCGTGACTTTAAGCCCTATCCTTCCTTTCTGCTGGGAACGGCCGCCATGTCGCCCCTTGAGGTGGCCCAGATATATCAGCTCTTTGCCACGGGTGGTTTTTACCAGCCGCAGCGGGTTATTGGCAGTGTGCTGACCGTGGACAATACGCTTGTCCAGCGCTTCGGGTTGACGGTTGAGCAGCGTTTTCCGCCCGAGGCGGTTTTCCTGCTCAATACTGCCCTGCAGCGGGTGGTGACCAATGGAACGGCCAAGTCTCTTGTAAACTATATCCCCGAGGCGGTGCGGGCGGCCGGCAAAACAGGAACAACCGATGAGCTGCGGGACAGCTGGTTTGCCGGGTTCACCGGCGATCGGCTGGCCGTTGTCTGGATTGGCCGCGACGATAACAAGCCGACCGTGTTTACCGGTTCTACTGGCGCCATGGTGGTGTGGGGCAAGATCATGCAGTCTCTTCATCCCCAGCCCCTGGTGCTGACCGAACCGGAAGGGCTTGAATGGGCGCGGGTTGATCCTGGCATCTATGGCCCTGCCGAAGATGCTTCCCGTAACGATGTGTTGCTGCCCTTTGCACCGGGAACCGTGCCCGCGGAAACAATACGCGCCTCATCACCTGCCAACGGTGGTGGCACGCAGGAGAGGAATGGCACCGGCGTTCTGGACACGATCCGCGGCTGGTTTCAATGATAATACAGAAGAGCCTCTTGCAAAATGAACGCCGTAGCGAGATCGAGAAAAAAATATTCTGAGCAAGGATGAGTTGTGAAATCGCCCGGAAGCATAGCAGCGCTACGTTGAGGACGATTTCACAAGGAAGACGCCGCGCAGGATATTTTTGGCCGATCGGAGTAAATGTTCATTTTGCAAGAGGCTCAGAAGGGTAGCTACGCAGGTGGATAGTCTGTAGGTGTTTAGTCTATTAGCAACTGAAAAATGCCTGGGATTGTACGCCTTGTACCCTTATTTCCAATCGGTTTTTTTTGTTGCTAACAGACTACAGACTAACAGTCTATCCACCCCAGTAATTACACCGAAGGAAAGAAAGAGATGAATCAAACAGGCCATGGGCGGTTATGGGATATGGTCAGGAATATCGGGTTGCTTATCGCGATTGTCCTGTTCTTGCATGGATGCGCGGCAAAGCCGCCTGTTGCTTTGCCAACCGGGCCGGTGCCGGTGGTTCCTGTGCCCCGTCCGGCTCCTGTGCCAGCTCCTGCTTCAACTCCTGCCCCAGTTCCAGCCCCGACTCCTGCGCAGATTCCTGAACAGGGTCTGCCTTCCAGCCGTGAGTCTGTTTCGGTTCCGGAAGAAGGGAAGGCGGCCGGAGCCTTGCTTGCCAGTGCCCGGCAAAATGTGCGAGCCGGCCAGTTCAGTCAGGCTGAAATGGCGCTTGAACGGGCCCTGCGAGTTGAACCGCGCAACGCCAGGCTTTGGAATGAGATGGCCCAGGTGAAATATGGGCAGAAGGATTATGGCCAGACGGTACAGTTCTGTATTAAGTCAAACAGCCTGGCTGGAAAGGATTACGCGTTGATCCGGCAGAACTGGCTGTTGATGGAAAAGGCCTATCTCGCATTGGGGGAACCGGAGAAAGCGGAGAAGGCGCGCAGCAAAGCCAGATGATGCTGGCAGTGACAAAAGGGGTTGCGTTGAGGAAATTCAGTCCTTCCCCTTTCCTTGAAAACAGGTATGCCCCGGTTTTTAGTCGATTTTTTTTGTTGACAGGCCGTTCAGGGCCAAATTATATAGTTGCAATCTGTCAGGAATCGAGGCGGGCTGCACGGTCGCCCTGTTTTTTAGCGCGGGCCCAAAAAACGATTTCCTGTCACCTGTTACTTCCCTGTCACCCTTGAAAATGTCAACAAATCAGTAATCGATTGGCCAAAGACCAATATGGATGTCCCCTGCACTCTTAAAAGGAACCTGACGATGAAAAAAATCATCTTACTCCTCCTGGCCCTGCTCTGCGTGTCAACCTCCGCCGCCGCGAAATCGGACAAGCCCGGCTGTGTCGACCACTCGCTCTTCCCCACTCGCATGCCCGACTATTTTATTGCGGATTGCAAGACGTCGGAATTCGAGATGTACGAGTTCTTCAAGCTGAATGATCCGAGGCATCCCCAATCCGAGGAGGGGAAGTTCACGACCATCACCTACAGGATCAATGACGGCAAGACCGAGCAGACCGCTCTCGCGGTGGTGCGTAATTACGAGAACGCCATCAAGAAGATCGGCGGGACGATCGAGAACAGCGACCCGAAGAGGAGGATGAACGGCAAGGTCGTGGTCGACGGCAGGGAGGTCTGGATGGAGGCTGAGAAGGGCAACGGCCAGATTTGGCTGCGCATCATCGAGAAGGCCCCGATGGAGCAGCACATCGTCGCGGATGCGGCTTCGTTCGGCAATGACCTCAAGACCACGGGGCACGTGGCGGTCTATGGCATTCTCTTCGACACCGGCAAGTCCGAGATCAAGCCGGAGTCCGCCCAGGCCGTCGGCGAGGTCGCCAAGCTCCTGAAGGTCGACGCCGGCCTCAAACTTTCCGTGGTCGGTCACACGGACACCGTGGGCAGCGTGGACGCGAACCTGAAGCTCTCACAGGCCCGCGCCGAGGCGGTCATGCAGGCACTGATCCGTGAGCACGGCATCGACGCCGTGCGCCTCAGGTCTTTTGGCAACGGTCCTTTCGCGCCGGTCGCCTCGAACGATGGCGAAGAGGGGAGGGCCAAGAATCGTCGGGTCGAGTTGGTG
>MGTE01000001.1:18481-18869 GCA_001799275.1 Deltaproteobacteria bacterium RIFOXYD12_FULL_57_12
GGAGTCTCCCGGCTTTCCGGTTATTGTACCGGCGCGGCGGTTCTGTACAGAATCTCATCCTCGAAGACTTCAATCGAATCTCCAGTGCCCAGCGCGAATTCCTTGGGTAGTTCGGTGAGGATCACCGCCAGAACATGGTCGGCTTCAATGTGTTCCACTTCAAGGTCGATATAGCCGCCATCTATCCTCGTGGAGTCTTTTGCTTCAACCGGGAAAAAGGCCCTGATGGTGATACGGTCTCCCACTGCCAGGTCATGGACTTTGACGCCAGGATAGTTCGGGAATCGGTTTGGGTAGAAATCCGGCGACTTTGCCTTATCTAGGCTGAAGATATGGTAGCCGTCTTCTTCTATGTCAGTAAGGAATGAGTTCATGTGGCATGAGATGT
>MGTE01000002.1:0-5389 GCA_001799275.1 Deltaproteobacteria bacterium RIFOXYD12_FULL_57_12
GACAACACCGCGCGCAAAGAGATCGAGGCAGAGCAAAAGCTGCTCGCTCAACGCCTGCGCGACCACCAGTTCTACACGCGCTCCCTGTTCGAATCCAATATCGACGCGCTGATGACCACCGATCCGTCCGGCATTATCTCCGATGTCAACAAACAGATGGAGGCACTCACCGGTTGCACGCGCGACGAATTGATCGGCGCGCCGTTTAAAGGCTGCTTCACTGATCCGGAGCGGGCTGAGGCGGCCATCAAACTTGTGTTGAGCGAAAGGAAAGTCACCGACTATGAGCTTACCGCACGCTCCAGAGGCGGTAAAGAAACCGTGGTGTCCTACAATGCGACCACCTTCTATGATCGGGACAGAAGACTGCAGGGCGTGTTCGCCGCTGCCCGCGACGTTACCGAACGTAAACGCCTGGATCAGGTACTGGAGGGAAAAAACGTCGAGCTGGAGAGCGCCAGGTCTGTGGCGGAAAAAGCCAACCTCGCCAAATCAGAATTTCTTTCCAGCATGAGCCATGAGTTGCGCTCCCCGCTCAATGCGATCCTTGGTTTCGCCCAACTGATGGACAAGGCTTCGTCGCATCCAACGCCCAAACAAAAGTCCAGCATCGACCAGATTCTCAAGGCGGGATGGTATCTGCTGAAGCTGATTAACGAAATTCTCGATCTCGCGCTGATCGAGTCGGGCAGGTTGTCGTTATCGCTGGAACCCATGCCGCTGGTCGACGTCATGCTCGAATGCCAGGCCATGATCGAACCACAGGCGCAAAAAAGCGGCATCCGCATAAGTTTTCCCCAGTTTGAAAGCCATTATTTTGTGCATGCCGATAAAACCCGGGTGAAGCAGGTTCTGATCAACTTGCTTACCAACGCGATCAAATACAACCGCGCCCAAGGAGCGGTCGAAGTGACGTGCAGCGCGAGCGCCCCAGAACGAATACGCATCAGAGTGCAGGATACCGGTGCAGGATTGTCTCCCGAAAAACTCGCCCAACTCTTCCAGCCGTTCAATCGTCTCGGACAAGAGGCCAGCCCCATGGAAGGTACCGGCATCGGCCTGGTGGTGAGCAAGCAGTTGGTCGAATTGATGGGGGGTAAAATCGGCGTGGAAAGCACTGTCGGGGTGGGCAGTGTGTTCTGGATCGAACTGAATCTGGCGGCTGAACCACAAATTGCCGTCGACACAGCCGAAACACGTGCGCCGATTCAAGCACCTGTTCAGCAGGGCTTAGCATCGCGCACCCTGCTGTATGTAGAAGACAACCGGGCAAACATGCTGCTGGTCGAGCAAATCATCGAGTGTCGTTCCGATTTGCGCTTGTTGGGTGCGGGGGATGGCACGCAAGGCATCGCGCTGGCGCAGAACCATCTGCCGGAGGTGATCCTGATGGACATCAATCTGCCCGGCATCAGCGGCATCCAGGCGCTGAAAATCCTGCGTGAAGATCCGGCAACGGCACACATACCGGTGCTCGCCATCAGTGCCAATGCAATGCCGCACGATATAACGAAAGGTCTGGAGGCAGGATTCTTCCGCTATCTCACCAAACCGATCAACGTCAATGAGTTCATGGAAGCGCTGGACATGGCGCTGGAACTTTCGGAACAAAAGGTTGGTCAGAGCAAGCGAATAAGGCTGAAGGTCAAAGGAACTGTCCAGGCGTAATTGATCACATGGTACCGCATCTGCGGTGTTATAGGCCTGTTCACATACCGATGTATAGATTCACAGGCCTATGCCTAACATCTGCGGCCCCCTGTGACCAATTACAGTGCGGGGGTAGAGCCTTAACTGGTCATTTCACCCCGTGATTGGTTACGTCCAGGCAATCCCGACCGCCTATGACCTGACCAGCTCCTCAGCCTCAATATATTGAGGGGCCACCACATATTGAGGCAAGCCAGCTCTTGCCAACTTTCTCGCCGGTTCTTTCCTCGCAATTCAACAAACTGTTATTATTAAGCTTACTCATAATTACCGGGTGTTCTCGCCTGTCGGCATGCCGTTTGCTCATAACAAAACGAAACAAGATGGATTGCCCGGAAATCAGTCAAAACAACAGGAGACTTATCATGAACGAATACAAACGGATTCTCGTTGTCAGCAGAATGATCCAGTCATGCAGAAAAGCCATTCACACAGGGGTTTCACTCGCTCAGAAATATGGAGCTGAACTCTATGTGATTCATTCCATTTACAACCCCTTCGGCCTCAAGGGCTGGAGCGTCGGGACCCTGTCAATTGAAAAGGAGTATCAGAAACTTCTTGTGGATACCAAGCGGCAGTTGTCTGAACTTGTCAAGGCTGAAAAAACAAAAGGTATGGCCATAAAGGAGCTGGTCCTGGAAGGAGAGCCCACCGAGGATATCCTGAAAACCATCGTGCAGGAAAAAATCGACCTTCTGGTTATGCTCGCCCATGAAGAAGGCCATTTGGAAGACCTTCTTTTCAATCGCAGCAACGATGAACTGGTCAGAAAGATGCCCTGTTCGATCCTGCTGGTGAAAAATGAGCCCGGGTCGATTATCGAAGGAGAGGTGGATGCGCAGTGATTGCTTGTATATCCAGAATACCCGGACACCTTTTGGAGCTTCAAGCATTTTCTCAAATTTATTGCCAAAAAAGCCGCTTTTCCGCCCCTGGGCCTGTTGACCGTGGCCGCCATGCTGCCCGCTGGCTGGCGGCTCGGCATAGTATCGAAAGCCCGGTTTCGCTATTGGCAATTGATTGTGAAAACCTTTTTCGTGAAACGAAGGGCTTTGCCCATTGCCATGGAACTGGCCATTCATGGATTTCATTTTAAAAAAGTAATGAAACAGGTTTGCCGGTCTTGAAGTTACTGAGGATGAAAGCCTAAGGAGACGATGCCAGAAAGCATCTTTCGGCTGACTTCAAGCCAACGGTATAAAGAAACGACAAAACAAACAACACAACAAACAACAAAGAAGGAGAAACAAAATGAATGCAATGTATCGTGTGGCCTTGATGGTAGTTGCCGTTGCTCTGCTGGTGACCGGCGTCCCTCTTCGCGCGTCCGCGACCAAAGCGGATGAACGTATCGAATCATCTGCCAAGAAGTCGTATGTGTTCCAGACATACCTCAAGGACGACGCCATTAAAATCGAGTCCAAGGATGGCGCCGTCACCCTGACCGGCACTGTTGCCGAAGAGACCCACAAATCCTTGGCCAAGGAGACCGTGGCGAGTTTGCCCGGAGTCAAAAGCGTGGACAGCCAGCTGGAACTGAAAGGTTCACCCGCCGCGGAGAATTCGGACGCATGGCTCGGCATGAAAGTAAAAACCGCGCTGATGTTTCATCGCAACCTGAGCGCCAGCAATACGGAAGTTCAGGTCAAGGATGGCGTCGTCACCATGCGCGGCGAAGCCTCCAGCCCGGCCCAAAAAGACCTGACAACCGAATATGTCAAGGATATCGAGGGCGTTACTGGCGTACAAAATGAGATGACCGTATCAGAAAAACCCAAGAATACGGACAAACCCAAGAATACGGACAAAAAAACAATCGGCGAGAAGATGGATTCCGTGGGTGAAGCAATCGACGATGCATCCATCACCGCCCTGGCCAAGATGACGTTGCTGTATCATCGCTCGACCAGCGGCATCCACACCAAGGTCGAAACGGACAAAGGCGTGGTCATGTTGTCCGGCACGGCAAAGAACGCAGCCGAAAAGGATTTAGTCACCAAATACGTGCAGGATGTTCACGGCGTGAAAAGCGTGGTCAACAACATAACTATCGAGGAGCCCAAGACCAACTAAATCGGAGATCGCTGCCGGCTCTGGGGCGAGGCTGAACCAGCCGGCAGCGATCCTGAGCAATACAAAGGAGGAACGTTATGCTCGGAACTGTTTTGCTCGTTGTCGTTATTCTGATGCTCGTGGGTGCCATACCCGCTTGGCCTCACAGCCGAGGGTGGGGGTACTACCCGAGTGGCGGGCTGGGCCTGATCCTGCTGATCCTGCTCATTCTGTTGATATTAGGCCGGATATAAGAAGGCAGCGCGAGGCCCCTAACCCAGATAAGCGGTACTAAAAACCTGTGCGGCAGATGGAAACCAAAACACGTAAGAGCATAATGTTGAACTTGCATCGCAAATTGGCTGCCCGCAACGGTGCATAACTAGTGTCCCGTGCGGTTAATTATTGCAGGAAATTGTTGAGACATCGTGGTTCCTCGCAAGGCGCCAAAACGAAGGCATAGCAGCGCTATGTCGAGTTTTCGGCAACGCGGCGAGAGGCCGCGAGGGCCAACAATTACTAGAAAGAATTAACCAAACGGGACACTAGAGTGGATCTCTTCAGAAGGTAGTGCCTCATGAGCAAAGAGTTGCGAAGATCAAAATCAAAAACATCACACAAGGAGGATCATCATGAAACAATTCAATCTGTTCGCTAACCTTTTTCTCGTCATTCTGTTGGTTTCTTTTCTGGGCTGCGCATCGACGGCTAAAAAAGAGGGAACCGGAGAGTATGTCGACGACTCCGTCATTACCGCCAAGGTAAAGGCGGAAATCTTCAAAGACGATTCGCTGAAGTCGAGCGAGATCAATGTCGAAACTTTCAAGGGTGTGGTTCAGTTGAGCGGCTTTGTTAATTCTCAGGCTGACATTGACAGAGCGGCCAAAGTTGCACGTAGCGTCAAGGGGGTGACCTCGGTCAAAAACGACATGCGAGTTAAGCCTTAAGGGAAAGGCTGGTTTCTGGTTGCACAACTTAACGATATTTTTTCCGGCCGCCGACTCCCTTTGACCTCGTGCTGCCGCCGGTCAGAAGGCTTTGCATTTGCTACGCCTCTCTGGAGCCGCCGCAACTGATCAAGGATGGGGAAACAGCTCCTTAAGTTGATGGCGTCGCAAAAAGTCCGATGGACTTTTTGCGAGCCCATCAAGTTGCGTTGCGCGATAAAGTTCCGAACCAGATGCCCGCCTGGTTGAGCCAACTTGCGGAAGTTGGAGTGAAATGGAACGTCACACTTACGAATTACCGATCAACCATTAGAGAAAGGAGAAAATTATGCGTATCAGCAACTATTTAAAAATGTCAGCAACCCTGCTACTTGCCTTATTTCTGACCGCCTGTGCTTCAAAGGTGATGGAAGTGTCAAATCCCGGTTCTGCCATGGATCTCAACCAGAAGGTGAAAAGCGGCGCCTACGTCCAAAAGGTCGACAATTTCCTGATGATCCTCGACGCATCCTCATCCATGTCCGAAGCGTACATACCGTTTGATACGACTCCGGACAAATTCACGATCGCCAGGGATATCGCCAAGCTTCTCAACCAGACCATTCCGGACATCAAGCTGGAAGCCGGCCTGCGGACCTTCGGGCCCGAGGCCACCAAGTCCAGTTTGATTTACGGCATGA
>MGTE01000002.1:5490-20439 GCA_001799275.1 Deltaproteobacteria bacterium RIFOXYD12_FULL_57_12
ATCTACACCATCCTGGTCGGTGAGAACGCAGTTGGCAGGGAAACAATGAGCGACGTGGCCCAGGCCGGTGGTTGCGGTTTTGCCACCGACACGCCAGCGGTAAGCAGCGCGGCCGGCATGGCTGACTTCGTGGAGAAGGTCTTCCTCACCAAGGGCTCGGCGACAACGACGAAAGAGGAGACAACAACGGCTCCGGTTGCGGCACCGGTTCCCGCACCGAAGGCTCCTGAAACCGTATCCGTCACCCTGCAGGTCAACTTTGATTTCGACAAGGCCGTGGTCAAACCCATGTACCATGACCATCTGCAGCTGGTGGCCGATTTCCTGAAGACCTACCCGAACATCACCGCGGAAATCAACGGCCACACCTGCTCGATCGGCACCGATGCCTACAACATGAAACTGTCTCAGGCCAGGGCGAACAGCGTTCGTAAATACCTGATCGACAAGTTCGGCATTGCGCCGGCCCGCCTCAAGGCGCAGGGCTTTGGCGAATCCCAGCCCCTCGTCTCCAACGACACCAACGAGGGCCGGGAACAGAATCGCCGGGTCATGGGTATTTTCACCGCAACCAAATAAATAAACAACTCGTTTGATCCAGCAAGGCAGGAGGCGCATTAAGCGTTTCCTGCCTTTTTTGTTTTTTGTGTCATGCCGGAATCCCTTCAAAATCCGGTGAAAATCTGGTACGCTGGCCCACAATGCCGTTTCCTTAAAAGTTTGTATTTTTGAACCGCAAAATATCGAACAAGAAATATCGAATGTCGAAGTTTAACTACTTCATCATTCTGCGGTTCCTTGTTCGATATTCGATATTCTCTATTCGAACGGAACCCTCCCCTTGCTCAACATCATCTGGACAGGCTTCTTTCTGCTTGCGGCACTTACCGCCGCCTGGCAGGTGATTTTTTTGCACCAGGCCCAGGTCGTCAACCAGATGATGGAGGCCCTTTTCAAGACGGCCGACACCGCCTTCCGCATATCCCTCGGGCTTACCGGCGTCATGGCACTCTGGCTGGGCCTCATGCGGATCGGCGAGGCAGGCGGGGTGATGGCGGTCATCTGCCGCTGGCTGTCGCCGCTCATGCAAAAATTCTTCCCCGACATTCCGGAAAACCATCCGGCCTTCGGCGCCATGGTCATGAATATGGCCGCCAACATGATGGGACTGGACAACGCTGCCACACCGCTCGGGCTGAAGGCCATGCAGGAACTGCAGAAGCTGAACCCGGACAAGGAGACCGCCTCCAACGCCCAGATCATGTTCCTGGTGATCAACACCTCGTCGGTGACCATCATCCCGGTCACCATCTTCACCTATCTCTACCAGCTCAACTACCCGAACCCAACCGAGCTGTTTCTGCCCATTCTCCTGGCCACCGCCTGCTCCTCACTGGCCGGGGTCATTGCCGTCTCCATCTACCAGCGCATCAACCTGCTGCAATTGCCGATCATCACCTTTTTCCTGGTCATGGCCGCGGCGGCCGCCTTACTGATCACCGGCCTGCTCGCCGCTGACAAAGAGACCGTCCAGAACCTGTCACTGGTGGTTGCCAACGGTTTTATCCTCGGCATCGTCACCCTGTTCATCCTGCTGGCCACGGTTAAACGGGTCAATGTCTACGAGGAATTCATCAACGGCGCCCGGGAGGGTTTTACCATAGCCATCGGCATCATCCCCTATCTGGTGGCCATGCTGGTGGCGATCAGCGTCTTCCGGGCAAGCGGCGCCATGGATCTGCTGCTTGGCGCGGTGGAACACCTGGTCGCCGGCATCTGCCGGGTGCTGGCCTGGTTCAACCTGGCGCCCGGCCCGGACATGCCCCGTGCCTTTATCGAGGCCCTGCCCACCGGCCTGATGAAACCGTTGAGCGGCAGCGGTGCCCGGGCACTGATGATCGAAACCATTCAGACGCACGGCGTTGACGCCCTCTCCTCAAAAATGGCCGCCGTCATGCAAGGCAGCACCGAGACCACCTTTTACGTCCTGGCCGTCTACTTCGGCTCGGTCAACATCAAAAAAACCCGGCATGCCGTGCCCTGCGGCCTGATCGCCGACGTGGCCGGCATCGGCTCGGCCGTGATCCTCACCCACCTTTTCTTCGGTTAACCCACCATATCTTGTGGCCCTTTTGTTTTGACACACAAGCGGCAATGGCCTATAGTATCTAGCGTCGCCGCTACCGCCTTAGCGCGACCTGCCGGATACCCCGGCCGCCGGCGCTGACACCTCTTCCCCCCAGCCGCAACAGGAGCCCGCCATGAAGCTGCCGATTTCCCATGATGCCGCTGTCAATGAATGGAACCGATTCGAGGCATATCTGATCAGGGAGCGATACGCGGTGCGCGACCCGGCGACCGGCCTTCCCCTGGAAGAAAACCTCTCCCAGATCCTGGAGAGGATCAGCAGCGAATTCAGCTATCCAGGCGTGGCGGAGGCCCTGCGGGAAGGCCGCTTCATTACCGCCACCCCCTTTCTAATGAACGGCGGCAACCCCCATACCGGCCGGAGCGGCTATTACTCCTGCTATCCCCTCGGTCAGGTCGGCGATTCCACGGAGGAGATCTTTGCCATGGAACGCGACCTGGTGACTATTTTCCAACACTCCGGCGGCGGCGGCATCGACATCTCGAAAGTCAGGCCAAAGGGCGCCTTGGTGGACAACGGCCAGGGGAACGCCTCCGGGCCGGTTTCCTTTGCCAAAGGGTATTCCCAGCTCTCCTCCCGGATCAGCCAGGGTGGCAAGCGGCGCGGCGCCCTCATGATCCAGGCCGACTGGGATATCCATGACATCCGCGAGTTCATCACCTTCAAGGGCGACAACCCCGGTCTCTACAGCGGCTGCAACATCTCAATCAACGTGACGGACGAGCGGTTCTGGAACGACGATAGCCTGCTTACCCTGATTGCCGAATACATCTGGAAATCAGGCGACCCCGGCCTGCTGTTCACCCAGAAGAGCCTTGACAACACACCGGTACCCCGGAAGTTCAACCCGGTCTATTCCAACCCCTGCGGTGAATATCTCTCCACCAGAGACACGGCCTGCAATCTGCTCACCGTTTCCCTGCCGCGCTGTCTGGCC
Organism: Deltaproteobacteria bacterium RIFOXYD12_FULL_57_12; assembly: GCA_001799275.1. Taxonomy (GTDB): domain Bacteria; phylum Desulfobacterota; class Desulfobulbia; order Desulfobulbales; family BM004; genus YD12-FULL-57-12. The sequence goes on from MGTE01000002.1 coordinate 8,577, forward strand.
AAGAACTACAACGACTATCTGCTCAGTGTCGCGGAAACGGCCCGACTCGCCGCCGCGGCCGGCAACGAGATCCTCGACATGGGCGGCTTCCCGCCGATCGACCGGATTCGGGAAAACACTCTCAAATTCCGGCCGATCGGCATCGGCTTTACCGGCCTGCAGCAGGCCATGAATTTCTTTGCCATCTCCTACGCCGATGAAGAGGCGGCCCCGGCCTTTGCCAAGGCGACCCAACTTGCCCTCATGCTGGGCTCCATGCAGGGCAGTCTCGACTACGCCAAATTCAGCGCCAGCGCCAAGAAAAAACTGGAGGTCCGGGAATGGAACATGGAATATGCCGACCGAATCCAGCACGAGGCCCTGGATTTTTCCCGGGAGTCTTTACCCAAAAAGGCAAGCTGGCAAAACCGGATCAACAGAATGTTCGCCACGGTCAAGGAACTGGGCGGCCTCTATAATTCGGTCACCACCTCCCAGGCGCCGACCGGCTCCATTTCCCAGCTGTTGCGCGTCGCCTGCACCGGCATTGAACCCTATTTTTCCCTGGTGCAGACCAGAAAGGTAAAGGATGCCGACGATTCCTGGAAGGAATTTACCTTGGTGCCCCTGGAGTTCTACGACTACGATTTGCAAAAACTCACCTGGGTGGAAGGCCAGACCGCGCACAAGATTACCCCCCTACAGCAGATCCGAATCCTGGAGGCCTGTCAGACCTTCAACCATACCGCGGTTTCCAAGACGATCAACCTGCCGGCCGACACCTCGGTGGAGGATATCAGGGAGATGCTTCTGCTGGCCCGCGACAGCAGGTTGAAAGGCATCACCATGTTCCGGGATTCCTCAATGGCCGGGGTGCTGACCGACCCGGCCGCCCCGCCACCCACGGTTGATCAGGATTTTTCCGACCTGGCCGAACGGGCCGGCAGCACCTACAAGTTCTCCGGCCCCTCCTCGCTGTATGTCACCGCCAACCGCGGCAGTCTGGGGCATGTGCGAGAGATTTTTTTAAATACCACCAAATCCGGCTCCACCCTGCACGGCATGTGCGAGGCCCTGGGCCGGGTCATCTCCGTTGCCCTGCAGCACGACTACCGGCTGGTGGGCAAGATCGCCCGCACCCTGGAGGACATCTCTTCGGACGCGGTCTGGCAGAATCTGAAACTGGGCCGGGTCTACTCCATCCCGGCCGCTCTGGCCAAGGTGCTGGGCAGCTGCGCCACCCAACCGGACGAAAAGGCCGACCCGGACCCGTACGTCGAACCGTCCGCCTATTCCTCGTGCCACGCCTGCGGCAAACTGACTGTCCGCCGCAATGGCGGCTGCAGTTACTGCCTGAGCTGCGGCTTTTCAACCTGTTGAGATTCAGGATGACACGCCTGCCTGCATCCCGCTGCCGTTTCTCTCTTTCTGCCGGTCTGGCCGCCTGCTGCGTCTTCCTGCTTTTGACGGCAACGGCCCGCGCCTCCTGTATGGTCGGCGACTGCCTGAACGGCCACGGAGTTTTTGTGTTTGACGACGGCTCCCGCTATGAAGGCGCCTGGGAAGACGGCCGCCTGCAGGGCCGGGGCACGATGACCTTTGCGGACGGCGGCCGCTACGACGGCGAATGGCAGAACAACCAGCCCAATGGCCAGGGCACGCTCACCTTTGCGGAGAACGACAGCTACGTCGGCGAGTTCAAGGACGGCCTGCGCCACGGCACCGGCACCTGGACTGGGGCGGACGGCAGAAAATACGATGGCGAATGGCAGGAGGATCTGCCGCACGGCGCCGGCACGCTCATCTTTGCCGACGGCAGCAGATACGAGGGCCGCTTCCGCCATGGCGAACGCCACGGTCAGGGCACTTTCAGCGCTACGGACGGCAAACGCTATACCGGCATGTGGCTGGATGGCAAACTGCAGGGCACATGGACGCCGGCGGCTGGCAATGACCCTCCGACTGCTCCGCCTGAACGGCTGCCGCCTCTCCCCACCTATGCCAGCACCACCGAGGATGGGGTTCCCCTGCAGGCGGGGCCGGGCGCTGGCCAGCCTGTCCTCCGCACACTCGTTCGGGGTTATCCCCTGCTGGTCGTACGGCAGGAGAGCGACTGGCTGGCAGTAACCGAGCAGGCCGGCATTTCCGGCTGGGTTGCCGCCGCCCTTGTCGGCCCAGACAAAACAGTCGTGGTAACGGCCAAGAAGGTAAAACTGCGAAAAGGCCCCGGCCAGGAGTACCCCGTCGTCGCGACCGCCGTGGCTGGCGACATTTTCACCCTGCTGGCGACCCAGGGGAAATGGCTCAACATTGCCGGAACCGACAACAACGAGACCTGGATTCGCCAGGATCTGGTCTGGCCGCCTGCGGACGTCGTCGACCAACAGGATAACAATCGATGAAACAGCCGGTCGGCAAAGAATAACCGCACCAGAGATTGCTAATGAAATCGAAAATCGTTCTGCTCGGCACGGGAACGCCCATTCCGGACCCGACCCGGCACGGCACCTCCGTGGCCATTGTCGTGAACCGGACTTCATACATTGTCGATTTCGGCCCCGGCGTGGTACGCCGGGCGGTTGCCGCCTACCAGTCCGGAGTGGCCGGCCTGCGGGTCAAGAATCTGCGGAAGGCATTTGTGACCCATCTGCATTCGGACCACACCGCCGGCTATCCGGACATCATCCTGGCGCCGGGAATGTACGGCAGGAGTACGCCTCTGGAGGTGTACGGCCCGCGCGGGCTGCAGGCCATGACCGACCACATCCTGGCCGCCTATGAGGAGGATATCAATGAACGGATCCACGGCCTGGAAAAGGTAAACCAGCGAGGCTATCAGGTCAATGTCCACGAGATAAAACCGGGCCTGGTCTATCAAGACCAGAACGTCCGCGTCGAGGCGTTTCGTGTCAGGCATGGCTCTTTCCAGGCGTTCGGCTACAAATTCCACACGCCGGACCGGGTAATCGTCATTTCCGGAGACACCGCACCGTTTACGGGTTGGCTCGACATCTATCAGGGCTGCGACGTATTAATCCATGAGGTGCAATCCGCCGCCGGCCTGCGGAGCCGGCCACCCATGTGGCAGTCCTACCATTCCCGGATGCACACCTCGACAATCGAACTCGCCGAAATCGCCACCAAGGCTAAACCCGGATTGTTGATTCTCTATCACCAACTGTTCCACGGCGTCAGCGAGGAGGATCTTCTCCGAGAAGTGCAGGAGCGCTACACGGGCAAGGTGGTTTCCGGCAAGGATCTTGAGGTGTATTAATTCTACCGGCAACGACGAAATCGCATCTTGACACCGATCATCCCAAGCTACTATATTCACCAAACCGAACAAACGTTTGGTCAAGCCGAGTCGCCCGCACCCCGTTACCCGCATTATCACTTTGCAGAAGGTATTCTAGCGATGACGAACAGAGCACGGCATCTCCTCGCGATTCTGATCTTCCTCCTTCTCGCCCCGCCCGACAACAGCCAGGCTGGCCAGCCAGAAACCACCCCGCTCACCCTGGTCGAGGCGCTTAACATCGCCCGCCACGACAACACGATGCTCCAGGAAACCGCGGCGGCCCTGGCGGCCCAGGAAGAGGCTGTACACAGCGCCCGGGCCGAGCAGCTCCCCAAACTGGCCGCCTCCTACACGTACGCCCGCCTGCACGATGCGCCGTATGCCATTTTCGGACCAAGCAGGATGCCGGTCGGCGATCTCGACCACGTCCGCTGGGACGTTACGGTCTCGCAGCCGCTCTTCACCGGCTTCGCCTTAACCAGCAAGCGCGAACTGGCCGCGCTCGGCGTCGAGATCAAGGACATGGAACAGCGGCAGGCAGCACTTGAGGTTGCCAGGCAGGTGAAGACGGGGTATTACCGCATCCTCCTGACCGAAAAACAACAGACCGTGGCCAACGAGGAGGTCGACCAACTGACGGCCCACGCGGCCGAGGCAAAACTCTTCTACGAGCAGGGGCTCATTCCTTACAACGATCTGCTGAAATCCCAGGTCGGTCTGGCGGATGCCAGGCAGACGGCAAAAAGGGCGCAGAGCAATCTGGCGATGGCCAAGGCAGCGTTCAACGCCCTGCTGCGATTGCCGCTCAACCAACCCCTTGAAGTCGAAGCGGTGGAGACGGCGGATGCCGCGCGACCCGCCCTGCCGGAACTTGCCAGCCTCCAGGCCGAGGCCGTGGAAAGGCGGCCGGAACGGTCGGCCCTACAACTGGCTATCAGCAGCGCCGGCCAGGCCGAACGTCTGGCAAGAAGCGCCTACTATCCCGAAATCGGCCTGGTCGGCCAGTATGAACGCACTGGTGAAGACTGGGACGCCGACACCAACGCCTACGGCAACTGGCAGAACACGAGTGTTGCGGTCAAGGCCAAGTGGACCCTGTTCGAGTGGGGCAAGACCCGGGCCGAGGTCAGCCGTCAGGTCCACCAACAGCAGGGCCTGTCCGCCCGCCTCGCCCGGCTCGAAGACGCCATCCGCCTGGAGGTGCAGCAGGCCTGGCTCGATCTTTCCGTGGCCGATGAAAACATCCACACCGCCGAGGAGTCCCTTGCCCAGGCCCGGGAAAATTTCCGGATCACCGATCTTCAGTATAAGGAGAGTGTTGCCACCTCCACCGACGTGCTAGATGCCCGCACCGCCTTAACCAGGTCCGAAACCAATTACTACGGCGCCCTCTATGGCCTGCTCACGGCCGCTGCTGATCTGGACCGGGCCATTGGCCGCGACGACAGCCCGGCCACAGCCAGCCGCTAATTTTTTCACCAATTCAGGCCCACGCCATGCGGACCGTCCCGCCAAAAAGCAAACACGAAATCCTGCAACGCGCCATCCCCATGTTTGCCGAATCCGGCTTCAAGGGGGTCACCATGCGCGCCATCGCCGGCAGGGTCGGACTCACCGCCGCCTCCCTCTATCACCATTTCCCGGACAAGGAAAGCCTCTACCTGGCGGCGCTCAAACAGGCCTTTGCCGACCGCTCCCGCGCCCTGGGAGAGGCGCTCACCGCTCCGGCGCCGCCGGCTGAGCGACTGCGACTGCTGATCCTCAGGCTCTGCGAACGGATGCAGAGGGATTCGACTTTCACCCGTCTGGTTCAGCGGGAAATTCTGGACGGCGATGAAAAAAGGCTGCGCCTGGTCGCCAAGCAGGTTTTTCACGAGGTGTTCGCGGCCATCACGGCCCTCTGCCGGGAACTGGCCCCGGCCTGCGATTCCTTCCTGCTGTCCACCTCGATTATCGGCCTGGTGGTGCATTACTACCAGTTCACCCCCATCCGGTCCTATCTGCCCGGCAGCCGGCCGGAATACGATCAGGCCGCGACGGTGGCCAGACATATCACCACCCTGCTGCTCAACGGCATCAATTTAAAACAGGAGTCAGAATTCAGGAGTCAGGATTCAGAATGATGAACATGGCAACGACAATGGAAAAAAAACCTGGTAACAACCGCGGCAAGACCATGGCCGCGGTCATACTGATCATCGGCGCTATTGTGCTGGCGCTGTTCGCCGGCCGCTTCATTCACCACCGCATGCAGTTCGCGGTCACCGACGCGGTTTTTGTAAACTCCGACTCGCTGACCACTATCGGTTTTGACCGGGTAGACGGCCGGATCATCGAGATGCGTAAAAAAGAAGGCGATCCGGTGACAATCGGCGAAGTACTGGCCACGGTTGACGATGAGCCCTATCGCCTGGAGGCGGAACGGCTGAGCGCGGAACTCGCCGCCGCCGAGCGTGAACTGGAAGGCCGCCGGCTGCTCATGGACCGGCTCCGGCAGGAGATCGGCCTGAACGAGGAAATCGCTGCCTCCCAGGTGAAACAACTCGGCAAAAAAGAAGCAGCCCTGGATGCCAAGGCCGCGGCGGTCCAGGCGGTCATCGACCAGCTCGGCCGTGACCAGCAGCGGATGGCCGCCTTATACGAGGCCAAGGCCGTGGCCAAGCGTCGTACCGAGGACGTGGGCACCGATCTGGCCGCCCGGACCGAAGAGAAAAAGGCGGTGCAGCAGGAAGCTGCCGCGCTCCAGGCCTCGCAGGACGCGGCCAGACTGCAGGTTGACCTGGCCAAAACAAAGCGGCTGCAGATCAAAGAGACCGAAAAATCGATCCAGGCCCAGGAAGAAAAAATCAAGGGGCTTATTGCCGCGTTCACCCGCATCGAGAGCGACCGGCGCGCCTGTCAGCTCGTAAGCCCGGCCGCCGGCCGGATTGCCAAGCGCTACGCCGGCCCCGGCAGCATTGCCTCGCCCAAGAAGGCGATCTACTCCCTGGTTGATCCGGCCGACATCTTCATCATCGCCCTGCTCGAGGAAAACAAACTCAAGGGGGTGGTGCCGGGCGCCGAGGCGACCATCAAAATCGACGCCTATCCAGACCTCAAATTCACCGGCACGGTCAGCCAGGTACTGCCCGCCTCGGCCGCCACCTTTGCCCTGGCGCCCCGCGACCTGTCGGCCGGCGAATTCACCAAGGTTGCCCAGCGCATCCCGGTACGGATTACATTCACCAGCGGCGACATCTCACTGCTCAGCATCGGCCTCGGAGGTGAGGTGGAGATCAGGAGAAAGGACGGATGAACCCAGGCCCGGACGACCGGCCCATCTACCTGACCATCTCGCCGGGCTACCGAGCCTTTCTGACGCTGATCGTCATGCTCGGCGCCTTCATGGCCATTCTGGACACCACCGTGGTTAACGTGGTGGTGCCCAAGATGATGGGGCCCTTGGCCACGGATCTGTACGGCGTGCAGTGGGTGATCACCGCCTATATGACCGCGGCGGCAGTCGGCCTGCTCCTGACCCACAACCTGAGCCATGTGCTCGGTCTGAAGCGCCTCTTTCTGATTGGCCTTTTTGTCTTCACCGGGGCAAGCACCTTGTGCGGCATAGCCGCCTCCCTGCCCCAGATGATTGGCGCCCGCATCATCCAGGGGTTCGGCGAGGCCTTTATCATGGCCTCGGCCCAGACCATTCTCTTCTCCATCTACCCGCCGGAGAAACGTGGCCTGGCCATGGGCATCTATGCCATGGGGGTGAGCTTTGCCCCGTCGCTCGGCCCCACGGTCGGCGGTTGGATCACCGAACACTTAAGCTGGCGCTGGGTCTTCTACATCAACCTGCCCACCGGTCTGCTCAACTTCATCGCCGGGGCTTCCTATCTGCCGGTCATGGCCAGGCGCAGCGGACCGCTGCGCTTCAACTTCATGAGCTACGCCTTTCTCTCCGCCTTCACCGTGTCACTGCTCGTTCTGCTCTCCAAGGGCCAGCAACTCGGCTGGTTCCAGTCGAGTGCCATCACCACCCTCGCCTTTGGCGGTGGCATCGCCTTGGTGCTCTACCTGCTCTCCGAATTGTTATCAAAACACCGGCTCATCGACCCGGCAATTTTCAAGATCAAGGTCTACTCCCTGTCCATGGGTTTTTACTTTTTCGTGCTCGGGCTCTCCATCTACCAGCTCTTTTATCTGCTGCCCCTCTACTACGAAACCTTAAAACAACTCACCACGTTCCAGACCGGCACCCACATGCTGGCCTTTGCCATCTTCATCGCCATCGTCTCACCGCTGGCCGGAATCCTGAGCGACCGGATCGGGCCGCAGCGCATCCTGGTGGCAAGCACCTGCCTCTACCTGATCACCAGTTATTATCTGATCCCTTCGCTCAACTACTATACCCCGTCCTTCAAGGCGGCGTTACTTACCGTACCGCTCGGCATCTCGCTCGGCGCCTTCTTCGCGCCGCTGTCAGCCATGGCCCTCAGCAAGCTTGGGGAAAAAACCGCCCAGGGCGTCAGTCTCATGCACTACCTGCGCTTCGTGGGCGGCTCGCTCGGCACGGCCATCGCCACCAACACCCTGGAAAAAAGCCTGGCCCTGCATTTCGAGGGCATCACCACCCTGCAGAATGTCGACGTGGTGCAACGCTACATCGACACCGCCGCCGACCGGCTGGAAATCTTCTTCCCGGACGGACTGGCCGCTGCCAAGGCGGAGGCCCTGGTCGGCCGCATCCAGCAACTGCAGGCCTCCAGCCTGGCCTTTCAGGACACCTTCCGGCACGGCTTCATCTTCGCCGTGATCGGCAGTGTGTTTCTGCTCCTGATTCTGGTCACCGACCGCCGGCAGCAACTGCAGGACCTTACAAAGAGATAACCGAAGCATCCCTTCCCGGACGACACCTTCCCAAATCAAGCCAAATAGTTAATGACAACAACCCGGCAGATTGGGTAATTTAACAGAATACGGATCGTATTGTCAGCTGGCCACCCTACAACAGCGCAATTCTTTGTCGGGAGGTGGAAAATGCACGGCAAGAGTCTTCTGCACCATCGGCTGCTGATCGCGGCCGTCCTCCTTCTAACCGGCCTTGCCGGCCTGCTCGCCGCTGCCGAGCGCACTACCCTCATCTGGAAAGGCTGCAGCATCACCAAGATTGCCTTCATGGTAGGCTGCGCCCGGGCCTATGAGGCCAAGACCGGCGTCCATATTGAACTGGTGGGCGGCGGCGCCACCTTGGGCATCCGCTCAACCCTGGCCGGCGACGCGGACATGGGTGGCACCTGTCGGCCGAGCCGGCCGGACCTTTTCCCGGATCTCGAAGCTGGCGGCGTCCTCATTCACGCGGGCTGGGACGCCATCTGCTACATTACCCATCCTGAAAACCCAGTCACCGACATCACCGCTGACCAGGCCCGCCAGATCCTTCTTGGCGAGATTACCAACTGGCAGGAGGTGGGCGGCCCGGACCAGCCGATCTTTTTAATCAACCGCCGCCAGGACGAAGATGACCGCTTCTCCGGGGTCGGCTACATGACCAGGCGGCTGTTATTCAAGAACCCAGACGTGAAGTATGCCGACCGGGCCATCACCTTTCGGGACTCCGGCCTGGTGGAAAGAAACGTGGAAAAAATCCGCTGGTCTTTCGCGGCGGACGGCTTTGCCAGCGCCTGCCACCGGCAGGTGAAAATCCTGGCCGTGGACGGCATCGCCTGCACCCGGGAGAACATCATGGCCGGCCGCTACCCCTTTTTCCGACCGCTCTACCTGATCACCCACGGCCAGCCGGCCGGCGAGGTCAAACGCTTCATCGACTGGCTGCTCGGCGCGGAAGGTCAGGCGGTTGTCAAGGCGGAAGGCACCATCAACCTGGCCGAGGGCCGGCAGCTCGCTTTGCAATTCAAGGCCTGGGAGCAGCTCGATCAGTTCTACAATCCACCCGCCGGCATTGAACGCCGCGACAGCGGAGACCGGCCATGAAGATCCTCTACCGGTTTCATCTCTTCGTGCTGCTGCCCGCCCTTCTCTGCCTGGTCGTCCTCTCCCTGCTGCTCGCCCGGCTGAGCAGCAACGCGCTCGTTGCCGAACAGGACAACCGCCTCCGACTTATCACCCTGCAGACCCGCTCCCTGATGGAACTCAGCCTGACACGTGTTGAAAACGATCTGACCACACTGCTGGCCAGCGGCCATTTAGGCCAGTACTTCATGTACGATGCCGTAGGAGAAACGGATTTTGTCGAAGACATCCGGGCCACCATGGAGGAAAACTTCCTGGCCCTCAATCGGGCCAAGCCGGAATATGCCAGCCTCCGGATCTTCCGAACCGACGGCCACGGCATCGTCAACATCACGGGCCAGCACCGTGCCTACCGATATCCGGACCCGGGCCAGGCCGAATGGTTCACCGCCGCCCTGAAGCTAGCGGCAGGCAAGTTTCACATCTCGACCATCTCGCCCTGCCTTGAACACCAGGCCCCGTCGATCACGGTCAGCCAACTCTTCTATTACAAAAACAGCTCCAGGGCCGTGGTCAGCATCCAGCTCCACTGCCAGCCTTTTTTCGCCCAATTGCTCAAAGAGACCGGCCTGGGTCAAGGAACCGAAGTCTGTCTGGTCGACAGGAGGGGCACGATTGTCGCCCATGACGACGAGACCAAAGTCGGGCAATCCGTAACCGACGCGGCTCTTTTCCGCGTCGCCTCCGCTGAAGAGGTCAGAGTCCGTATCCATGAAAACGACCCCGACGGCCAACCGAGCCAGACCGCATCGCTTGGCCTGCAGATGACCGACGGGGTGTTGTTGATCTCCCGGCCGCTCAGCGAGGTGACGGCCGTGACCAAGGCCCTGCGACTCAACCTGATCACCGCCTCCTTAATTGTGGCCCTCTGCCTGATCATCCTCATCACCTTGACCGTGCGGTCGGTCATCAGGCCCTTGCAACAGCTTGAGAGGCTCACCGGCCAGATTGCCAGGGGCGATCTCAACTCCCGACTGACAATCCAGGACAGCGGCGAAATCGGCAGTCTGGCCTCCTCGTTCAACCGCATGACAGAAGCCCTGCAGCAGGCCCAGGAAAGCCTCAGAAACGAACTGGACGAACGAGAACGCGGCAGACAGGAACGGGAAAAACTCATTGCCGAACTGCAGAAGGCTTTAGCCGAAGTCAAGACCCTGAGCGGATTTCTGCCGATCTGCGCCGCCTGCAAGAAGATCAGGGATGACAAGGGCTACTGGAACCAGATCGAATCCTATATCCGGGACCATACCGATGCCGAATTCAGCCATGGCATCTGCCCGGACTGCGTCAAGAAGCTCTACCCGGAGTTTGCGGAGGGGCAGAATTCAGAATTCAGAAGTCAGGAGTCAGGAGACGACAACCAGAAGAAGACATCATAAAATCAATCATTCTCCATTCTTCATTCTACATTCTGCATTCTGTCAAGCCCCTGTTCGCACCAGGTCTTTTTCAGCCTGATGGTCTCGGCCAGCAGTTGATCGTTTTTCTCCAGGCTCTGCCGGGAATTTTCCGGGTGATGGAGATGCCAGGCCACGGCGCTGAACCTGAGGTTCAGCCGTCGTACCCCGCTGTGCAGCAGACGGGCCGCGAAGTCGCTGTCCTCCCGGCCCCAACCCTCAAACTCCTCGTTAAAGCCATTGACCCGCACGGCATCCTCTTTCCAGAAGGCGAAGTTGCAGGTACGGATGCCGGCCAGCCGGGAGGTATTTCCGGAAAAAAACCGGGCGAGGCCGGCCGCGCGGATGCAGTTCTTCCTATTCGCCATGCCTTTAACAAACGGCGAGAAAGCCGTCTGGCCGTTGGCCAGTGCCGTCCGGGTCAGGCCGGCATCGAGCAGAGCCCGGCCACCCTGGACAAAAACGCCGGCCGTTGCCCAGTGGCCGTGGTCCTCGATGAAATGTCGTTCCAGGACCATGTCGCCGTCGATAAATACAAAATAATCGCCTGTCGCCCTGGCCATGGCCAGGTTACGGCTACGGGCCGCCCGGAAGCCGCGATCCTCCTGCCAGGAATGGATGAGCGACACCGACGATTTTCGGGCCAAGCCACAAACCATCTCGCCGGTGTCGGAGGTGGAGCCGTCATCGGCCACGATGATCTCGGCGGGCAGCCGGCTCTGGCGCAGGGCGCTTTTCAGCGAAAGTTCCAGGGCAGCCGGCCAGTTGTAGGTGGTGATAATCAGCGAAATCTTCATGCCCGCCCCTCCCCTCTCCTGGCCGCGGTCAGTTGGAACATGAGTTCCTCGTAGGCATCGGCTGCCCGGTCCCAGCTGTAGTGTTCAGCGGTCTGCCGGGCCCGCTCGCCGATGGCCTGGCGGCTGGCCAGCTCCGCCGCCCTTTTGAGCACCGCACCAAGCTCGCCTGACTCCCGAAAGAGAAAACCGTTGACCCCGTGTTCAATCAAATCCGCGACGCCAGCGCCAACACTGGTCACCACCGGCAGACCGCAGGCCATGGCCTCCAGCACACTCATGCCAAAGGCCTCGGAACGGCTGGGCAGCACGAGAACATCGGCCATGGCATAGTATTGCCGCACATCGTCGGATAAACCGGCAAAGATCAGCCGGTCGGCGAC
>MGTE01000002.1:20454-20563 GCA_001799275.1 Deltaproteobacteria bacterium RIFOXYD12_FULL_57_12
CGCATGCCGGGGCCAATAGCCGGAATGAGCAGATCAAGCCCCTTGCGTTTAAACTCGGAGCCTACAAACAGCACCACAATCTCGTGGTCACCAATCGATGCCGCACCCC
>MGTE01000002.1:20679-20899 GCA_001799275.1 Deltaproteobacteria bacterium RIFOXYD12_FULL_57_12
TGCACACCTCGCAAGAAAGCGAATGGGCAGCTCTCCAGTTGGCCCATTCCCTGGCAGGAGAGGCCGCTTACCTGGCGGTGAGCATGGGGTTCGCCGGTCTCCCGGGGTCCAGCTTTATGGAGCTTGGCTACGAATCGGCCGGGCAGATGTTCGATGCCTTCTCGAGCGGCGACCGCTACCAGGTGCTGAGCTACTTTGATTTCATCGCTGGCCCCAGGGC
>MGTE01000003.1:0-2567 GCA_001799275.1 Deltaproteobacteria bacterium RIFOXYD12_FULL_57_12
GCCAAAACTGGTTCGACCTGTGCGTACCCGGCACCATTTCAGAAAAGGTGCAAGAGGTCTTCAGTAAACTGATGAACGGCGATGTTGTGCCGGTGGAATATTTTGAAAATCCCATTATCACGAAAGGCGGAGAAGCGCGGATGCTGGCCTTTCACAACGCGCTCCTGCGAAATGTTTCCGGGGAGATATCGGGCATCATTTTCTCCGGTGAAGACATCACCGAACGCAAAAAATCAGAAGAGTATCTGAAAGAGGAGAGAGCATTCACTGAAAATGCCCTTAATTCACTACAAGACATCTTCTTAGTTTTCGACTTAGAGGGGAAGTTCCTCCGATGGAATAAGACGCTAAATACTGCCACCGGCTACCCTGACGCGCAAATTGCGATGATGAAGCCTGCTGATTTCTTCAGCAATGAGGACAAAGGGATGATCGCCGAGGCCCTTCAGACGGCAATTCGGGAAGGCAGTGTCACGGTCGATGTGCCAGTTATGACCAAAGACGGCCGGCAAATTCCATATTCATTCAGCGCCTCGCTCCTCAGGGATGCGCAAGGTAAACCCGCAGCTATCAGTGGTGTAGCCAGAGACATCACCGAGCGAAAGCAAGCTGAGCATGACTTGCAGAGAGCCTTTGCAAAAGTCCACGAGGGAGCAACCAGGTTGGAGGCGATCATGGCCTCAATGGGGGAAGGGCTTAGCATCCAGAATACCGACTATATCATTACCTACCAGAATAAAATTCTTAAGGAATTAACTGGTGATCATGTCGGCGAGCACTGCTACACGGCCTATGAGCACAATGACCAGGTCTGCAAAGATTGCCCGGTCGAGAGGGTCTTCAGCGACGGACACTTACATAATGATGAGAGGACCGTAACTATCGGCAATGAAACAATATATCGAGAGGTTACCGCCTCACCTTTGAGGGATATTGAAGGGAATATCGTGGCCGTAATCGAGATAATCAGGGACGTCACCGAGCACAAAAAGCTTGCGGCGCAACTTCGGCAATCCCAGAAGATGGAGGCCATCGGCACTCTGGCCGGGGGAGTTGCCCATGATTTCAATAATATACTCAATGTAATCATGGGGTATGGCGACATGGTAATGGACACCTTGGCGACCGACAGCCCAGCACGAGAAAATATGTCCGAGGTGCTTGTTGCTGCCGAGCGGGCTGCGGCTCTCACCAAAAGGCTGCTGGTCTTCAGCAGAAAAGAGGTCGCTGAAGTATCGTGCATTAATATCAACGAACTTCTTCTGAGCCTCCAAAAAATGCTGGTCCGGATTATCAGAGAGAGCATTGAATTTCATCTGGATCTTGTGGACACCCCTTTGATTGTGCTGGCCGATGCCGGGCAGATCGAGCAGGTGCTGATGAATCTTACCTCCAATGCCAAAGACGCCATACTCGAAGGCGGACGGTTGATGATCGCCACCAGCCTTGAGGAGATGGATGAAGCCTATGTTGTCGCCTACGGATATGGCCGGCCCGGAAGATATGCGCTGATCACGGTTGCTGATACCGGGCAGGGAATGGATGCGGAAACGCAGCAGAAGATATTCGAACCTTTTTTTACCACAAAAGGTGTTGGCGAAGGGACAGGGCTCGGTCTCGCTATTTCTTACGGTATAATCAAACAGCATAACGGCTTTATCAAGGTCTACAGTGAACTTGGCGAAGGCACGGTGTTCAAAATATATCTGCCTATCTGTGATGATGTGGCGCTCGACAAGAAACCGGAGGGCCCCGCGCGGGTCAAGGGAGGGCATGAGACTGTTTTGATAGCCGAGGATGACGCCGCGCTGAGGGAATTAACAAGGGTCGTGCTGGAGTCCTTCGGTTACACGGTTGTCACCGCGGAAGATGGCGAAGAGGCGATCGCAAAATTCATGGAGAACCAGGCGAGGATCGACCTTGTTCTGCTTGATATGATCATGCCGAAGAAAAACGGCAAAGAGGTCTGTGCGGCGATCCGCAAGGTGAGCCCGAAGATGAAAATACTTTTCGCGAGCGGCTATACCATGGAGCTCATCAGCAACAAAGAATTGAAGGAGAGCGGTTTTGACTTTATCCAAAAACCCTTCCCGTCAAAAAGCCTTTTGTTGAAGGTAAGGGAGGTCCTGGACAAATGAACGAAAAAATATTGCTGGTCGACGATGAAGAGGCAAACCTGAGATTGATTACCCAGTGGCTGATACCGTTAGGCTATGATGTTGAATTTGCCTCAAATGGTAAGAAGGCGGTGCAGAAGGTCAGCGAGAGCCGACCTGACCTGATCATCCTTGATATCATGATGCCGGTCATGGACGGCCACGAGGCCTGCCGGATCATTAAAGAAGACCCGAAAACCATGAATATCCCGATAATCATGGTGACGGCGCTGCACGACAGGGAATCAAAATTAAAAGGCCTCTCTTGCTCCGCCAATGATTTTCTTTCCAAACCAATCGATCAGGCCGAATTAATCATCCGGGTCCGGAACCTCCTGAAGATCAAGGCCTTTGACGACTTCAGGCTCGAATATAATAAGATCCTTGAACAGAAGGTGCTGGAAAGAACCC
>MGTE01000003.1:2587-3318 GCA_001799275.1 Deltaproteobacteria bacterium RIFOXYD12_FULL_57_12
AACATGGGCAACGAGATGATGCGCAAGCTGACGTCCGCTGCGGAATTTCGTGATACCGACACCGGCGCTCATATCGCGAGAATCGGATTTTATGCCGGCAAGATTGCGGAAGCGTTGGATCTGCCCATGGACTTTATTGAGGCCATAACCTTTGCCAGTTCGTTGCATGACATTGGCAAGATCGGCATTTCTGACAGCATCCTTCTTAAGCCGGGGCCTCTGACCCGGGATGAATTTATAATCATGAAGACCCATGCGGCAAAAGGCGCGCAGATCCTCGCGGAATCGACCTATCCCGGAATCATGATGGCTGCCGCCATTGCCTTGAATCATCACGAGCGATGGGACGGCGGAGGCTATCCAGGTGGGCTTAAAAGAGAAGAAATCCCCATTGAGGGCAGGATCGTCATGCTCGTCGACCAATATGATGCACTGCGGGCTCAAAGGCCTTACAAACCACCATTTGACCATCAAAAGACGTTTAAGATTATCACCGAGGGTGATGGCCGGACCATGCCTGAACATTTTGATCCGGCTGTCCTTGAAACCTTCAAGGAAATCGCCCCGGTATTTGCAGACATATTTGACCAGCACCAATAGGAATTGAAATTTCCTGCTGAGAAGCCATACTGGCTACTGTGTCGGTCGTGATCATCCTGGAAAAGAATGAGCAGAAAATGAAAAAAGAGAATATTCAGGGATCGACTGGGTCAGCGTCCGGTTTCTCTGCT
>MGTE01000003.1:3332-8144 GCA_001799275.1 Deltaproteobacteria bacterium RIFOXYD12_FULL_57_12
CCGCTTCGATCCGTTTTTCTGGGTAAATGGATGGCCTGGATAGTCCTGTTGGTGTCTCTGGCTGTCACTTTTTTTGCCTGGCATGTCGCCAGAGGCGTAGTGCTGGAAAGAACTAATGACCGTTTTGTCTTTCGGGCCCAGGCAATAGAAGCAGCTCTTCGCGAGCGTCTGCATGCCAGTGCATTCCTGCTCCAAAGCGGCGCTGGTCTTTTCGCAGGCTCCAAGGAAGTTACACGAGCGAAATGGCGGACATATATAACAGCGTTGCAGATTGATAAATATTATCCAGGTGTGCAAGGAGTCGGCTTTTCCGAAAGAATTCTTCCTTCAGAAAAGAAGGCTCACATCCGTCAGATTCGCGAAGAGGGTTTCCCCAACTATGATATCCATCCTGATGGGGAGCGCCCGGAATACACCTCTATTATTTTTCTGGAGCCCTTCGATTGGCGAAATCAGCGGGCTTTTGGTTATGACATGTTTTCCGAACCCATGCGTAAAAAAGCCATGGTAATGGCCAGGGACACCGGTTCGGCCGCTCTGAGTGGCAAGATTACCTTGCTTCAGGAAACAGAAAAAGATGTTCAGGCGGGCTTTCTTATGTATCTGCCGGTCTACCGCAAAGGAGAAGAACCGGAAACCCCTGAACAGAGGGTAGAGGCGCTAACGGGATACGTTTACAGCCCCTTCCGCATGAATGATTTCATGCAGGGTCTTCTGATAGAGAAGCGGGAGCATGTTGAACTTCAGATTTTCGATGGGGATGAACCGCTTAAAGAGGCCTTACTCTATCCCAGTGAGAATATAGAATCACGCCTCTCTCATTCTGGTCACGTACATTTTTTTACCTACCAATCCATCCTGGAGTATGCCGGTCGTCGTTGGCTCTTGGTTTTCAATTCCTCACCGCATTTTGAAGAAACCATCGATACCGGTCAGGTGAACAGCATCATGTTGCTTGGCATCATCATAAGTTTACTGCTCTTTTCCGTGGTATTGTCGTTGACAAAGTCGCACGACCAGGCCCTGTCTCTGGCCAATATGACGTTGGACCTCAAAAAGGCTAATCTCGGACTGAGTAGAGAACTTGTGGAGCGCAAGCACGCCGAAGAAAAATTACAACTATATTCCGCTGAACTCAAAAAGAAAAACAAGGAACTCCAGGATGCCATTGCCACGGTCAAGCAATTGACCGGCATGCTGCCGATATGCGCATCATGCAAGAAGATACGGGACGACAAGGGCAACTGGAGCGGGGTCGAGACGTATGTGAGCAAGCATACGGATGCCGTGTTCAGCCATGGTCTTTGCCCGGAATGTGAGAAAAAAGGGCATGAGGATCTGGCTCAATTGCTCCGGGAAAATAGCTGAAGAGCAAAGCCATTGGAGGGGGGAACCCGGATAGCAATGCTAAAAACCAGAAAAACAGAGACAGCGACCTATTCTGTAGCCGCTCTCCTTCACACATTACCGAAGCCGTGCAGTACCGTCGTCTGGACAGGAAAAAATATCAGTGGGTGGGCAGGCCGTGGCCCCCTATCCGACCCACTTTTCAAAATACCGAATGGGAGAGTTACAGAAAAATGGCCCCGGCCAGGTAAAGTGGGGCGTGCAGGAGGCCGTGGTCAAATTGGTTGGTCCCCTGCGCAGAAAAAAGCACGGCCATTTCAGGAGAGTATTTGTCGCGGAATACTTGCATGCTTTTCGCTTTGGTGTTTAATCCCGCCTTCACTTCAACCGGAATCATCTGACTCCCACTGGCGAGCAGAAACTCGATCTCGGAAGAAGTTCCGCGCCAAGTATAGATCGGCCCGGCACCGGAGCAAAGCAGTTCGTTCAGGACCGTATTTTCGGCCAGAAATCCTTTAAACTGGCCGAAAGTGTACTGATAAAGCATTGCAGGGTTGAGATACAACATGGCTCCCAGCATGCCCGTATCAAAAAGATATAGCATAAAAGCGTTTTTTTCAGCATAAGCTGCCAGCGGAGATTGAACCGACCGGCAAACTGGAACGCGGTGAATCAATCCTGCCTTGATCAGCCACTCAATGGGTCCCTCCAGAACATCATAGGTCGAACGTCCGCTCAAAACATCTTTAAAAAGAAATTTTCGAGCCCCATCACTCTCACGGGCAAGTTGTTCGGGGATATTTTTAAATACACTGGCGACACGAACTGCTTTCAACGCGCCGGAATGCTTTGCAATATCATCCAGATACGAATCAGTCAATTCACGCTGGAGTGCACGCACGGCCTGGAATGCCGCCACCCGTTGCTCCCGCAGGGCTATATATCGTTGTACAACTTCCGGCATTCCGCCGGTAATCATAAACTCCTTGAACAAACCAAACGTTTTCGTGTGAATGGTCGGGGAGATGACCGTTCTATTTTTTGCGGCATCGTATAGCGCCCGACAAAGCGCGCTCTCCTCCAGAGCTTCAAGAAATTCAAAGAAAGACATCGGGCGGAGCCATTCGCGCTGAACTTTGCCGACCGGAAAATTCTGTTCTGAAAGGCCCAGACCAAGTAGAGACCCGGACGCGCAAATCGTGGCGGACGGAAATGCCTCATAAAAATATTTCAGCGATGTCA
The DNA here is from genome assembly GCA_001799275.1 of Deltaproteobacteria bacterium RIFOXYD12_FULL_57_12. Lineage (GTDB taxonomy): Bacteria > Desulfobacterota > Desulfobulbia > Desulfobulbales > BM004 > YD12-FULL-57-12. The sequence continues at coordinate 5,922 of MGTE01000003.1, forward strand.
GCGCTTCCGGGCATAGTTGAATCTCATCAAAAATCAGCAGTGTATTATCCAGCGAGATGTCCCGGTTCAGGTAGACACTCAAATCGGTGAGGATACGTTGCGGTTTGAGATCAGAGACAAAAAGGCCGCGTAATGCCGCATCTTCTGCAAAATCAAGCAAAACACAGTTTGCAAACATCGCCTCGCCAAAGGCCTTCAATATCCATGTTTTGCCAACCTGACGGGCTCCCTGCACCAGCATGGGCTTCCGTTGCGGGGCTTTTTTCCACTCGACTAATGTGTTCCAGAATGATCGTTTCATACCTTTAAAATACGCCTGATATCGCTTCTGTCAACTTTTATTCGGCTTAAAAAAAGCAGATTACAACTTTATTTAATATCAATAAAAGCAGAATCAGGGATGTTGGGCTAGCCGGCAACATAATCCATTAAGTGCGCCGACAACCTATGGTCAAAAAATAAGTACCGGCCATAGACAGTCCCATGTGGATTCTGAAAAACTGTAATCGTTTTCCATCTGTTTTAAAATATTGGACAATGCAATATTCCAGGAAATCGAATATATTTGGTGATCAATCAATCAAACCTTGGAGAAACAAATGAAGATTTTTGTATCCGGATCATTGGCTTATGACAGAATCATGGATTTTCCCGGTAAATTCGCCGATCACATTTTGCCTGACAAGATCCACATCCTGAATGTCTGTTTCATGATAAACGGCTTAGCCGAAAAATTTGGCGGCACGGCCGGCAATATCGCTTACAATCTTGCTCTGCTTGAGGAAAAAGCACTGATTCTAGCAGCGGTTGGCAAAGATTTCGACACCTATGAAAACTGGTTGAGCAAACATAGTCTGCCGATGACCGGTATCCGCCGGATCGATAGCGAATTCACTGCCGGGGCTTATATCACTACCGACCAGGCCGATAATCAGATAACCTGCTTTAATCCGGGCGCCATGAAATATCCCTCCCTTTACAATTTTGCTGATGAAAACCCCGCAGATACAATTGCTATCGTCTCACCCGGCAACTTCGACGACATGCTCGGATTCAGCCGATTCTACAAGGAGCATAAAATCCCATGCATCTTCGATCCCGGCCAGCAGATCCCGGTTTTATCCAAAGACCAGATGCTGGAGATGATCAGCGGGGCAAAGATCTTGATCGTTAATGACTATGAACTGCAGATGATCGAAAAGGCCACGGACCGGACCAGAGGCGAATTGCTTGAACTGACCAAGACACTGATTGTCACCCTGGGCGAAAAAGGATCGTTGGTTTGCCAAGGTGATCAGGAAATACCGATCGCGGCAACCAGGGCCAGACAGGTGGTTGACCCGACCGGCGCCGGGGATGCCTACCGGGCAGGCCTTATCAAAGGGTTGCTTGCCCAAAAGGACCTGACCGTTGCCGCCCAGATGGGAGCGACTGCGGCCAGTTTCAACGTCGAATGCTACGGCACCCAGGAGCACCATTTTACTATGGCGGAGTTCCTGGACCGCTATCAAGAAAACTTTACAGTAACACTCAAACTATGATCGAAACCTGGCGGGCAATTTTCTATTGGGGAGGGATGTTCATCTTCCTGGGAGTTGAGCTGCTCAACTCCTATCGGCCCGCCAGCCTGCCCAAATGGCAACGCTGGCTGACCAATGTGCCCTTGGCAGCCGGCAACGGCTTTCTCTATTATCTGGTTTATAACGAAATCCTGAAGAAACAGCTCCTTAACACCGAAACCATGCAAACAGGTTTGCTGAACCAACTCCATCTTCCCTTCTGGCTGCAACTCGCCTTAAGCATTATCCTGCTTGATTTTATTATTTATGTCTGGCATCTGCTCAATCACGTTGTGCCATTCCTCTGGCGTTTTCACCGCGTCCACCACTCGGACCTCAACATGGATGTCTCCACAGCCAACCGTTTTCATCTTGGCGAACTGCTCATATCCGGTCTTGTCCGCCTGGCAGTGATTTACACGTTCGGGATTGCCGCCTTCGCCTATGTCTGTTTTGAGATAACTGCCAATGTGGCTGTCCAATTTCATCACTGCAGTATAAAAACGGCGGACTGGTTTGAAAAACTCTGGATAATCCTGTTTGTGCCACCATCCATGCACCGCATCCACCATTCGGTAAAATTCCGTGAACGCGATGCTAATTACGGTGTCATTTTTTCGGTCTGGGACCGTTTACTTGGCACCTTGGTCATGGATGTAGAGCA
>MGTE01000003.1:8175-15914 GCA_001799275.1 Deltaproteobacteria bacterium RIFOXYD12_FULL_57_12
CGCGACTTTGACAAGGTCGGGTTCCTGCAACTCTGGCTGCTGCCTTTCACCAGAAGAAGCCGTTAGTCTCGGAGAAAAACCATGAACTGGAAAAACCTTTTTACCCCGGTTAAAAACCTGGAGCCGGACCAGGCCAGGGAGTATATGCAAAAACGGCCGGCCGGCACCTATCAGCTGCTGGATGTGCGGCAGCCCAAGGAATATGAGGCGGCCCATCTGCCCGCCGCCATTTTCATCCCCCTGGCCGAACTGCCCGGCCGCCTGGCAGAACTGGACAAGGAAAAACCGGTCATTGCCTACTGCGCCATAGGTGGCCGCAGCCGGGCCGCCAGCCAACTCCTGGCCGCCCAGGGATTTCAGGAAGTCTTCAACCTGGCCGGCGGCATCAAGGCCTGGCAGGGCGCCAAGGCCGCCGGCCCGCCGGAGGAAGGTCTACAGCTTCTTGACGCCGACGCTGATTTCGCCGACGCGCTGACCCTCGCCTTTGGCATGGAAGATGGTCTTGGCCGCTTCTACCGCTCCCTGGCCGAAACCGCGGCGGCAGAAGATTGTAAACAGCTCTTCAACCAGCTGGGCGAGATTGAAGAAACCCACAAGACCCGCCTGCTGAGCCGCCATCAGATGCAGGCCGGCCACGCCGCGCCGGCGACCGCCCCCGGAACAGCCACCATTGCCGATCTCATGGAGGGCGGCGTGGCCACGGAACCTTTTCTGGTTAGCGTCCGCGACCAGCTTACGACAATTGCCGAAATCCTCGATCTGGCCATGATGCTTGAAACCCAGGCCCTGGATCTGTACGGTCGGCTGGCCAGAAAAACTACGGACCCCGAGGTGAAAACTCTTTTTCTCAAACTGGCCGAAGAGGAAAAGGCCCATCTGCAGCGCCTGGCCGACGAGCTGGACAAAACCCTGCAACCTGGCGGGAAAGCACCTGCCTGACAACCAAGAAAATATGCCCCGCTCCTTCCCGCACATCACGGCCCGCTGTTTTGTCAATGTTCCGTTCGAACGTCTTCGGCTGGACCTGCAGAGGATCATCGACTTCCGCCTCCAGCCGGAAATAGGCCTGGATGACGACGTGCTTTACGATCGAAGCCGCCGCGAATTCACGGAAGCGGCCGATGCCCTCAAGGCCGCCGGGCTGGCCTGCACTCTCCATGCGCCTTTTTCCGATCTCTGCCCCGGGGCCTGGGATCGTTGCATCCGCAAAGCCTCCCTGGACAAGCTCAAGCTGGCCTTTGACCTGATCCCGGTCTTCGAACCGGCGGCCATTGTCTGCCACCTCAACTTCGAACCGCACAAACACGGCAGCAAACAGGACGAATGGTTCGCACAGTCCATGGACACCTGGCTGCAGTTGCTTGCCATTGCCAGCCGCCACCGGACACCGCTCATGCTGGAGAACACCTATGAAACCGGCCCGGCCATGCACGTCCGCATTCTGCAGGCCCTGGCCTCACCCCATGCCCGCTTCTGTTTCGATGTTGGCCACACCCTGGCCTTTGCCCGCACCCCCTGGCAGGAATGGCTGCCGGCCTTAACCCCCTGGCTGGGCCAGCTCCACCTGCACGACAACCACGGTGATTACGACGCCCACCTGGCAATCGGCGCCGGCGACTTCGATTTCTCCGGCTTCTTTACTTACCTGCAGACCCTGGCATCGCGACCGATAATCACCCTGGAGCCGCACAGCGAAAAGGCGCTCCTGGAGAGCCTGGCCAGCCTTGACCGGCTCGGCCTTTTTGCCGATTCAGCCTGATTCCTGCCAGGCGCGCAAAAAAAGGCATCCCATGCGGAATCAAGCTCACCGAAAAGTTCTCGCCCCTGAAAATAGCAGGCGAGCAGGGCATTGGGCATCTACCGGGAAAATCCTTGGAGGAATAGGATCAGGCCATATTCTTTCTTCGTGGCCTGGTGCCTGCAAATTGTTTGGATTATGCTGGACAATACAGTACATTGCTGTACTCTTACCGAGTAAATTTTACCTGTAAAAAACGCCAGGCCAAGCCGGCCTTTCACCTTTGCGCCCGAAAAATGTGCGCCAAACGCCGCGAAACGGGCAGCAGGCAGAGCGTCAAAGCAGATGACCCAATACCATTCCGCCTATCTCGCCCACGAACTCACCAGACGGCACGCCCTGCACGACTCGGAAAAGCTCGCGCAGGTGCTGGCGGATGCCCAGGTCGACCTCAACCCGCATCAGCTTGATGCCGCGCTCTTCGCCTTCCAGTCGCCGTTATCCAAGGGCTCCATCCTGGCCGATGAGGTGGGTTTAGGCAAGACCATTGAGGCCGGCCTGGTGGTCGCCCAGAAATGGTCAGAGGGCAAACGGCGGATCATGATCATCACCCCGGCCAACATGAGGAAGCAATGGGCGCAGGAGATGGCCGACAAGTTCTACCTGCCTGCCATCATCCTGGAGTCGAAGAACTATCGGGAGAAGCAGCGCGGGGGCGTCAAGAATCCCTTTATCCAAAACGCCCTGGTCATCTGTTCGTATCAATTCGCCGCCAAGTATGCCGATGTTCTGGTGGGCATGGATTGGGACCTGGCAGTCATCGACGAAGCCCACCGCCTCCGTAATGTCTATAAACCGGACAACAAGATCGCCAAGGCCATCAAGATTGCCCTGGCCAACGCCCCCAAGGTCCTGCTCACCGCCACCCCCTTGCAGAACTCGCTTTTAGAGTTGTACGGCCTGGTCAGCATCATCGACGACTATGCCTTTGGCGACCTCAAGAGCTACAAGGCCCAGTATTCACGAATCAACGGCAACGCCACCTTTGATGAGCTGAAGGCGCGTCTGGCCCCGCTCTGTCACCGCACCCTGCGCCGTCAAGTGCTGGAGTATATCCGCTACACCAACCGCATCCCCATCACCGAGGACTTTTTTCCCTCCGACGATGAGATGGCCCTCTACGAAATGGTCTCCGAGTATCTGCGCAGGCCTAAGCTCTACGCTCTGCCCAACTCCCAGCGCCAGCTCATTACCCTGATCCTCAGAAAACTCCTGGCCTCATCCACCTTTGCCATTGCCGGGGCCTTGGATTCCCTGGCCAAGCGGCTCAAGAAAGAGTTGAAGGAGGCCACGGCCAACGTCCCGCTCGACGATATTGAACAGGACTACGAAGAGTATGATAACGACTCTGAGGAGTGGGACGAAGACGAGGAAAAGGAGGAACTTTCCGCTACCGACAGGAAAGCCATTATCCGCGAGATCGAGGAGCTTGAGGCCTTCCGGGACATCGCCGTCAACATCAGCGAGAATGCCAAGGGCCAAGCCCTGGTAAACGCCCTGCGCCATGGCTTTGCCAAGGCCAAGGAGTTGAATGCCCCCGAGAAGGCCATCATCTTTACCGAATCCCGCCGCACCCAGAGCTATCTGATCCGCCTGCTTTCGGAGCACGGCTACGCCGACCGTATCGTCCTCTTCAACGGCACCAACAGCGATCCCCAGTCCCAGCACATATATAAAGAATGGCTTGCAGTGCATGCCAATACCGACCGGGTCTCCGGATCAAAGAGTGCCGATATACGAGCGGCCCTGGTGGATTGTTTCAAGGAGTCCGCCAAGATCATGATTGCCACCGAGACTGGCGCGGAAGGCATCAACCTGCAATTCTGCTCCATGGTGGTGAATTTCGACCTGCCATGGAACCCGCAACGCATCGAGCAGCGCATCGGCCGCTGCCATCGCTACGGCCAGCAACATGATGTGGTGGTGATCAACTTCATCAACCGCAAGAACGCTGCCGACCAAAGGGTCTATGAACTGCTGGCCGAGAAATTCCAGCTCTTCTCCGGGGTCTTTGGCGCCAGTGACGAGGTGCTGGGGGTTATCGAGTCCGGGGTGGATTTTGAAAAACGGATCGCCGCCATTTATCAGCACTGCCGGACCACGGACGAGATCGAGGCCGAGTTCGCCTTCTTGCGTCAGGAGATGGAGGCCAATATCACCGCCACCATGGCCGATACCCGCCAGAAGCTGTTGGAGAACTTTGACGCCGAGGTCCATGATCGCCTGCGGATCAATCTGGCCGAGAGCCGCGACTATCTGAACCGCTACGACGCCATGCTCTGGCGGCTGACACGGAATGAGCTTGCCAAAAAAGAGCTTGAGGGTTCGGCGCTCTTCGATGACAAGAATCTGACCTTTACGCTGCGAAAGACCGGCTCACTGGGCACAGGCATCCCGGCCGGGACCTACACCCTGGCCAGGGAGGTGGTGGATGCCCATCGCTACCGGTTAGGCCATCCTCTGGCCCAGGCCTTGATCCATCGCGCCAAGGGCCGTACTCTCCCCCCGGCCACGGTGACCTTTGATTATACGGCCTGGCCGCAAAAGGCCGCAGCGCTTGAACCCCTGGTTGGGCAAAGCGGGGTGTTACGCTTGACGCAGCTTTCGATAAACGGGGCCGACGAGCAGGATCACCCGCTGCTGTGCGCCATGACCGATAAAGGGGCCACGGTAACGGATGATGCCGCCCGTAGGCTGTTTGAACTGCCGAGCACCATCCAAAGGTTGACTGCGGAAGTGAAAAATGCGGCACAGCTTGAGGCTGAAACCCAGCGCCGCAAGCAAGTGATTCTGGCCGAGCTTTCCCAGAAGCAGGCCCAATGGTTTGATGAGGAGATCGACAAGCTCAATAACTGGGCCGAGGATAAACGGCGGGGCTTGAAGGCGGAGTTGAAGGATTATGACGACCAAATCAACGAGCTGAAAAAGGGGGCGCGCCTTGCGGCCAATCTGCCGGAAAAGCTGGCCGCCCAAAAGAAGATCCGCGACCAGGACGCCAAGCGCAACGCCGCCTGGAAAGAGTACGACGAAGCGGCCAAGGCGATTGAAGAGCAGAAGGACACTTTGCTCGACAGCGTTGAGGCGCGGCTGGCACAGACGATTGAGGAACAAGCAATTTTTACCATCCGCTGGGCGGTGGTTTGAAGATAAAGGAATTCCCCCGAATTCGAGGGAATTAAAATTGGTGCATTCGCAATAAAAATCGAATTATCTGTCTTTTCGTCATTCCGGCGAAGGCCGGAATCCAGTGTTTCAGGCACATTGTAACTGCTCTGGCTCCCGGCCTTCGCCGGATGACGACTATTTGCGACTTTATCAAAAATCAGGATTGACAATACTTGAGGCATGAAATGAATACGCGCCCTGAAAAACTCACCGGCCACTCCCTTGACCTTGCCGCCGATAAACGGGCGCGGCTCAAACAACTCTTCCCCACCGTCTTTACCGAGATCGTAAACGCCAAGGGCGAGCTGACCGAGTCGGTGGACTTTGAGAAGTTGAAGGCCGAGCTTGGCACCTTTACCGACCTTTTCGAGAACCGGCGGGAGCGCTACGGCATGGACTGGCCCGGCAAGAAAGAGGCCCTGAAACTGATCCAGACCCCAAGCTGCGCCACCTTGAAGCCCTGCCGGGAGGAGTCGGTGAACTTCGACAGCACCGAGAACCTGTTCATTGAGGGCGATAACCTGGAGGTCTTGAAGCTCCTGCAGAAGAGCTACTACGGCAAGGTCAAGATGATCTATATCGACCCGCCGTACAACACCGGCAACGAGTTTATCTACCCCGATAACTTTTCCGAAACCCTGGATACCTATCTGGAGTATGCCGGGCTGATCGACGGCGAGGGCAAGCGATTTTCCACCAATACGGCCAATGAGGGACGTTTCCATAGCAAGTGGCTGAACATGATGTATCCGCGCTTGTATCTGGCGCGGAATCTACTCAAGGATGACGGAGTAATCTTTATCTCGATTGATGACAACGAGGTCAGCAACCTGCGGAAGCTGTGTGATGAGATTTTTGGAGAGGATAATTTTGTAGCAAATGCGGTCTGGCAAAAGGCTTATGTCGCTAATATGACGGCAAAATTCATATCAAATACGCATGACCACATTTTGATTTATTGTAAGAATTCAACCGCCATTAGACTTGGTCGTTTTGAACGAACTCAAGAACAAATAGAAAAATTTAAAAATCCTGATAATGACCCACTTGGTCCATGGAAAGCAGAAAATCTGTCGGCAGGTAAATATTACTCAGCCGGTCAATTCACGATTACGACTCCTTCCGGGGAGAAATGCTTACCGCCTCCCGGTCGTTATTGGCGATGCAATGAGGCAACTTATTCCAAGTGGCTTTCTGAAGGACGAATATGGTTTGGAGTAGGTGGTGCCGGTCGTCCAATGCTAAAAAAATATTTATCCGAAGTGGAAGAAGGATTAACCCCTGACACTTGGTGGCAGCATAAAGAGTTTGGGAGTAATAAGGAAGCTAGCATACATCTAAAGGCGTTGTTCGAGGGGCAACAAACTTTTGATACCCCGAAACCTGTTAAACTTCTTAACCGGTTACTTTCATTGCTTAATGACGAACATGCCTTGATATTAGACTTCTTCGCCGGTTCTTCCGTTACCGCCCACGCCGTCCTCGATTTGAATCAACAGGACAACGGCAACCGCAAGTTCATCCTCGTCCAGCTTCCCGAACCCTGTCCCGATGATAGTGAGGCATTCAAGGCTGGATATAAAACTATCGCCGACATCGGCAAGGAGCGCATTCGCCGGGCCATCAAAAAACTCAACGCCGACCAGAACGGTAAACTCCCCTTGGCCGACGCCGCTCCTCAAGACCTGGGTTTCAAGGTCCTCAAACTCGACAAATCCAACTTCAAACAGTGGCAAGCCCTGCCCCCGGACACCGCCCCGGAGAAAATCATCGAGCAACTCAAGCTCCACGTTGACCACATCGACCCCAAGGCCAGCCCGGAGGACCTGCTCTTTGAAATCCTGATCAAGGCCGGCTTCCCGCCCAGCGAACCGATCGAGACCCAGACCCTGGTCGGCAAGACGGTCTATTCCGTAGCAAACGGCGGCTTGCTCCTCTGCCTGGAAGACGAGATCACCGCTGACTTGATCAACGCAGTGGCGAGGCCCGAACCCATGCAGTTCATCTGCCTGGACGCGGCCTTTGGCGGTAACGACCAGCTCAAGGCCAACGCCGTCCAGACCTTCGCCGCCCGTAACATGGGCAAGGAGAAGCACAACCAGATTGTCTTCAAGACGGTATAAGGAGGCCGCAATATGACCGAAAAAAATGCTTTAACTGTTTTTGAGAATTATAACATCCGCAGAATCTATGATGAAAAGTTGGAAGTATGGTTTTTTTCTGTTGTCGATATTGTTGCGGCGCTGATTCAGCAGCCTGACTACCAAACAGCCCGCAACTATTGGAAGGTTTTGAAAAATCGCTTGAACAAGGAAGGAAGCGAGTCGGTTACAAAATGTAACCGACTGAAAATGGTAGCCGCAGACGGTAAAAAATATCTGACCGATGTTGCCAGTCCTGAAATCTTACTCCGCCTGATCCAGTCCGTGCCCAGCCCCAAGGCGGAACCGATCAAGCTCTGGCTGGCCAAGGTCGGTTACGAGCGGATGCAGGACATGGCCGACCCGGCCCGCTCCCTGGATCGGGCTCGGGAATTCTGGCAACAGCACGGCAGAAGCGAGAAATGGATTCAGCAGCGGATGATGGGTCAGGAGACCCGTAACAAGCTGACCGACTACTGGCAGGATCACGAGATTACCAAGGAAGAGGAGTACGCCATACTGACCAACATCATTCACCAGGAGTGGTCGGGGGTATCGGTTAAAAAGCATAAGACCCTCAAGGGCCTGAAGACCCAGAACCTCCGGGACCACATGAACGAGGCCGAGCTGATCTT
>MGTE01000004.1:0-12097 GCA_001799275.1 Deltaproteobacteria bacterium RIFOXYD12_FULL_57_12
AATTGATATCATCAAATCGCTCCGGCAATCAAGGCAAATAATATCGCCATCTCACTGAGTTGGCGCAACTCAGAAAGTTGAGGTATAAACAGGAACTTCCGCAGGCAGGATATCCAGCAAACCGAAATGATCCTGGTGAGGATGGCTTACCAGAACCGCATCAATTTTGCCCGGCGGAATGGTGGCAGGTGCGCTGTCCTCCGAAAGTGGCAGCCCGATATCAAGCAGAATCGTGGTCTTTTCGGTGGAAATATGAATACAAGTACCACCTATTTCATGGCTGCCGCGATGAATTTTCAGCTGCATTCAATCGGCCCTTCGAAGGGAAGAACCAGTTGAACCGGTATACCGATCCACTCTGGTACCCAGATATCATCTTTGAACAGGTCGTTAAGCGCAGCAACTGTAGCATCGTCGAGAATATGGAGCGTCATTGTTTCCTCCTCCTTCCGGAAAATTTTGGGCGAGATATGCGGGACGTACTTCAAAAAGAGAAAAGGGGACAGATTTATTTTCTCCAACGTTTTTGCCTCCCGCAAAACAAATAGCTGTCCAGTTTTGTTGTTTTTGTTGCGCCCGCTGCCCGGCGTCTGGGGAAGTCCAAGGGGTTGCCAACGGGTTTGAGAATGTCTTTATCCCGCCTCCCGAGTCCGTTGCCGTGCTTACGTTTCCAGGCCGTTGTCGGTCCGGCTGATCAGCGCGCAGAGTTCGTCGGCCATGGCGTTGATCTGCTTTGTGTCTTCGCCCTCGACCATTACCCGGATCATCGGCTCGGTAGCCTCTGTGAAACGCCCTGTGCGGACCCGCATGCAGGGTGTTGTGGGGCCGGGGGAGAAAAAACCGGCTAGCCGATTGGCCTTCTATGGTGCGAATATTTCAGCTATAATTGACAATACGTTCGATTGTGTTTCTTGATCAATTACTCCGAGCTTTTGAACCAACCGCGATTTATCGACAGTTCTGATTTGGTCAAGAACCACCTGACCATGCTTGCCCTTGAAAGAACAACTTACCCTCGTAGGGTAGTCTTTGCCCTTGGTGGTCATGGGCGCCACGATAACCGTGGCTATGTAACGGTTCATTTCGTCTGGTGAAATAATGAGACATGGTCGAGTCTTACGGAGTTCACTCCCCAGCGTCGGGTCGAGGCTGACCAAATAAACCTCAAAACGTCTGACTACCATTGCCATTCGTTCTCGTCCCATGTGGATTGGTTGGCAAGTTCACCGTCAAGAAGGCTGTCATCTCCCGCTGCAGCCATGCATTGGAACTTTTCCTCCCACCCCTGCCGAGGATGTGACGCTGAGCGAATAATCAACTTTTTGTTTTCAACTTCAAGCTCAACATCTGGACCCAACTGGCACTGCTCAATAATAACTTTCGGAATTCTGATACCATGCGAGTTTCCGATACGAACGATAGTTGTACGCATAAAACCTCCCTTGTCGGTGTATGCACATTGTAATTACGCAAGGGAAATGTTTCAAGGAGATTTTCAACCTCGACGAAAAGAAGCCTCCAGCAAAACAAATGGGGCTGTCCAGTTTTGTTGCGCCCGCTGCCCGGTGCCCGGGGTCTGGGGAAGAGCCCAAGATGTTGCCAACGGGATTGAAATGTCTTTATCCAGTCTCCCGACTCCGCTGTCGCGCTCAACTCTCGGCCAGGCCATTGTCGGCCCGGCTGATCAGGTCGCAGAGTTCGTCGGCCATGGCGTTGATCTGCTTTGTGTCCTCGCCCTCCACCATCACCCGGATCACCGGTTCGGTGCCGGAGGGGCGGACCAGAATGCGGCCCTGTTCGCCTAGTTTCTGCTCGAATTTTGCGAGTTTCTTGGCAAAGCCCGGGATCTGCGCCGGTGTGATTTTTGTGGCGGTGCGGACGTTTTTCAGCACCTGGGGGAAGGGTTCCATGATGGTGGCCAGTTCCGACAGGGGTTTCTGCTTTTTGATTAAACTGACCAGGAGCTGCAGGGCGGCGAGGATACCGTCGCCAGTGCTGTTGTGCTTGAGAAAGATGAGATGGCCTGACTGCTCGCCGCCCAAGGTGTAGCCGTTGGTTCGCATCTCTTCAACCACATAGCGGTCTCCGACCTTGGTGCGGACCATCCGGCCGCCCATGCGGCGCATGGCAACCTCCAGGCCCATATTGCTCATGACCGTGGCCACCAGGGTTTTTTTCGCCAGCTTGCGGCGCTGCAGCATGTCGGCGGCGCAGATGGCCATGATCCGGTCGCCATCCACGAGGTCTCCCTTTTCATCGGCCATGATCAGACGGTCGCCGTCGCCATCCAGGGCAATGCCGAGGTCGGCGCCGGTTTCCCGGACCAAAGCCTGCATCCGCTGCGGGTGCAGGGCGCCGCATTCGTGGTTGATGTTCATGCCGTCCGGGTTGACGCCGATGGTGGTCACCTTGGCACCCAGCTCCCGGAAGACCCAGGGGGCCACGCCGTAGGTGGCGCCATGAGCGCAGTCGAGGACGATGTGCAGATCCTCCAGGGTATAGCGGCGTGGAAAGGTGTTTTTCAGAAAGACGATGTAGCGGCCCCGCGCGTCGTCGATGCGGGTGGCGCGGCCGATTTCCTCGGCCACCGGCCGCAACGCCTCCATCTTCTGCGAGAAGATCAGATCCTCGATTTTGGCCTCCTGCTCGTCGGGCAGCTTGAAGCCGTGGCGCGAGAAGATTTTGATGCCGTTGTCCTGAAAGGGATTATGGGAGGCGGAGATGACCACGCCGGCATCGGCCCGCATGCTGGAGGTGATGAAGGCGATGCCTGGAGTGGGTAACGGGCCGACCAGGAGAATATCGACGCCCATGGAGCAGATGCCGGCCGCCAGGGCGTTTTCGATCATGTAGCCGGAAAGGCGGGTATCCTTGCCAATGACGATCCGGTGACCATGCTTGCTGTTCTTGACCAGGAAGGCAATGGCCCGGCCGACCTGCATGGCGATCTCGGTGGTCATGGGGTGGATGTTGGCCTCGCCCCGGATGCCGTCCGTGCCGAATAATGTCCGCATCTGTATCAGTCCGTTGTCTGCTCGGGTTCGTTGCTTCTGGTTTTGAGTTGTCTGACCGGTTCGATTTCCAGCAGTACGGTCGCGGGAGTTATGTCCAGGATCTGGACCCGATCTTTCAGGCCGCCGGCCCGGTCGGTTATCGAGATGTCCACCTTGAGGTCCGGGCCGGCAGCCAGGTCAGCGGGGTGGACCACGGCGGCAAACAGCCGCCGCAGGTCTTTGAATTCGTGAAGAAGGGGCAGGGGTAGTTCGGCCCGGACCGAAACCACGGCCGGGGTCGGCCGATACTCCGCGGGCGCGGTTTCGTCCATGGTGACCGGAATATCGACGATCACCCGTTCAACAGTGTTCTCCGTGATATTGATGTGGGCGTTCACCACCGGTTCGCCGAGCAGTTCGGCAATGGCCGGCTTGAGATTCAGGGAGACCTCCCGGGAAGTCGGTCCGTTCAGATTGGCGATGTCGATCTCTTCGGTGTTGACCACGGATTCGTCCTGCAGAATATTCTGTGGCCCCGAGATAAACAGTTTGGCCGGTTGCAGGGTGATGGACTCCAGCCTGAATCCCTGGGCCGGCGTCCCTTTCACCAGTGGTTTGATGGTCAGCTCTTTTTGGATCAGCCGTTCCAACAGGAGGGTGAGGTTGGTCGGTTGGATGCGCAGCACACTGATGCCCCAGGGAAAATCAATGGAGTTCGGTTCGTTGCGGATGACCACGGAGCCGGGGGTGGCCTTGGACAGATCCACGGTCCGGGCGATATGCTGTCCGGCTATGCTGCGGATTAAACTGCGCTGGCCGCTGACCGTCACCTCCAGCTGGCGCTTGAACTGGTTGCCCACCACCAGATCCCGGGGCAGGTTGACAATCTCCACCGGAATCGAGACGTTCATGTCCACCTTGTCCTCGCCCACCACGAAGTACCAGAGGAACACGGCAAAGAGCAGGGAAATGAGCTTGAGTCCCCAATTCTGCGGCCGAGTGAACGTGCGCAGTTTCTCTATGATTTGTTGAACCAGTTTTTCCATCGCTGCTGTTGCGTGTCGCGGGGTACGAAAATGGTTTCCAGTTGGTTGGCCAGGACTTTCTCATTGGCGACCGTCTCGATCTTGCCGTCCTGGACTAAAGAGATTTCCTTGGTCTCCTCCGAGATTACCACGATTAAGGCATCGGTTTCTTCGGAAAGCCCGATGGCGGCCCGATGCCGGGTGCCGAACCTTTTGTTGATATAGGGGTTCTTGCTGAGCGGCAAAAGACAGCCGGCGGTTTGGATGCGGTCCTTATGGATGACCACACCGCCGTCGTGCAGCGGCGAGGTGGGCATGAACAGGCTCACCAGCAGTTCCTTGGTCACCACCGCATCGATCTTGTGGCCGGAATCGATGTACTCCCTGAGGCCGGTCTCCCTCTCCAGAACGATCAAGCCGCCGATGCGCCGTTCCGACAGATACTGGGCCGCAGCAGCCACCGTGCGGATGGTCAGGATGATATCATCCTGCGCCTTGTAGAACGGCGTTTTGCCGACCTGGGTCAAGGCCCGGCGGATATCGTGCTGGAACACGATGATGATGATCAGGAAGATAGAACTGAGCAGGGTGCGGAGCAGCCAGTATAAGGTCAGCAGCTCAAGTTCACGGGCGCCGAAATAGATGACGATCAGCACCGCGATGCCGATCAGCATCTGGACGGCGCGGGTGCCGCGGATAATCAGGATTGTCCGATAGATGATAAAGGATACCAGAAGGATGTCAACGACGTCCTGCCAGCGGAAATATTGAAAGACATCGGGCATGATCAACTTGAATGGGGTAGCGGAAAGAAGTCGGCTTCGTGAAAAAACGCCGCCGGCGCGATGTTCGCCGTAAACAGCCGCCGGGTGGTCGGCGCTGATACTCTCCATTTATATTAATATAAACAATATATTCCGTAAGAGAACAAGAGGAAATTTTCCTTTGTCGCGAAAAAATGATGAATTCGAAAAATCTCATACTCGCGCAGAGACGCAGAGATATAGAGAGAAAATCTATTTTAATTTTAAATTGTTACCTCAGCGAGCCCCGTGCCTCTGCGGGATGCAATGGCATTTGCGATGCCATCAAAAAAACGCTGTTTTTTCATTCGCTAGGATGGCACGACTGGAAGTTGCGGTCAATTTTTTCCCCAGAGTGCGCTAATAAGGCCGGAATCCCGCCGGGCCGGCAGATTAATCGCCGCCCGCAGCACTTCCGCCGTGCCCCAGATTTCCACAGACCGCCTAGCCCGGGTCACCGCCGTATAGATAAGCTCCCGGGTCAGCACCGGCGAGGGCGTTGCCGGGAGGAGCAGCAGGATATGGTCGAATTCCGAGCCCTGGCTCTTGTGGACCGTCATCGCAAAGACCGTTTCGTGGGCCGGCAGCCGCAGGGGCAGGAGGCGGCGGAAGCCGCCAGCCGTTTCCCGGAAAAAGGCCCGGAGCTGGCCGCTGGCCTCGGGGTCTGGCAGCAGCACCCCGGTATCGCCGTTGTACAGACCCAGGGTGTAGTCGTTGCGGGTGATCATCACCGGTTGGCCTGGATAATGCCGGGCGGCGTCGCCATTTTTTGAGAAAACGAGCTGCCCCTGCTTGGCCAGCAGTTTTTTGAGCAGTTCGTTGACGCGGTTGGCGCCGTATGGTCCATGCCGGAGGCCGCAGAGGATGCGAAACCGGTCGAGCGCCGCAAAGGCAGCGACCGGCTCTGCGGTTTCTAGCAGCGTCGTGAGGTGCTGCAGCCGCTGGGCAAGGCGGGCCGCAAGTTGCCCAGGCTCCGGGATCTCGGTCCAGTTGATATCGGGCAGGGTGTTGCTGCTGATTGTCTCGATGACCGTTTCCGGCGCGCCGGCCCGGATCATGCGGCTTACGGCATGAATGCCGCTGGCCGGGTCGAAACGGTAATTTTTTTGCAGCTCGACAAGGCAGTCGTCGAGCAATGTGTTTTCCTCGGACTCGGAAGCGGCGGCGTTTTCCACGGGTGAACCGGCCAGATCAACGGCCAGCTCGGCGGCCAGGGCGCGGAATACGGGGCTGAACCGTTGCATGGCGCCGGGGTGGCAGATATCACCGAGCACGGCGCCCGGTTCCACCGAGGCCAGCTGGTTGCGGTCGCCAAGCAGAATGAGCCGGCCGGTCGGTGGCAGGGCCTGCATTAGTTTAGCCATGAGCGGCAGGTCGACCATGGATGCCTCGTCCACCACCACCAGGTCGGCCGGCAGGGGATTGGCCGCATGAAAGCGGGGGAGGACCGTGTGGCTGCCGATGCCCAGCAGGCGATGCAGGGTGCAGGCGTTGTCAGGAAGGGCAGCCGCGGCCGCCGGACTGATCGGTAGTCCCTGCTTTGCCTGGTTGATGGCATCCTGCAGGCGGGCCGCGGCCTTGCCGGTAGGCGCGGCCAGCAAAATGCGGGCGGTGGCGGTCTGCTCAACGAACAGCGTCAGGATTTTAGCCACGGTCGAGGTCTTGCCGGTCCCGGGCCCACCGGAGATCACGCAGAACGGTTTGACAAAAGCGGCAAGCGCGGCAACCTTCTGCCAGTCGGTTTCAGGTGGCGCGAGAGGCGGAAAGAGCCGGGCCAGACCCCGGGCCAGCAGGGCCGGGTCAGGAATGGCAGTGGTCTGGCCGGCCCGGTCCCTGATAAAGTCCGTCACGTTTTTTTCGTACTGCCAGTAGCGGTGCAGGTAAAGCCTGGCATCCTGGTCGAGCACCAGCGGCGCATCCTCGCCCGGCCGACCCACAACCCCGCTTTCCAGAAGCCGCACGGTCCAGATAGACAAATCCGGGCAGCAACAATCGGCCGGCAGCAGCCCGGCGTTATCCGGAAACAGCGCAGTGAGCCCGCGGCCGGCCAGGCGTCGCAAATCCAGACAGACGTGGCCGTCGCTGGTGCGTCTGCTGACCAAAGCCGCAGCCAGGAGGAGTTCCGGGTTTGGCTTGTTGGCCAGCCGGTTGACGAATCGGGCAAAATGGTGGTCCAGGCCGGCGGTCGGTCCAAGCGCCATTGCCAGCGCCGGGTCTGATCCCTGGCTGGTATTCTGGCCGCGGGTCATCGGCATGCGACCTCCTCCGGAGCGCGGTTGAACAGCCCGGCGGTCAGTTCGTTGATGAGGGCGGGAGGGGGCACGGCCCGGAAAATTCCGAAACCAGGGCCGTGCCGGAGGTCGACCCCCCGGAGGAAAATATAAAACACGCCGCCGAAATGGGTTTCGTAACGGTAGCCGGGCAGGCGGCTTGCCAGGTAACGGTGTAAGGCCGCCGCGTAGATGTGGTACTGCAACGTGTACATCTCGGCGGCCATCACCTCGGCTAAACGGTCCTGATGGTACTCCGCTGGGGAGTCGCCAAGATAATTGGATTTCCAGTCCACCAGATAATAACGGCCGTCGGCCTCAAAGACCAGATCAATGAATCCCTTCATGAAGCCGCGAACCGGCAAGAAATCGAGATTGGCGAGCACATCGGTGAAATCGCTGCTGCGGTCGGGCCGTCGGCTGTCGCCGGCCGCGGCAAACACCCGGCGCAGTTTGGCCGGGGAAAGCAGTGCCAGCGGCAGCAGGAATTCAAGTTCGTTCAACCGGCAATGGTTCGGCACCGTGGCAAGCGTCAAGGCGGGCCGGCCAGGCTCTTCGGCAAAGGTGATGAGCGGCACGGCCCGCAGATTGTCGATCATCCTGGCGAGCGCCGCTTCCCAGGTTGCATCAAGCCCATGGCTTTGCAACATTTCGCGGATGAGCGGCCGGGGATCGGCGTTGGTGAAGTCGAGCCGCTCCAGCAGGGTATGCAGGAAGATGCCGGTGGAGGTTCCCGGTGGCAGGCCAAGAATGCTGGCGACGCTCGCCGGATTCTCCGACGCTGCGTTGCCTGGTTCCAGGCGGTCGCGGTCCGGCAGGTCGGCAGTCCGCTGCTGCCCGGAAACCAGCGCCGTGAAACTGGTGGTCCGCCAGTCAACGGCAAGGCTTGCGGCAAACTGCCGGCCGGCGAGCGGCAGGCTGGCGGCCGGCTCGGTCGTGGCGTGGAGAACAGGGACAGGCAGGCCCGTTGCGGGCCGTACGATTTCGATGGCACCCGGTGCCGATTCGGCCAGATTGTCAAGTTCGGCGAGGAGTTCCGCATCGCTTAGGCTGGGCAGCCGTTCGGCGACCGCGTTTAGCAGCGCCAGCGGCTCGGGCCGGTCGGCGCTGGCGGTCGGCGGCTGGTGCAGCAGATAGGCAGCCGCCGAGGTTTCCGCGCCCCTGAAGGACCCCCAGGCCATGATGCAGCAATTTTTCGCTCGGGTGAGGGCCACATAGAAGAGCCGCAGGCTCTCGGCAAGTTCCTCCATGGTTGCCAACTGCCAATGGCTGGCCAGATCCGGGGAGCCGAGGTCGAGAATCAGCCGGGATGATTCGCCCGCCGCTGTTTTTTCGTGGAAGAGCAGCTCGGACGACGGGTTGTCCGGCAGGCCGGCCCAGAGAAAAGGACAGAAGACCAGCGGATATTCGAGCCCCTTTGCCTTATGGACCGTGACGATCTGGACGCAATCGCCGTCGCTTTCAAGGCGCAACTGGTGCTCTTCGTCGTCCGGCTGCCGGCGGAGCAGATCGGCTAGATGTCCACGCAGGCTGTTGATGCCGAGCCCGCGCGTTGCGGCGGCCTGTTGCAGAAGCTCGGCCAGATGCAGGATGTTGGTCAGCCGCCGTTCGCCGTCCGCAAAGGCAAGCAGTCTGGCCTTGACGGCATGCCGGCTGACAAAACCCAGGAACATGGACAAAAAACCGGCTCGCTTCCACTGTTCCCGGGCGTCCAGGAATTCGCCAAGCCAGTATTCATGAGACGAGGCGTCGGCAGCCGAATCGCGGTCGGCATCAGCCAGACGCTGGATTTCATCGCAGCGCAGGCCGATGAAATCGGTGGCCAGTGCGGCCCGCAGTTTGCGGGGGTCTTCCGGCTCGGCAATACCATGCAGGAAGACTTCCATCTCCCAAGCCTCCTGGGAGGCGAAGAGGCTCTCCGAGCTGTGGAGAACATTCGGCACCCGGCAGGCGGTCAGCGTTTTCCTTACGAGACGGGCCTCGTGGTTGGTCCGCACCAGCACGGCGATGTCAGCCGGGGTCACGGCGCGGTCTCCCAACAACGCACGGCCCTGTTGGCCGAGATCGAGAAGTCTGACGATCTCGGCGGCAATGGCGGCCAGGATTTTCTCGCGGCCGCTTGTTTTCGTCATGGGCTTCAGGGTTTGGCCAACTTCTATCTGGTCCGGGTGAGGTCTTTCGAAGAACCAGACCTTGAGGGACGATTCGCGTATGTGGTCGATGCGCAGATCGCTGATATCCTGGCGGGCGGCAGCCATCGGGGCGAAGGTGATGTCCTGGAAAACGAAGGGGGCATGAGCCCGGCTGAAGATGCGGTTTACCGCCGTGATCAGGCCGGTGGTGGACCGCCAGTTCCGTTCCAGGGTGAAGCGGCTGCTCAGACCGGCTGCCCTGGCGGCGGTCAGATAAGCGAAGATATCGGCGCCCCGGAAACCATAGATTGCCTGCTTGGGGTCGCCGATCAAAAAGAGGAGGCCGGTATCCTGACTGCCCTCGGCCACGGGCCGGTAGATCCTCTCGAAAATTTCATACTGGATGGGATCGGTATCCTGAAATTCGTCGATCAAAGCGGCCGGATATTTCTGCCGGATGGCCCGAGCCAGGCCGCTGCCGGACTCTCCCCGCAGACCCTGCAGAAGGCAGGCAAGCAGGTCGTCGAAGGAAAAAAGGTTCTGCCGGTTTTTGCGGAGCGTCAGCTCCTGACGCAGAAAGGCGAGTAATTCGGCCTTCAGGGCAATCAGGCTCTGGGTGTATTGCTCAAGCAGGGCATCATGAATCTCCTGCAGACGACCGCACAGTTCGAAAAAAGGCGACTCCGGCGGTGGCTGGCCGCCTTTTGTGGAACGGGCCAGTTCAACCGGGGTGAATTTGTTGAATTTGTCAAAGAGCAACAGGCCGGAGCGGTCGGCAATCGTCAGGGTGTCCATGGCTGCCAGCCAGCCCGGGATCTGTTTCGGGTTGTATTTGTTGCGGTGCAGGCAGCGGTCATTGAGCAGGGTTTGTTCCACCTCGGCGCGGGCGGCCGGCCAAGCCTGCCGCAGTTCGTCCATGGCGACGAGGAAGTTCTGCTCGCATTCGCTAATCACCGTGCAGTCCATGGCTGGCGTCGTTGGCAGGACGACCTGGTAAGAACGCCGACCATGCCGGCTGGCAAAGGCGCCCAGGCTTTCCGGGGTGATGTTCGTCTGGTGCGCATATTCGACGAACAGGCTTGCGTTCTCATAAAAATGGCGGCGCCAGAAATCCTCGACGATTTCCCTGATCAAAGGGGCTTCATCGGTCAGCAGTTCGGCGTCAAAGAGAGTGCCGCTCTCGAAACCGTGTTCGCGCAGCATGCGCTGGCAGAACCCGTGGATGGTGTAGATGGCGGCTTCGTCAAAAGTTCGCAGGGCAACGGTCAGCCGCTGCCGGGACTGGGCGTTGTCGAGAGAAGCGCCAGCCAGGCAAGCCAGCAGGGCATCGTCCTGCCCGGCGTCTGGCCTGGAGATGAACTCCAGGGCATTTCTGATGCGCCGACGGATTTTGTCGCGCAACTCCTCGGTCGCGGCCTCGGTATAGGTGACCACCAGAATCTGGCCAATACCGAGTTCCGTTTCCAGCAGAAGTCGTAAGACAAGGCTGCAGATGGTATGGGTCTTGCCGGTGCCGGCGCTGGCCTCAATGAGGTTGACGCCGGTCAGCGGGATTGTGGGCAGATCAAGGGGCTGCATTCAGAAAGTATCCTTGCCGGATAAGGAACATGACATGTCGGGTTTGATGAGAGCCCGTGGTCGTCTTCTTTTGTTCATAGCAGCGCGGTCGCCTTGACGCAAGTCTAAAGCCGAAAGAAATCCAAAGAAAAAAAGATTCCGCCAACGCTGCTCTTGATCTCCTTGTTAAAACCTCGTAATGTCTTGCGAACAATCAAGGGAATAGGCGGAAGGCTAATGAATGGCTGTACACCGTCCGCTGCCGATTCCTTGTGTAATGGAAACACGTGTTGCTTTCTTCCCTTTAACCTTTAACCTTATAACCTCATCTCTCTCCCATGACCCATTCATTTTCAATGCCCGGCATCCGGCAATATTTTCGGCGAACAACAGGCAGGGCGGCCGCGGTCGGCGCCGTCATTCTTTACTGTGTAATGCTGGCCGCCATCGCGGTTGGCGCTTCTCCGCCGACGGAGACAGCGGCGACTGCGGAATATTTTACCCTGCTGGCCCCCGAGCCGGTTTTTCCCAAGACCAGCAAGGAGATCGTTGACCATCTGGTTCACGGCCATTACCGGGCGCTGCCCATCGATGACAGCCTGTCGGCCAAGGTCCTGGATCGCTATTTGGATGACCTGGATCACAGCCGGATTTATTTTCTGGCCGCTGATGTTCAGGAGTTCCAGGCCTATCGTCTGCAGCTTGATAATGCCCTGCTTGCCGGCGATCTGCAACCGGCCTACCTTATTTATAATCGTTTCCAGCAGCGGGTCATGGAAAGGCTGGCCTTTCAGTTGCGTCTTTTGGAGCAGGGTCTGTCCGGCATGAATTTCGATGTTGAGGAATCCATGGCCGCGGATCGTGAGAAGGCGCCGTGGCCGGCATCAGCGGCGGAAATGGACGATTTGTGGCGAAAACGTGTGAAGGGCACCGCCTTGAGCCTCAAATTGACCGGCAAAAGCCTGGAGGAAATAAGCAAAACCCTGACGCGCCGTTTTCGGAATCAGTTGAATCAGCTCAGGCAGGCGCGCAGCGAGGATGCCTTTCAGGCCTACATGAATGCCGTGGCCCGGACATTCGATCCCCACACCCAGTACTTTTCGCCCCAGCGCTCCGAGAATTTCGACATCAGCATGAGTCTCTCCTTCGAGGGGATCGGTGCCATCCTGCAGACCGAGGAGGAATATGTGAAGATTGTCCGTCTCGTTCCTGCCGGGCCGGCGGAGAAGAGCAAACAGCTGAGGCCGGATGACCGCATTGTTGGAGTCGGACAGGGGGGCGACGGCGAGATGGTTGACGTGATCGGCTGGCGGATCG
>MGTE01000004.1:12199-12341 GCA_001799275.1 Deltaproteobacteria bacterium RIFOXYD12_FULL_57_12
TCCAAGGCGGCCGCCTCGAGGTCCAGGCCCGGAACGTCAATCTCAAGGTCAGCCCGGAGGAGGTCACCCCGGTGGGGGGCGAAGCCGGCAAGGCCATCCGCAGCGGCACCGCCTCGGGTTACCACCGCCCGCCGGCCTGGCT
>MGTE01000004.1:12412-12522 GCA_001799275.1 Deltaproteobacteria bacterium RIFOXYD12_FULL_57_12
CGGTGCTCCACGGCCAGGAGAAGGTGGACATCATCCACGGCGTGGGCACCGGCCGCCTGAAACGCGCCCTGTGGGACCACCTGAAACACCACGGCCTGGTAAAAGAACTC
>MGTE01000005.1:0-8463 GCA_001799275.1 Deltaproteobacteria bacterium RIFOXYD12_FULL_57_12
AGATGACCATTGAAATAGGTGAGGCTGTGATCCCTGCGCATGAAACCCAGGTTGGCATTGATCAGCGTCATGCCCAGGGGAAATATCGGCAGTTGGAGTTGTGGCATGGTGGCACCTCGTGCGGAGAGGGGGTAGACAAAGCAGTTTGATCCCGGTACCGTAGCAAAATCTTGCCCCCGCGGCAACTAAAGCCAACGCATCAGCGCTTGCGGCTGACTTTTTATGGAAATACAGGTTGTTGCTACTCAAATGCTTGCGGCGATAAACTCCCGAGGTCAGGAGGTCTGTATTTACGCCGAACTGGCGGAGATGCCGGAGTTCCTTCACCTGATGCAGAAACTCGTTCCCTCCCCCGAGCAATTACCGGATGGCACTTTCCGGATGACGTCGGCCCAGGAGGCAAAATTCGCTCAAGGTCTCATGGCAATCAGCCTTCGCGAAGGCTACACCGAACGTATTGCCTACGAGTAGTCATAGCAAGGGTGATAGGGGGCCGCAACTTACGGTGCATACATATCCAGCTTGACATGCAGCATAGATGATGTGTAAAGTAACGCATGACCGGGAAGCAACTAAAGAAGCTGCTGGAAGCACATGGCTGGCGCCTTGATCGCGTCTCCGGCAGTCACCACATCATGATCCGGGAAGGAAACCGGTCAGTCCCTATCCCCATTCACGGCAATGCCGAACTTCCCAAAGGCCTGCTGCATGCCATCCTGAAACAAACAGGCATCAAGGAGTAAGACCATGCTTAGCTATCCTGCCCGTATTAAGAAAGAAGATGATGCCTTTCTGGTGACCTTCCCTGATCTGGAAAATGTCGCAACCTTTGGCCAGACCATCGAAGAAGCCCTGCAGAATGCCGAAGATGCACTGAACGGCTGCCTGGCGTCGGATTTTGAACGCAATTTCAGCATCCCGGCATCATCCGACATCACGGGTAAAAACATCCACCCCATCACTGTGGCGCCCCATATAGCGGTGGCCATCATGCTGCGCCAACTGCGGGGCGACAAATCACAGGTGGAAATTGCCCGACTCCTCAACATCACATATCAGGTGTATCAGCGCCTGGAGAATCCCCGCAAAGCCAATCCAACCATCAAAACACTCGAAAAAATTGCCCGGGCTTTCGGCAAGCATGTGGAATTGGGGTTTGTGTAGCCTGGATTACAGGGGGCTCAATGAGCGTGGGCGGTGGTTTTGTCCAGACTGTCGGCAATCCAGGCGTTCAGGCTTTTCCAGGCTTGGCGGGCGGCGATATAGGCCCTTCGATGGAGATCGGGAGAAAGGCGAAGCATGAGGCGGCCGGTGAATGGCTTTTCCGGTTCGTGCCCAAGCTGCTTGCAAAATGCGAGATAGTCTTCCACCGGATCGGACTTGCATCTCTCAACAGGCCTTGGCAAAATCAAAAACTGGTACTTCCAGTTTCCGGACCGGCTTGAATTTGTTTTTCGCAAACTCCAGCAACTCGTCAACCACCTCGGGCGCGTAGGTTTTCTCGCCACACCGCTCGCAGACTTCAGCCGGAACATGCTCCACGAAGAAATATTTTTCACCTTCCTCATAACGAAAGGTCGTTGTCATCTTTTTAAATTCACCGCCGCAGAACACACATTTCATGATTTGTTCCTCCTGATGCGACAATCCATGAACTTGTTAAGTTGTTTCAGAACCAACCCCTCTGCCGTGGCGTGGAATACGCATCCTGTCTCTAGAAACCTCCTGACCGATAGCACGACCCCCTTGTCATCAACACATTCGGACTTCGTCTAGGTTTGGCTTGGCGGAAGAACCAACAAGGCGGGCAGATACGCGGTCAAAAAAATTGCCCCCTTTATTCCCTCGCCCATTTTCCTTCTTGCTCACAGCTTCTGCTTATCTTCCTGTCTTGCTTCTCTAAGATTGATACGAGCTTGGTGGCCGTGCTTTTCCAGCAGATGTAGAAGGTTGGAGCCACTGAGCAATGTTAAGGGTTTGCCTTTTGCGAATTCGTAGGCATCGGGGCCGTAATCGGCTGTGGTTACCAGAATTCCCTTTGTCGCGCCTTCATTCATTACGGTGCCATACAGGTCTCTAACAGCTGACACCCCAACTGTATTAGTATAGCGTTTGGCCTGTATCACGATCTTTCCGCCCCTTATAGGATCAGGGTCAAACGCCACGGCATCCACTCCTCCATCACGGCTCGCCTGCGTAACCTTCACTTCTCCACCGCCGGACACGAATTCCTGCTCAAATACTTCGCGAATCAGGTGTTCAAAATCTTCCCAATCCATCGCCGCCAGATTCGTGCTTTCATTGATGTAATCCGCTATTCTGTAGCCTGCAACAAAACGCCGATCATTCTTGTCAATCATCATGACCGGAGGGATGGGAGATAAGCCAGACAGCCGAGACGCGGCTACCCCTTTGAGACTTTTGAAACAGGCCTTCGGGTCGATGCCAGCGAGATTAATGTGCATGAATGGCTCTTTACGGGCCAATACTGAAAGTACGCAAGCGGTGATGTTGCGTCCCGTGGTCTTGTCTTTAGCTGTCACTATGCCGTTAAAGACGACTGCATCTAGGGCGTCCGCCGTGTCTGCTTCAAACAGTTCATGGATCGTCCTTAAAGCTATTTGATAAAGCAAGCTGTCATACAGGGAGTCTCGTTCTCGTTCTGAAAGATGGGTTTCCTTGAACTCATCTTTCGACTGGACATACTGCACGTCCTTCAGGGTTGGCAGTGACTCTGGCGACGGCAAATCGTATTCAACAACAACTGTCCGCGTGTCGGCGTTGTAATCCAGATCCAATTCCTTCTGAAAATAGTCCGGATAGGACGAATTAGACAAGACGGAATCGCAGTAATCTGCAATCGCTCCCTGGTCTCTTGCCATGTAGTTCTCGTGGTTTTGATCAATTGCGGCACTGGACTCTTTCTGACGCGCGTAGAACTTATCTTTACGTTGCGCCCATTCCTTCATCGCTTCACTATGCTTGTCGCGGACTTGTTCGCAGTTCTTCTCCCACCAGGACCAGCTGTCGGTGTCTTCTTTCCTTGTTCTTTCAATAGAGCGCTCCCAGTCGGCGCAAAAGGCCGCGTTCCTATTCTCGACGACTTTCTTCTTGTGTTCCCATTTCTGGAGTTCGCTATCGTCTTGATCGTCAAACCTTTTACATTCTTCAACCCAGCGAGCATGGTCTTTTTGAAATAATGCCTCTGCTTCCTCCAGTTTCCGTGCTTTGCGCGAAGGAAAAAGATGATCTAGAAACCCAAGAACAGGCTGATACTTTGCTGCATCGGGCGAGTTTGATCTGACCGCAGGGACGGGTTTTAGAGGGACCACGTCAAGGGTTGGCGCAGTCGGAAGTGGCCGGTTTTCCGGAGGGGGAGGGAGTTCCAGTTTGGGAGGTGACTCTTTGAATGTAGTCGTATCCTTGAGTTGATTCCAATCTATGGCATCATTGACCCTGAGGGTCTGGTGCAAAATGTTCTTTAGTACTTCAATTGCTGCCTTGGCTTCGGCGTCGCGATCAATAGCTCCCTGGTTCCGTTCGTCCTTATAGCGTTGTGCTTCTGCCTTCAAACGTTCTTTTTCTGAGGCGACCTGCTCACGCAATCGTTCCTTTTGCTCGGCAGCCAATCTCCGCTCTTGCGCACGATGGTCTGCCTCAAGTTTGCGTTGCCATTGTTCGTCCCACTGAAGCTTTTGATAACTGGCTTTTTGCTCGACAACGTACTTATCTGAGCCACGGATATGACGGTACTTTCCAAGCCCATCGTGACGAACTTCTATTTCCCAAATAGTCTTGTATGCCATGTTAACCTCCGCCAATCCTCAACTATCTAGTCTCTGTGCCGTTCTATTGCGGTTGGGAAATCGTGCCTTCTTCATCGAACGTACTCTTCCGCGGGCGCTCCTTTTTGCGCTCCGTCGGAAGAGATTGCTAGTTTTTTTTAATGAATGGAATCATGCTACAATAAATTTCAATATTGTTATATTTTCCTCCGAGTCTTTCCAACAGCCCTTTAACTAAAAAAACTTCTTCTTCTTGGTTTTCACAAGGTCCAATAACAATACTTTTAATACTCTCAACATCAAATTTATATTCTATCCTTGATCTATATGTATTTATAACATTTATCGGATTACAATCCCAACAATAATGAACTATCCTATGCTCTTTTTCTTCAAAAAACCCAATATGCTTTATAGATGTAGTGATTGCTCCAATCGTTAAAGCACAATATTGAATTTCGTGGATCTCAGTATCTGATTTTTCAAAAGTATTAACGATTCTATCAACAACACTATTGACGAAAGGTTCAATATCTTTTTCAATGGATGGATCAATATATTTACAATTGGTAAAACATAAACCTGACGTGACTGGATGTTCGCCGTTTTTATCTTTAATGTTACGTGGTGTCTGGTTTTTCAAAATTTCCCAGTCAAACCCTATTGCAATATCGCCATAACCACGCCATTGGCTTAGCAGATTGCCATATGAAGAGAATGAACAAGAAAAAAAGTTTTCTAAATTTGGTGCTATTTTTGTTTCATATATTTGAAATAAATTATTATTTATTTCTTTCAATTTCTTTTTAGATTCTTGAAGAATCAACCGACCTTCTGAACGGTCAGTTAGTCCTCCGCTGTCCATTAACCATAAAGAACAATTTGTCAAGATACCTGCAAGGCCAGCTTTATTTGTATAGTGATATTTATGAATTTGCCTTTCCTGAATAAATTGTCCATGTAGTTCGTGTACACATTTTGGCATATATTTCAATCCATAACCGCCCCGAATGAGCTGAGCGGGTTTGGCGGCCGCTCGATTCTCGGCTTGAGTACGCCCGGCACGAGCGTGATCTTATGGGGTTAAAGTCCCCTGTATGGGAAAAGGGAAATGCTGGTGAACTTGTGCCCCCGCTCTTATCCCTTCCGCCACCACCCTTATCACTCAAAAAAGGGAAACATCCGCCCGAACCACTCCCGCCACCCGGAAGGTTGGGCCCCGGGCCGCGGTACAACCGCCGGCGCACCCTCCGCAGTTGCTGCCGGGGTCACCGGCGCCATGCGCAGATCAGCGACCGAAGCCAGGCCAGCCGGCTGCTGCTGCAGCATGTTGCAGAAACGACGGCTGGCCCTGGTCATCAGTTCACCGGTTGACGGCGCCGGCCGGCCTTCCTTCTGTTGCAGATAAAAATCGCGGGGCGGCTTTGGCGGGCCGCTTTCCGCGACCCGGACGTGCCAGAGCAGCCGCGCCTCGTCCGCAGTCACCCGGATCACCCGCAGCTCCTCATCCACGCGGGAGGCCTGGAGATGGCCGCCGGTCATAAAGTAGCGCAGCTCCCCAAGCAGAATCAGATCGTAGCTGTTGGTCCGGGCCATTGCCACTGCCTCGGCCTCGCTGATCGGGGTCTTGACCGGCGCCATGAGCAATATTTCAAAAACGCCGTTGCGCAAAAGCTCCTCGTAACATATGCGGGTCGCCTCATACCCTTGGCCGGGCGCATAGCCTGGTTCGCTGAAAGGGAAAAGCGCCACCCGGTATGAGCCGGGCATGACCGAGCCGAACGGCGCCGCATAGATGGTGTCGGCAGCCGGTGACGAAGAGGAGCCCTTCCTGGCGCAGCCGCAGAGAACGAGCATCATGAGAGAAAACAGGAAAAATCGGGACAAGGTGCTGGACATTGCAAAAACCCTCCGGGATATGGTTCCATAAAAGGGGGGACAGCACATCCATCATGGATGGGAGGACGAGGGGGCTAAGTGAGCTTGCTCATTAAGATACCTTTTCAAGACGCTCCGCTACCCAGACCTTGATGATAGATTGGCGAGGTACGCCCAGGCGTTTTGCCTCTTTGTCCAATAATTGAATCATCCAGATGGGGAAATCAACGTTCACCCTTTTCTGTTCCTGCTCGGGCCGCCGCGTTTTTTTTACGTCAAGGTGCTTTGATATGTCCGCACCCTCGTCAAATTTTTTATCAAAATCAAGCGCTTTCACTTTCATAAATATCTACCTCCTCTTTCCTTGACCGCCGCACCGAGATAATTCTAGCCATCCCGTCTCGATTAGGTGATGACACCCTAAATTCAAATTCCACAGTATATTTACTATACCTAAAATATACCAGCGGTCAACAGGATATTTATGAGCGCCTCACGCCGCGGGCGGCGATTTATCATGAAGTAACTTTCGTTGAAGGTGGGTGGGAAAAACAAAAGAGAATATCGAATATCGAACAAGGAATAATGAATGTCGAAGTGAAACAGGGAGTTCTATATTGAGGCCCGGTTGATTGATTTTGCCGTTCGTATAATTCGAACCGCTGAGACCTTACCAAAGACAAAAATCGGCAACCACGGCCCGAAAGGGCAAAACTTCATGATTCGAAATTCCTTGTTCGATATTCTCTTTAAAAATTTCAACTACGCAATTTCAGGCGGTTACCGTGAAGTTACTTGGGGTCAGGCCGGGCTGATGCAGGAGATGACAGGGTGTGCGGCGGCCGCTCGCTTCCGGGTCTCGGAGCGAGCCGCGTTTCCCCCCGGGTGAACGGTTGCGGCCGAATTTTCGGGGTGGCGTTCTGAGAAAAATCAGCCGCCCAGCGAACGCGCCATGCTTTCATAGCCGGTATCCGCCGGCAGGCCGTCCTGATACGAGGCTGCCACGGCCAGTTCATCGCACCGCTCGTTCAACGGGTTGCCGGCATGGCCGCGCACCCAGCGGAAGGTGATTGCCAGCGGCTCGACCAGATCGAGCAGTTCAGCCCAGAGATCAGGGTTGACGGCGGGCTTTTTGTCGGACTTGATCCAGCCGTTCTTGCGCCAGCTCTTTGCCCAGCCCTTGCTGATGCCGTTCACCACATAGCTTGAATCGGTATAAATGGTCACGGCCCGGCTCCGGTCCTCCAACTGCCGCAGGGCCACGATGCAGCCCATCAGTTCCATCCGGTTGTTGGTGGTCAACCGATAGCCGCCGGAAAATTCCATCCGTTTGCCGTCGCAGATCCGGACGATGCCGTAGCCGCCAGGCCCCGGATTGAAGCGGGCGCCGCCGTCGGTGTAGATTGTCACCTCACCGTCAACTGGCACGGTCGTGGTCGTGGCGGCTGCCCCCCCGGCCGCCACCTTCTTTCTGGCCACGGACGGAGTGCGGGTCGGCTGACGCAGCCAGGCCTCGGCAGCGGCCCGGCTCGGAAATCCCTTGAAGACCGCGCCTGGATAGCCGGTCACCTGGGCCTGGGCCGCGGGCCAGTTGTCATAGATGCCGGGACGCCGGCCGACCGCGATCGCGTAATATTTTTTTGCTGCCATGGGAACTATTTTAGGTGTTTAGGCTGTAGGTGGACTGTCTATCAGCAACTGAAAAATGCCAGAAATTTTACGCGTTGCACCATTATTCTCAATCGTTTTTGCCTACAGCCTACAGCCTATAGCCATGGCAGTCCATCCCGTTACTAAAAAGGCTCACCCGGCCGCCACCGGGCTGCGTAGCATGCCGAGCCCTGCGATGCTCACCTCGACCAGATCGCCGGGTTGCAGGAAGACGGCCGGCTCTCTGGTAAAGCCGACGCCGGCTGGTGTGCCGGTCAGGATCACGGTGTTCGGCAGCAAGGTCATGTCGTCGGACAGATATTCGATAAGTTCGGCCACGGGAAAAATCATATCGGCGGTAGAGGCGTCCTGCATGGTTTTTCCGTTCAGGGTGCAGACAATGCGGAGATCCTGCGGATCAGCGACCAGATCAGGGGTCACCAGCTCCGGGCCCAGCGGGCAGAAGGTGTCGAAGCTCTTGCCCCGCACCCACTGGCCGGCGCCGGCCTCCTGCTGCCATTGGCGGGCCGAGATGTCGTTGCCGATGGTGTAGCCGAGCACATAATCAAGAGCCTGCGTTGCCGAGACATTTTTCGCGGCCCGGCCGATGACCACGGCAAGCTCCGCCTCGAAATCCACCTGGGGCGGATTCTGACACGAAGGCGGCAACAGGATCGGATCGCCCGGATGGTTCAACGCGGCGGGATTCTTCATGAACAGAACCGGATAGCGAGGCGCGGCAATCCCTAACTCCCTGGCATGCTGCGCATAGTTGAGGCCGACACAGAGAATGGCGGCCGGCGCTACCGGCGCCAGCAGTTTGGCAACCCGCAACCGCCGGCCGGCATTGCGCAGTTTAGCCTGCGGCATACCGGTCAGCAGGGCGGCGGTGCCGTCCCGGAAGTCATGGCCGAACCGCTCCTGATTCCCGTCATCAAGAAAACGAATGATCCGCATGCCGCCGCCCGCTACTGCTGAAGCCGCATCTTGATGGTCTGCATGGAATGGCCCAGGATTTCCAGGGCGGCAATGATCGTCGAGCGCCTAGCCGGCTCGATCGTCTCCAAAAACTGCAGGTGGATGGAAAAGGCGAACGCCTCGATCTCCTGCACCTTTTTGTGACCGGCCGGTGTCAGGCTGGCGAGCTTCA
>MGTE01000005.1:8473-11644 GCA_001799275.1 Deltaproteobacteria bacterium RIFOXYD12_FULL_57_12
AAAGTACCGATGCCCGTTAAAAGCCAACAGGCACTTGATCTCGGCCGGCGGCAGGTTGAAGCGCTTCGCCTCCAGATAAATCCGATCCCGGCAGCAGTTGTGCAGCTCGCCAATCAACTCCTGAAGTCTGTTTGCCTGATATTCCACAAGCCGGGCGGCGGCTGGTTCCTCGGGGTCGTACATACGGTGCGGTCGTCTGACTGATGATTCCTGGTTGTGCCTGTTGTCCGGCAGGCCTGCTGCCGCCAACTTTTTACCCTGGCAAACTTTTTATGTCAAGGAAAAACAACAGAATAGACCGGAAAGCAGGCCGACGAGTTCAGGTTGCACAGCCTGCGCCTACTATACAAGCACCCCTCAACTATTGCCAGCCCCGGCGCATCAAATAGACTGGCAAGCTTTCTCGCCATGGCAAGACGGTGAGACGGACAGCTTGACAAAAAGACTCAAAAAGTACAATTGTACTTATGAGAATCGTGGCCGATACAAATACATTTTGGGCGGTGGCGCTGGATGAGGCTGAAAAAAAAGAGATCATTGCGCAGTTATTTCTTTCCAGACCCCATTCAAGTGGCGGGGAGCTTTCTTCCCCGGACGACGGGCCTCCCTTACCACGCCCTGGCAAGCACTTCTGCTCCAAAGGCTTCCGGGGTGCGCCACCTGGCGGTTGCAAAAGACTCCCCGTTCTCTCGGCGCCCCAGGGTTCACAGACAATAACCGAATCACCTCACCTGAAGGAAACAGACCATGGACGTTGAAAAAGTTTACGTCAGGGCAGACGACACGGCCACCATCAAATGCCCCCGCTGCAATGCGGTCAAACAGCTGTCCGTGACAAATTTCAAGAACACGAAAAAAATTCTCAAAATAAAATGCGCCTGCCAGGAAGTCTTCTGCGTCAGCCTGGAATTCAGAAAGATGTACCGCAAAGAGACCAAGCTGGACGGCAGCTATAACAACACCTCAAAAGAAAACGACAAAAACCGGATGATCGTGAACAATATCTCCATGTCGGGTGTCGGGTTCACATGCATCGCCAACCACAAGATTGAAAAAGGCGACCGCCTCAAGGTCACCTTCACCCTCGATGATCAGCACAGATCCGTCATTGTCAGGGAGGCCGTGGCCCGGCTGGTCCAGGGGAGTTATATCGGCTGCGAATTCATCAACGTGGATGCATTTGACAAATACCTGGGCTTCTACCTGCGGCCGTAAAAAAGACCTGCGAGCCTCTTGCAAAATGAACGTCGTAGCGAGATCGAGAAAAAAATATTCTGAGCAAGGATGAGTTGTGAAATCGACCGGAAGCGTAGCAGGGCTACGTTGAGGACGATTTCACGAGAAAGACGCCGCGCAGGATATTTTTAGCCGATCGGAGTAGATGTTCATTTTGCAAGAGGCTCCTGCATCAGATCTTTTTCTTCAAGTCCAGCAGGGGGGTGCCGTCAATCACATCGACTCCGGTCACGGTAAGCGATGTGCCGTCGATGGCCAGCACCCGCAGTTCGGAAAGGGCGATGGGATTGGGCCGCACCGGGCTGCGGGTTGCAAAGACGCCGCGCAGACCGCGGGACCGATCCCCGCGGGGATAGACCTTGAGCAGATCCCGCCGGGCTTCATGCAGCCAGAACAGGGCCACCACGGTCTGGCCGGCCTCGACGCCATCCAGGGCCTCCCGGAATTGGGGATAAATCTCCAAGGTGCCGATAACCGTTGATTCATCGTAGTTACGCGGCGCGGCGGCCGGCGACTGCAGATGGCAGTGCATCACCCCGATCGGGATGAGCTGCATGGATTTTTCAATTTTTTCGTCTGCCATCTTCCCTCGCTACCATAACCGGAGCCACGCGAAAGGAGCACACACCGGTGTCCCAAAAAAACGCCATTATTATCCTTGCCGTCATCATCCTCGCCTTCGGGGGATACCGCCTGTTTTCGCCGGCCCACTCGATTAAAAACAGCAAACCGCGCGGCGAGACGATCATCTGTTTCGGCGATAGCCTCACCGCCGGCACCGGCGCAACGGCCGGCCGGGATTATCCCGCCCAGTTGGCCGCACTCATCGGCCGGCCGGTGGTCAACGCCGGCGTGCCGGGCAACACCACGGCCGACGCCCTGGCCCGGCTGAACAACGACGTGCTGAACCGCTCGCCCCGCATTGTCATCATTACCCTGGGCGGCAACGACCTGAAAAACGGCCTGGATCGGGAGACCGCCTTCCGCAACCTGCGCGTCATTGTCGAGACCATCCAGCAGCAGGGCGCCCTGGTGGTGGTCGGTGGCCTCAAATTCTTCCCTCTGGACCGCGGTTATGCCGCGGCCTACGACCAACTGGCCGCAGAGACCGGCGCCCTGCTGGTGCCGGATATTCTGGGAGGAATCATGGGAGAAACCCGGCTGATGAGCGACCAGATCCACCCCAATGACGAGGGTTATGCACGCATGGCCGAAAAATTCCACAAGGCCCTGCAGCCTTACCTGTGAGAAGACCCACAACGCCCCCTGTCCATCCCGGCCTGGAATCGTTCAGCCGGCATAGCTACCCAGATGGATAGTCTGAAGGGGTTTAGTCTGAAAGATGAAAAGGCTAACAGACTACAGTCTAACGGACTAAACAACCTGCCAGTCATCAGCCGGGCTTAATCCGTTCGTACAGACGCCGCAAATCGCCGGCCACAAATCGCTGCACCCTTCGGACATTCCGGTTGTGGGACGTACGCAGGTGCCGCCGGCCCTGCGTTGCAATGCACTGCTGGACCTGGGAGCGGACCCGCTCCCAAAGGTCCTGCTTGTAAGCAGTTTCCAGCGGCAGGAGGCGGTCAAGAGCGGCAAGGCTCCGGCGGATATAACTCGGAATCAGCCACCGCTGCACAAACATCGACATGCAGACCAGCACCAGAAGCACCCCGACCAGCGGCCCGATCAGATGCTGCCGGCCAAGGGTGCCGTCGGCTAAAGCGGCGAGCAGGACGGTATCCGGCATCCCGAGGAAATGCTTCGTGAGCAGATCGCCGAAAAAGAAAACCAGCAGCGCGGCGAATCCGCCGACCCGCAACACATTCAGAAAGCGTTCGTTAAAACCTTTCTTGTAGGCGGCCATGGCCTCGGCCAACAGGGCCAGCTCCCGCAGGCCGCGGTCCACCTCCTGCAGAAGATGGTTCATTCGCTGCC
>MGTE01000005.1:11659-12232 GCA_001799275.1 Deltaproteobacteria bacterium RIFOXYD12_FULL_57_12
CAACTCCTCGCGCTCGCTCAGCCAGGCCTCGACCCCGCTCGATACCGCCGCCTCGCCGGGCGCATAAGTCAAAAATATGCGCGGGATGTCCTTGCGGCCGGTCATCTGCGAAAGGTTCCAGCACAAGGTCCCGTAGGAATGCACCAGGTCCGTGATATTCTCGCACTCATCGATCCGATTCAAGACATACAGCACTCGATCCTCGCCCGTAGCCCCGGGCAGGGTACTCCGAATCGCCTGATAGGTTTCCTTGATGGTACCCGCCTTATGGGGATCGAACATCAGGATGATCAGATCGGCCATACGGGCCAATTCGTTGACCACGCCAAGATAATCGTAGCCCCGGTCCTTTTCGGTTACCGAATCAAGCATGCCCGGAGTATCGATCAGGGCCAGTTCCTTGAGGATCGGCGCATCGACCCGCTTGAGCCGCAGATGGGCGACCAGGTGTTCGCCAAACCGCCGCAGCGGGGCGAACGGCATCTGTTCATCGCTGACCACCGTGCTGCCCGGCACCTCCACTACCGCATCGCCGGAGGCACGGCCGGCGATTATCGTGAAACTGTCGTCCGT
>MGTE01000005.1:12245-13103 GCA_001799275.1 Deltaproteobacteria bacterium RIFOXYD12_FULL_57_12
GTGCGCTGGACCGGCATGCCGAGCAATTCGTTGATGAACGTTGATTTGCCCGAGGAATAGTTGCCGATGACCAGCACGAGCGGCTGCCATTTCAACGGCGTCAGCAAACTCTCGATCTCAATGCCGTACCGTTTGAAAACCGGCGCCATCTTGCGACGCAGGAGTTTTTCCAGATCTTTTACCAGCGTTTCGGACATGTTGGTTTTATCCTCCGCCTCTCCCAAATTAAAAAATTGCGACCATGCACGGGACACATTCTGTCTGGCAACCGTTCACCGTGTGAGCTAAAATGGTCTATAACCACCGGCATTGTAATCGTTCAGCAGTGCTCCAGATGCGCGTGTCAATCGTCGGCAGTTTCGTATGCCGACAAAGAGGCCTGCGAACTGTACTGGTGCTACGTGAGCAGGCCGATGACAAAGCAGATGGGGTGCTGCTGAACGATTACTCTGTCTGTAGCCTGATCAGGGGCAAATAGCAACCGGATTTAAAGCGGTTGCCCTCTTCAGGCAGAGATCGATGTACTGCTAACCCAGCCGAGCTGGATAAGTCCCTTAACCTCTGTTAACACCTGAATGTCTCGTAAACGTAAGGTTTACGAAACTTTTGACCGCAACCCGTTAACAATCCGCCTAAGGGACTAAAAATACATGCTCTGCCTGATCCGGGCCGAGGTCCGCAGCACGCCGATGTTTTCATCCACATAGTCGATCACCTTGGGCAGCTTGCCGGCGGCCGGCCGCAGGATACGGCCGATCACCTGCCGAAGACGGCCGGTGAATTTGATGGGCGTGGTCAGAAAAAGCGTGGAAAGCCCAGCCACGTCAAAGCCCTCGCCCACCAGCTGCAGAGTGGAAA
>MGTE01000005.1:13112-17471 GCA_001799275.1 Deltaproteobacteria bacterium RIFOXYD12_FULL_57_12
AGGCCGCCCTCCCTGACTAGTTCGGCCAGCCGCTCGCAGTGCGCCACTCGGTCGCTGACCACCAGCACCGTGCCGCGAGTCTTCGGCGCCTCCCGGACCACATCGAAAGCGATCTGCCGGTTGCGCTCCTCGTCAGCGGTAAGGGCGGTCATCAGGGCCTGGTAATCGCCGCGGAAGGAATAGTGGAAGCCGGTGGGCCGCTGGACAAACTCGGGCCGCAGCACGGCGCCCACCTCTTCCAGGTGTCGGGACTCGACCTTATGTTTATTTTCGCCCATGTACAAATAAATAAGCGGGGTCAGCCCATCCTCGCGCCGGTAGGCGGTGGCCGACAGGCCAAGGGAATACATGCAGTCAAAGGCGCGGACCACGTCGGTAAAAAGACTGGCCGGCACCCGATGGCACTCATCGACAATGATCTGGCCGAATTGCGCGGGCAATTCGTCAAGATGCTTGCGGGCCGTATTGACTATGGCCACCGTGACAGGCCGGATATCGTAATGGCCGTCGCCGACCAGGCCCGGTGTCTGGCCAAGGAACTCCTCGACGCGGGTTGCCCACTGGTAGAGCAGTTCCTTGTTGTGCAGCAGTATCAAGGTCGGCTGCCGGCGGGCCGCCACCACTGCCAGGGCCATCACCGTCTTGCCGGAGCCGGTGCCGGCCACCAGCACCCCGAAGTGGTGTTTCAGCACATCCTGCACTGCCTGCTCCTGATAGGGCCGCAGTTGCCCGGAAAACGCCAGATCAATGTCGGGCAAACGACGGCGCTGGTCAACGATCCTGGGCTTCTGCCCCATGTGTTTCAGGCAGAGCCCGATGGCCTCAACAACAAACCCCCGCGGGAACCGGATGTTGTCGGCATCCATCTCGAAGAAATAAAGTTTTCTCGGCAGGTTTTTGCCGATCCAGCGGGCATATTTTTTCGCATCCCGGTATTTCGGGTTGTCGATGGTCAGCGCGCCCTTCAGATTTTCGATCAGCAATGGCGAGCCGCCTGCCAGCAGACAGTCGGCGCCGACCACCAGCACCGGCCCGGTGGCGGCCTGCTGTTTTTCGATTGTGCCGACGGCTTTCATGGAAGCTGTCCCCCCCGAGAAGCCCGGCCCGAACCACGGCACCAAACCGGCGACCCGGTCAAATCCGGCGATCCGGCAGACACGCGCGCAGAAAAGAATAGTTGTTTTTTTTGCCCGAATTGCATACTTTACCATAATTACTTTTTTCCTTTTTTAATATCAACTCATTACCTGCCCAGAGATAAAAACAGCCCTTTCCCCCTCAATTCATGAAATGGAAATGCTTCCGGAATGCCTCCTGGCAACAATAAAAAAATCCTGATCATCGATGACGACGACGCAGTGCGCACCTCCATCGCTGCCTGTCTTCGGGCGCGCGACTTTACCGCGCTCCAAGCTGCCGACGGCTTGGCCGGGCTTGCTGCCCTGCGTCAGGACCGACCGGATCTGATTCTCCTCGATCTGCGCCTGCCGGATATCGACGGCCTCGATGTCCTGGCCACCGTGACCAAGGAATCCCCGGACACGCCGGTGGTAATCATTTCCGGTGCGGGCACCATGAAGGATTCCATCCGGGCTCTGCAGCTCGGCGCCTGGGATTATTTAGTCAAACCCATCCTGGAAACGGCGGTGCTGGAGCACGCCATTGGCAAGGCCCTGGAACGGGCCGAACTCCTGCGTGAGCGGCGGCGCTACCGCGAGCAGCTCGAGGAGGAGGTCAAGAACCGTACCGCTGAGTTGGAACAGCGCAGCCGCGAGCTGGAGCGGGCCTACCAGATTCTGGAGACAGAAGTCAACGACCGCAAGCGGGCGGAGCGCGCGGTGCACCGAGAACGCGCCGTTTTGCAGACCATTATCGACGGGGTGATCGATCCGGCCCAGGTGGTGAGCCTCGACCATCAGGTGATCATGATGAACCAGGCGGCCCGCGATCACCTGCCGATAGAGCTCAAAAAAACCGACACCCTGCTCTGCCACCAGATGCCAGGCCAGTTCCTGGAGCCATGCGCCGAGCACACCCCCTGCCCCATGGACAAAATCAAGGAGACTGGCAAGGCGGTGACCATGATTCGCAAGTACCGGGATAAAAACAACGCGGAGCATGCCTACGAGATCACGGCATCGCCGCTATGGAACGAAGACGGGTCCATGCGCGGCTTTCTCGAAATCTTCCGCAACCTCACCGACAGCGACAGCGTCGAGGCCAAGCTGCGCGACCACGAATCCCGTCTCTACCATCTCTCCCATCACGACCCTCTGACCAATCTCCCCAACCGGCTGCTGTTCCAGGACCGGCTGCAGATGATGATGATCAAGGCCCAACGCCACAAGCACCAGGTGGCCATCCTTTTCCTTGACTTGGACCGGTTCAAAAAAATCAATGAAACCCTGGGCCACGAGGTGGGCGACCGGATGCTGGTGGAAATCGGCCAGCGTCTGCAGAACACCCTGCGGAAAAGCGACACGGTCGCCAGGATGAGCGGCGACGAATTCGCCATCATTCTCGACGACATCCGAGATGCCAGATATGTGGGCGTTGTGGCCAGGAAAATCAAGCAGGCCCTGGCCAAGCACATTCAGGTGGGCGACTATGAACTCTTTATCTCGACCAGCATCGGCATCAGCATTTACCCGACCGACGGCACCGAGGTCGAGGGCCTGATGCGATGCGCCGACACCGCCATATTCCGGGCCAAGGAGATGGGCCGGAACACCTACCAGTTCTACACGACCGACATGAACACCCGGGCCTTTGAATTTCTGCTGATGGAATCCGGCCTGCGCAGGGCACTGGAGCAGAACGAACTGGTCATCTTTTATCAGCCGCAGTTCAACATGACGGATCACCGTCTGATCGGCATGGAGGCTTTACTGCGCTGGCAGCATCCGGAAAAGGGCATGATCGCCCCCGGCGACTTCATTCCCCTAGCCGAGGAAACCGGCCTGATCGAGCCGATCGGCGAATGGGTGCTCCGCACCGCCTGTGCCCAGAACAAATCGTGGCAAAACCAGGGCTACCCGCCGATCAGCCTGGCGGTCAATCTGTCCGCCCGCCAGTTCCGCCAGCAAAACATCCTGGAACTCGTTGCCGATACCTTGGCGGAAACCGGCCTGGAGCCGAAGTATCTGGAGCTTGAACTCACGGAAAGCATCGTCATGAACAACGTGGAAAAAAACGTCCGCACCCTGGAAGAGTTATCCCGCCTGGGCGTGCAGCTGGCCATCGACGATTTCGGCACCGGCTATTCCTCCTTGAGCTACCTGAAGCTGTTCCCCATCGACAACCTCAAGATCGACAGATCTTTTGTCAGGAATATCAACACCAATCCGAACGACGCGATGATCGCCGCCTCGATCATCGCCCTGGCCCACAACATGAATCTCAAGGTCCTGGCCGAAGGGGTGGAGGATGAAAAACAGCTGCAACTCCTCCTCAAACAGGGCTGCGACAATGTCCAGGGCTTCTTGTTCGGCCGCCCCGTGCCGGCCGAAGAATTCGTCAGATTCTTTAAAGAATCCCCCTGAAAACCACCCCCAGCGCCGGAGATTCCTTGATCATGAAAGACATGATTTTCTTCTTTATTGCCTTTGCCGTTGCCGGTCTCACCTTTGCCCTGCTGGCCCGTCGGCGGGACGCCGCCTGCCTCCCCTGAGTGCTCGCCTACGGGGCGATTGGTATGGGTCTCATATCATTTATACTTCTCAAGAGACTGTTCCCGTAACCACGGGAGCCGGATGGGGCGCTCGCCCGGCCTCGGCTAGGAAACGGATCAGCACGAAACATGCACGTAAACAAAATCCCCTACCGGACCATCTGGCCGGCCGCCGACCGACAAACGATTCAGATCATCGACCAGCGGCAACTGCCGCACCGGTTTGTCATTGAGAATCTGGCCACGCCAGCCGACTTCGAAACCGCCATCCGCGACATGCATGTGCGCGGCGCCGGTTTAATCGGCGCCACCGCCGGCTTTGGCATGTACAGCGCCGCCCTGGCCGCTCCGGCGGACAGTTTTGACGCCGGGGTCCGCGCTGCGGCCGAGCGGCTCATCGCGACTCGGCCCACGGCCCGCAATCTGGCCTGGGCTGTGGAGCGGCAGTTGGCGGCCATGGCCGAAACCGGCGAACCCGAAGCCCGACGGGAAATAGCCTTTCAAACCGCCTGCGCCATCGCGGACGAGGATGCGGAGTTCTGCCGGCAGATCGGCGCACACGGCCTGCCCATCATCGCCGAAATCAGCCGCCGCAAAGATGGTGGTCCGGTCAATATCCTTACCCACTGCAATGCGGGCTGGCTGGCCTTTGTGGATTACGGCTCGGCCACGGCGCCGATCTACGCCGC
>MGTE01000005.1:17509-19001 GCA_001799275.1 Deltaproteobacteria bacterium RIFOXYD12_FULL_57_12
CCTGGGAACTGGGCCAGGAGGGGGTGGCCCATACACTGATCGCCGACAACACCGGCGGCCATCTCATGCAGCACGGCCAGGTGGACCTGGTGATCGTCGGCACCGACCGCACCACCCGCACAGGCGACGTGGCCAACAAGATCGGCACCTACCTCAAGGCCCTGGCTGCCCATGACTGCGGGGTCCCTTTCTATGTGGCCCTGCCTTCCTCAACCTTTGACTGGACGATCCGCAACGGCCTTGGCGAAATCCCCATTGAGGAACGCAGCGGCGACGAGGTCCGCTACATCACTGGACTGGGGCAGCAAAACATACCGACCACCGTGTTGCTCTGCCCGCCGACAACCCGAGCAGTCAACTATGGTTTTGACGTTACCCCGGCCCGGTTGATCACCGGCCTCATCACCGAACGGGGCGTGACTGCGGCGGACGAGGAGGCTATTTTGCGCCTCTACCCAGAACAGCACTGAAGCTGTGGCGGCCGGCTTTCCACGGACGACCGGCCACGACGACCCGCGCTAGGCCTGACGCAAAAAAACCTTGCATTCCCCTGCCGCCCGTGGTAAAAAGCAGCGCACGTTGTGCAGTACCAGTTTGTTTTCCTCAAATACGTACAAAATGCTTGCCGCACAAGCCCCCTCTACCCGGAGCGTGTGCGGTTTTTTTTATTTGTCAGTGCATAGAAGGCAGCCTCATTAATTTTGCGAGTTTCTTCTGAATTCTGTCCTCTGAATCCCCCTCCCCATTTTACCCGGTAAAAAAAACATGACATCGTTCGAAGCGCTCGGCATCGAGCCAGACATCAGGAACGGACTCGAAGCACTGGGTTTTACAGAGCCCACTCCGGTCCAGCAGCAGGTAATCCCAACCGTGTTTGAAAAACGCGCCGACCTGGTCGTCCTCGCCCAGACCGGCACCGGCAAGACCGCCGCCTTTGGCGTGCCCCTCCTGCAACTGTGCGATCCGCGCCGCCGGCAACCCCAGGCCCTGGTTCTGTGCCCGACCCGGGAACTGTGCCTGCAGGTGGCCCGCGACCTGACCGCCTTCGGTCGCTTCCGGCCCGCGCTCCACACCGTCGCGGTATACGGCGGCGCTGCCATCGACCGACAGATTTCGGCCCTGCGCCAGGGCGCTCAGATCATCGTCGCCACTCCGGGGAGGCTGCACGATCTCCTCCGCCGCCGGGCCGTGGATCTCACCGGCCTGCAGACCCTGGTTCTGGACGAGGCCGACGAGATGTTGAAGATGGGCTTTCAAGATGAACTGAACGCCATCCTCGCGGAAACGCCGGCCGCCAAGACCACCCTGCTCTTTTCCGCGACCATGCCCCGCGAGGTGGCCGGGATCGCGGCCCGCTACATGCGCAGTCCGCAGGAGATCACCGTCGGCCGCCGCAATGCCGGTGCCGATAATGTCCGCCACCTCTATTACATGGTCCAGGCCCGCGACCGCTACCCGGCCCTGCGACGGATTGCCGACAGCAACCCGCAAT
>MGTE01000005.1:19009-21919 GCA_001799275.1 Deltaproteobacteria bacterium RIFOXYD12_FULL_57_12
ACCTGACCCATGTGATCAACTACAACCTGCCGGACACCGCCGACAACTATACGCACCGGAGCGGCCGCACCGGCCGGGCCGGC
This sequence comes from Deltaproteobacteria bacterium RIFOXYD12_FULL_57_12, assembly GCA_001799275.1. Taxonomy (GTDB): domain Bacteria; phylum Desulfobacterota; class Desulfobulbia; order Desulfobulbales; family BM004; genus YD12-FULL-57-12. Next base: position 19,093 of record MGTE01000005.1, read on the forward strand.
AAGGCGGGCATTTCCATCGCCCTCATCCACCTGCGGGAACAGCACAAAATTCGGGAAATCGAAGACCGGCTCAAGGTGAAATTCGAAAAATCCCGAGTGCCCACCGGCCGGGAAGTCTGTGCCGCGCAACTGCAGCGGTTCGTGGACTCGGTGCAGGAAACCAAGGTGGAGGAGACCGGCCTGGCGCCCTTCTGGCCGGCCATTACGGCCGGTCTGGCCGACCTGGACCGGGAGGAGCTGATCAGACGGTTTGTCACATCGGCCTGCCGCCGCCAGCTGGAGGCTTATCAGGATGCACCCGACCTGAATGCCGTTACCGAAAGCAAAACCCGGACAAAGACGGATCGGGACAAAAAAAGCCCGAACCGGGAAAGCGACCACTATTCATTCACCCGGTTCCGGCTCAATATCGGCCAGAAGGACGGCATGCACGCGAAACGCCTCATCGGCCAGCTCAACGAACTGAACGGATCGGCCCATATCAAGCTGGGCAAAATTGAGGTCGGCGACCATTCCAGCAGCCTAGAGGCGGACAGCCGCTACAGCCAGCAGGTCCTGAACGCCTTCCAGCACTTGATGATCAACGGCAAACATGTTTTGATTAAGGTGGATGAGACCCGGCCGAACCGACGGCCAGCGGGCAAGCCAGCGGGCAAGCCAACAGGCAAGCCGACAGGAAAACCGACAGAAAACAGACGGCCCGCCTATGCTGGCGGCAAACCGGAGAAGACGACAGACAGAGGCGACAACAGCTTCAAGAAAAAGAACAAAGACCGGAACAGCCCCTGGAAGAGCGCCTGGAAATAACGTATCCGTTCACCAGAGGCACAAAAAAACGGGGCTATCAGGAAATTGTAAACGCTTACCAGTGCCGCAGATGCGCGAGTCAATCGTCGGCAGTTTCGTATGCCGACAACGAGGCCTGCGAGCTATAGCCCGACTATGTGAGCAGGCCGATGACAAAGCAGATGCGGTGCTGGTGAACGTTTACGAAATAACCCTGGGCGTCAATAGACAAAGGAACGGCCAATTCCCATGCGTGTTCTGAAAAAGCTTTTTGACAACAACCGATCCTGGGCTGAAAAAATCAAGGAAAGCGATCCGGATTTCTTCAGCAAACTGTCCCGGCAACAGGCCCCGCAATATCTGTGGATCGGCTGTTCGGACAGCCGGGTGCCGGCCAACCAGATCATCGACGTGCTGCCCGGCGAAATCTTTGTGCACCGCAATATCGCCAACGTCGTCGTTCACACCGACTTAAACTGCCTCTCGGTGGTCCAATATGCTGTGGAACTACTCGAGATCAGGCACATCATCGTCTGCGGTCACTACGGTTGCGGCGGCGTCAAAGCCGCGCTGGAGCACACCGACCACGGCCTCATCGACAACTGGCTCCGCCACATCAAGGACGTGTACCGCTTTCACCAGGATAAACTCGACGCCTGTGCCGACGACAAGGAGCGACTCGACCTTCTGTGCGAGCTGAATGTCATCGAGCAGGTCGCCAACCTCTGCCACACGACCATTGTCCAGAATGCCTGGAAGGCCGGCCGGCAACTATCAGTACACGGCTGGATCTACAGCATCGACAACGGCATCCTCAAGGATCTGGATGTCTGCGTTACCGGGCCGGAGCAGATCACGGCTATTCACCGCCTCAGATGAGCTACGCCCCGCGGAGGACCGCGTTTTGAGCCTGGCGGTTACGCCAGGGACTCGGACAGGTTCTTGCCCGCCTTGAATTTCACGACCTTTTTCGCGGCAATCTGAATCTGCTTGCCGGTGCGCGGATTCTTGCCGACCCGGGCGCCTCGTTTTGCCACGGAAAAGGTACCGAACCCAACCAGGGAGACCGTTTCGGCCGTTGCCAGAGCGCCCTGCACCGCCGCAAGAAACCCGGCCAACGCCTGATCCGCTTCAGTTTTTTTGATGTCGGCAGCTGCAGCAATGGCGGCGATCAACTCAGCCTTATTCATGTTTTTTCTCCTTTCTCTGTAGATCCTGGGATGTATTTCGATTGATGCTTTTTTTGAAGCATGCCCTGCACGGCCTCTTTTACAATCTTGCTTGAACCCTTGTCAAGCAGAGCTTTCAACCACGGAAGAATTGCCGTAATCGTTCAGCAGCACCCCATCTGCTTTGTCATCGGCCTGCTCACGTAGCACCAGTACAGTTCGCAGGCCTCTTTCGCGCATCTGGGGCACTGCTGAACGATTACAATGCCGGTGTTTATAGCCCCTTTTAGCTCACCCGGTGAACGGTTACGAATTGCCGCGGCTACAGCAGGTCCACGCGGTCACATGCTGTTTTTTGTGCTGCCGGCGGCCAGAAAACTTTCCCGAACCGCTTCCAGTTCCGCCCACCGATCATAGGCCGCGGCCAGCAGCTGTTCCAGCTCGGCCAGCCGGACCCTGCCCCGGGAAACCGCGGCACCGTCGCCCTGATAAAAGGCTGGTTCAGCCATGGCCGCATAGAGCTGCGCCTGCTTCGCCTCCATGGCCTCGATCTCTCCGGGCAGACGCTCCAGCTCCAGATTCTCCCGAAAAGTAAGCTTGCGCGGCCCAGCAACGCCCGCCTTGGGCCGCTCCCTTTTAATCTCCCGGCCGGGTGTCTTATCCGACGCCACCTCGGGCCGCTGCCGCAACCAATCGTCATAGCCGCCGGCATATTCCCGAACCAGCCCGTCGCCCTCAAAAACCAGGCTGCTGGTGACCACGTTATTTAGAAAGGCCCGGTCATGGCTGACTAAGAGTACCGTGCCACTGTATTGCAGAAGCAACTCCTCAAGCAATTCCAGGGTCTCCACATCCAGATCATTGGTAGGCTC
>MGTE01000005.1:21954-34233 GCA_001799275.1 Deltaproteobacteria bacterium RIFOXYD12_FULL_57_12
ACCACGGTTTTCTCCTCGTGGAGCTGGGCGCGCTGCTGGTCGAAATAAACGGGCTGCAGGTTGGTGCCGAGCCGGATCGAGCCCTGGCTCGGGACAAGCTCGCCAAGCAGCAGCCGAAGCAAGGTGGTCTTGCCGACGCCGTTCGGTCCGATGATGCCGATCCGATCACCTCGCAGCACAGTGGCAGTCAAATTCTTAATTACCTGCTTTTCATCGTAAGCGCAGGTGACATCCTTGAGAACCGCCACTAACTTGCCGGAAAACCCGGACTCGGTGATCGTCATCCGCACCTGGCCAAGCTGTTCCCGCCTGGCCTGCCGCTCGCGTCGCAATGCGAGCAGGGCATTGACTCGGCCCTCGTTCCGGGTGCGACGCGCCTTGACCCCCTGCCGGATCCAGACCTCCTCCTGGGCCAGCTTCTTATCAAAATTGGCCTGCTGGGTGCTTTCCGTTGCAAGTGCTTCCTCTTTCCGCCGCAGGTAGGTGGCATAATCGCCGGGCCAGCTTGCGAGTTGGCCGCGGTCCAGATCAAGGATCCGGGTGGCGAGTTTCTTCAAGAGCGCCCGGTCATGGGTCACAAAGAGCAGGGTCCCGCCGCTGGTCAGCAGAAACTCCTCCAGCCAGGTGATGGCGTTGATGTCAAGATGGTTGGTAGGCTCATCCAGCAGCAGCAGGTCCGGGTCGCTCACCAGGGCCCGGGCCAGCATGACCCGTCTTTTCAGACCGCCGGAGAGGGTTTCGAACAGCTGGTCCGCTTCCAGTTGCAGGCGGGAGAGCACGGTGGCAACCCGCTGCTGTGCCTGCCAGGCGCCGGCCGCCACCAAATCCTGTTCCAAGGCGACCAGTTCCGCAAGCAGGCTCTCGCCCTCGCCAGCTGCCATGCGTGCGGCAAGGGCGTGATGCCTGGCCAGCAGCCCGAAATGTTCCCCCAGGCCGCCGGCCACCACATCATAGATCGGGCCGGCAAGCGAGGCGGGAACCTCCTGACTGAGTCGAGCAATACGGAGGCCCGGCTGCCGAAAAACCTTGCCGCTGTCCGGCTCCAGCTCGCCGGCGACAAGCTTCATGAGCGAGGATTTGCCTTCGCCGTTGCGGCCGATCAGGCAGACCCGTTCGCCCGGTTCAATCCGCAAACAAACCTTGTCGAGCAACAACGGCCCGCCGAAACTCAATGAAACATCCTGTAAAACGATAAGCGCCATTGTTGTCAGCCTTGTTGTTAGAAACGCCGAACTGTACACGGAATAGAGCGGTTGTCAAGCAGGCGCACCGGCCAATGCTTAACGCCGCAGCCAGCGCAGGATACCGCCGGCCGCCCGATAACCGGTTGAAAAGGCGCCCTGCAGCAGATAGCCGCCGGTGGGTGCTTCCCAGTCGAGCATCTCGCCAGCCGCAAAAAAACCGGGCAGCCGGATGAGCATGAGGTTCTCGTCGAGTTCGGCCATGGCGATGCCGCCGGCCGTGGAGATGGCCTCGACCAGCGGCTGGAGCCCGCTGACCGGCACCGGTAGGTTCTTGATGCACCGGGCTAACTCGACCGGGTCGGTGAGTTGCGCCTGTCCACCGAACTCGCGCAGCAGGGAGTAAGCCGGGCCGGCGAGGCGCAGTGACTTGCGCAGGAAATTGGCAAGAGTGTCGCTGCGGCGTTTTTTTATAAATTTTTCCAAAAGCTGCGCAACAGTCAGGTCGCGTTTCAGATCAAGAAAGAGGAAAGCAGGCCGTTCTTGGTCGAGAGCCTGGCGCAGGGCCGGAATGAGCTGATAGATGCCGCCGCCTTCCAGGCCGTAGCCGGTGATCACCACCTCACCCACGGCCTGCCGGTCGCCGCATCGCAGTTGCAGATTCTTAAGCGGCGCGCCGGCAAAGCGCTCGCGGAAATGCGCGGACCAGGTCACTTCGATCCCGCAGTTTGCCGGCCGGAAAGGAGTGCAGCACACGCCCCGGGCAGCCAGCACTTCGGCCCAGGCACCGTCGGAGCCGGTCTGTGGCCAACTGGCGCCGCCCAGGGCCAGAAGGATAGCGCTGGCCGGAAAGGCGAGCCGATCACCGTTCGCCGTAAGGAACAAAGGAGCGTTGTCCGCGGCAACGCCCTGCCAACGATGCTGAAAATGAAACATCACACCGCCTTGCTTGAGGTGTTCGAGCCAGGCGGTCAGCAGGTCGCGGGCGCCGGCCTGCCTGGGAAAAACCTTGCCGCTGCTGCCGACATAGGTATCCACGCCCAGATCCCGGCACCAGCGGCGCAGATCAGCAGGCGAGAAATCAGCCAGAATTCCTCGGAAAAAATCAGCCTGTTCGCCGTAGCGGGCCACAAAGGCGGCCGGTTCCTCGGCGTTGGTCAGGTTGAGCCCGCCGCGGCCGGCCACCAGGAATTTCCGCCCGGCCGCCGGCATGGCGTCAAAAAGATGAACCGCAACGCCAGCCGCGGCCAGGACGCCGGCCGCCATCAAGCCGGCCGGCCCGGCGCCGATGACGGCCACTCGAATGTCACTCTTTTGCATCGTGGAACAGATCATGAATTCAGCTTTGTCACGGATGATCGGCCTGGCATACGACGGACTCCTGCGCAACACACCTGTTACCGCTGCCCGCCTTGCGACAGGAGTACTGTATACTACGCCATGGCATGAGAAAAAAGCAAAACGTGCCGGCGTGTTGTTGAAATCCCCCTCTCTCTCCCCGCCCTTCCTCTACTGACAGGGAATACATCCTTGCGTTCCCCGGCCAATCACCGTATGTTGTGCTGAGTCTGCCCGCAAATCACAACTCCATAACCTTGTCAACCACAGAGCATGCGCATACTCGTAGTAGAGGATGACGGAAAAATCGCTTCATTCATCGGCATGGGCCTCCGGCAGGCAGGCTTTGCCGTCGACCTGGCCGTCAATGGTGAAGACGGCCTGGCCATGGCCCTCAACGAACCCTACGATGCCGCCATCCTTGACATCATGCTGCCCCGGCTTGACGGCCTGGCCCTGCTTGACGAACTGCGCCGCCAGCAGATCAATACGCCGGTACTCATCTTAAGCGCCAAACGCTCGGTCGAGGATCGAGTCCGGGGGCTGCAGGCCGGCGGCGACGATTATCTCACCAAACCCTTTGCCTTTTCCGAACTGCTCGCCCGGGTGCAGGCCCTGATCCGGCGGACGAGCAGCACACCGGAGGCCACCACCCTGAAGGTCGTTGATCTCTCTCTTGACAAGTTGCGCCGGGAGGTCTGGCGCGGCGTCGTGAAAATCGATCTGCAGCCCCGTGAGTTTGCCCTGCTCGAGTATCTCATGCACAACCAGGGCCGGGTGGTTTCCAAGGCCATGATCCTTGAACATGTCTGGGATTACAGTTTTGATCCGCAGACCAATGTGGTTGATGTGCTGATCTGCCGGTTACGCAACAAGATCGACCGGGAATTCGACCACCGGTTGATCCGGACCATCCGTGGAGTCGGCTATGTTCTCAAAGGCGATTGATCGCCTGCCGAAAACCATCGGATTCCGGCTGGCCCTCTGGTACTCGACGATCTTCATCTCCAGCTCCCTGCTGCTCTTCACCCTTGTCTTTTTCCCGCTCCGCGCCGCAATTGTGGAAAAGGACCGCAATATGGTCCAGGCCAAGCTGCAGGAATATGCCCTGCAAGAGAAGGAGAGCGGCCGGCCGGCGATGCTTGATGAAATCCGCCTGGAGGAATCCCATAACGCCGAAAGCGGTTTCTTCGTGCGGGTGGCCGACCCGGCAAACAAGACCCTGCTTGCCACCTTCCCGGCGCAGTGGCAGCTGGCCGCCGACGCTTATCCGCCTGGGCCCGGCCCCGGCCCGAGCGAGAGCGGGGAGAAGTGGAGTGTGCTGCCAATAAACGACGGCAGTGTCGACATTGAGATCGTCAGCCGCCGGCTGCAGGGCGGATTTCTGCTGCAGGTCGGCAAGGACTCGAAAGAACGCCAGACCCTGCTTGAACATTTCCGGCGAATCTTTGCGGGGATCATGCTGCCGGTGATTCTGATCGGTTTTGGCGGCGGGTTCTTTCTGGCCTTCCGCGCCCTGCGGCCGGTCCGAGACCTGATCCAGACCGTCCGCAGCATCGACACCGGCAGACTTGATGCCCGGGTGCCGTCCCGGCAGACCGGTGACGAACTTGACGAGCTGATCCGTCTCTTCAACAACATGCTGGAGAAGATTGAGCAGCTGATCACCGGCATGCGGGCCGCTCTCGACAATGTGGCCCATGACCTGCGCACGCCGGTTACCCGCCTGCGGGCCGGCATCGAGACCGTCCTCCAGGCGGAAGGCGATGCCGACGTCCTGCGCGAGGCCCTGATGGACTGCGCCGAGGAGTCCGAACGGATCGTCACCATGCTGAACACCCTGATGGATATCTCCGAGGCGGAAACCGGCGTCATGCGTCTGCAGTTGCAGACCGTCTCCATCGCTCCGCTGCTGGCCGAGGTGGTGGAACTCTACCAGTACGTTGCCGAGGAAAAGGGCATAACCGTCGCGGCAGCGGCGCCGGCGGACCTCCAGGCCGTGGCCGATGCCAGCCGCCTGCGCCAGGTCATTGCCAACCTGCTCGACAACGCGCTCAAATATACGCCGACCGGTGGCCGCATCGCCATCGCCGCCACCCGGACCGGCACTGAAATGCGGCTGGTGATCGAAGACACCGGCGGCGGCATCGCCCCCCAGGACCTGCCCCACATCTTCGATCGGCTGTATCGCGGTGATGCCAGCCGTTCCCACCGCGGCCTCGGCCTCGGGCTCAGCCTGGTCAGGGCCGTAGTTCAGGCCCATCACGGCCGGATCGAGGTGGCCAGCAATCCGGCCCTCGGTTCCCGTTTCACTGTTTTCTGGCCCCTGGAGTCGCCGGCGGCCCAGTAAAAATTTACACTTTCCAGAAGCCTCCCCTTTGATGTCCCTGGCGAACGGTTACGCGGGACGAACAGGCCAGAACCTTTCCAATCTGTAAGATTGGCGCAACGTTCCGGCAATCATCTCCTGTTATTCTCCGCCGACAGCAGTTTTTCACGTTTGCCAGCGCGACTGCGCCTGGTTCATGGCCGACGCCCAATTTTCCTTTAAATGCAACAAACGATGTTATGCCCAGATTCATCCAGCAGATACTTGCCACCCGCTTGCATCCTTTCCCCACCTTGGTCCGCCCGCTTTTCTCCTTTCCGGGCATCCCCCCCCGTTTCCGGCTCCTCCGGCACCTGCTGACCTTCTACTGCCTCTATGCCTTTTTTATCAGGCTGGCACTGACAATACGCAGCTGGCCGCAGATCGACCACACCCCGCTTGTCCTCGGCGGCATCTTCGGCATCGGCCTCTACTATGATCTGGTCAGCGGCCTCTATGCCGCCATTCCCTTTGTGCTTTCCCTCATGGTTATGCCGCAGAGTCTTTTTGCCAGCCGCCGGCTGCGGCTTTTGCTCTATCCGTTCTTCTTCTCCTGCCTCTACCTCATGGGTTTTTCCGCCCTGGCCGAATGGTTCTTCTGGGAAGAGTTCGGGGTGCGGTTTAACTTCATTGCTGTCGACTATCTGGTCTACACCCAGGAGGTGCTCGGCAACATCCGCGAATCATACCCGGTGCCGCTCCTGCTCAGCGTTGTCCTGGCAGTGACCCTGGCCCTTTCGGTCGCCGGCCGGCGGCGCGTTCACGCAGCACTTCTTGCCGAAGAACTGCGGGGTTGCCTGCCCGGTCGCTTTGCCGGCCGGCTGGTTGCCGGCCTGTTTTTTCTTCTCCTGCCCTTTCTCAGTTTCTTGGCAACGGATAACACTGTTGCTCATGTCTTCTCCAACCGCTACGAGCAGGAGTTGGCCGGCAACGGCCTCTACCAGCTCTTCGCTGCTTTTCGTCACAACAGTCTTGACTACGGCACGTTTTACCGGACCCTGGATGAAAAGACCGTTTATACCAGCCTGCACGGTCTGCTCCGGACCGAAAGCAGTTCGTTCCTGCATGGGACAGGTGCCGACCTCTCGCGATCTGTTGTTGCGCCGGGTCCGGAGAAACGCTACAACGTCGTGCTGGTCATGATGGAGAGCATGAGCGCCGAATTTCTCGACGTCTTCGGCAACAGCCAGGGGCTGACCCCCAATCTTGACCGGCTGGCCCGGCAGGGGTTGCTGTTCAACCGGTTTTACGCCACCGGCACCAGGACCGTGCGGGGCATGGAGGCGGTCACCCTGTCAACGCCGCCGACCCCGGGACATTCCATCGTCAAGCGACCGGATAACAGCAACATGTTTTCCATGGGCTTCATCTTCCGCGACAAGGGCTATGACACCAGGTTTCTCTACGGCGGCTATGGGTACTTCGATAACATGAATGCCTTTTTCAGCGGCAACGGTTTCGAGGTCATCGACCGCAGCGATCTGGACGCCGGCGAGATCTCCTTTGCCAACATCTGGGGAGCCTGCGATGAGGATATCCTGCACCGCACGGTGCGTGAAATCGACCGCTCCCATGCCCAAGGCAAGCCGTTCTTCGGCTATGTGATGACCACCTCAAACCATCGGCCCTTCACCTATCCGGCCGGCCGGATCGACATCCCGTCCGGCACCGGCCGGGAAGGCGGGGTTAAATACGCCGACTATGCCATCGGCGCCTTTCTGGATGAGGCGCGCCATCACCCCTGGTTTAGCGACACCGTGTTCGTGTTTGTCGCCGACCATTGCGCCGGCAGTGCCGGCCGCCTGGACATGCCGGTATACCGCTACCGTATCCCTCTGATCGTTTATGCCCCGGGGCTTGTGGCTCCTGGCGTCAACGATTCCCTGGCCAGCCAGGTGGATCTGGCGCCGACCCTGTTCGGCCTGCTGCACTGGAGTTATCCGAGCAAATTCTTCGGCAAAGACATTCTGGCCGCCGATTTCACGCCGCGCGCCTTCATCAGCACCTACCAGGAACTGGGCTACCTGAAAGGCGATAATCTGACGATCCTTGATGTTCGCCAACAGATGCGCCAATACAAGGTGCTCCGCGAAACGGCGCAGGACGCGACTCAGGAGGAACGAACCAACGACGAAAAACAGGGCCGGGAGGCCATCGCCTACTACCAGGGAGCCAGCCTGCTCGACAAAAAGCGCCTGAATCGCTGGCGTAATTGAACCCGTAAACCGTTCGCAGAACGAAAAATCCGCCGCAACTCACGAGGAAGGTGGCTCTTTCTCAAAAAGATGCTGTTGCTCTGCGGTTGCCTGGTTGACCAACTCCTGGGGCAGGGATTTTTGAGTTTTAATCCCGAGCGACTCCAGTTCCCGGGCCTGGTTGATCAGATTGCCGCGGCCGGTCGCCAGCCGCTTGTGGGCGGTATCGTAGGCCTCCCGGGCCTTGCCGATCTTCTGGCCGACGTCCTCCAGCGCCTCAACGAACCCCACGAATTTGTCGTAGAGTCCGCCCGCCCTTCTGGCGATTTCCATGGCGTTGCGGTTCTGATCCTCGTAGCGCCAGATATTCTGGATGGTGCGCAGGGTGGCGAGCAGGGTTGAAGGGCAAACCAGCAGAATGTTTCTGGAAAGAGCCTCGTTGAACATTTCCGGGTCCTGGTCAAGGGCGGCCAGAAAGGCGCCCTCGATGGGCAGGAACATGAGCACGAAATCCAGAGAGCGGATTCCGATCAGGCTGCTGTAGTTCTTCTCGCACAACCCCTTGACGTGGGCGCGGAGCGAGACGACGTGCAGTTTGAGTTCGCGATCCCGCTCCTCGCTGCTCGCGGCCGAACAGTAGCGTTCATAGGCAGTAAGCGAGACCTTGGCATCGATGATCACATCCTTGCCCTCGGGCAGATGCACCACCACGTCGGGCCGCTGCTGCCGGCCCTGCTCGCTGACAAAGCTGCCCTGGCTCTCGTATTCCCGGCCCTTGCGTAGCCCGGAATTCTCAAGGATACGTTCGAGAATCACCTCGCCCCAGGCGCCCTGGGTCTTGCTCTGGCCCTTGAGGGCATTGGTCAGATTGACCGCGTCGGTGCTGATCCGCTGGTTGAGTACCTTGAGATTGCTGATCTCGTGGAAAAGGGACAACCTATCCTTGGACTCCTTCTCGTAGACATCCTCGACCCGTTTCTTGAACTCGGCCAGCTGTTCCCGCATGGGGGTGAGCACGGTGTTCATGTTTGTCTTGTTCTGCTCGGTGAATTTCTGCCCCTTTTCCTCAAATATCTTCTGGGCCAGATTCTGAAATTCCAGTTTCATCTGGTCGCGGGCCCCGGCGAGCAGGGCGAGCTTTTCCTCGGCCCGCTTGTGCTCCTCAACAAGCCTGGTTTCCAGTTCCGCGAGCCTGGTCCGCAGGTCAGAATTCTCCGTCCGCAGGGCATCACCGGACGCCTTTTTCTCCTGCATGGCCTGTTCCATGGCCGGGATCCGGCCGGCCTTCTCCTCGGCCGCGGCCCGTTTGGCAGTTTCCTCCTGTAGCCGGTCACGCAGCGTCACCGCCTCGTCCCGAAGCCGGCGGCCTTCGGTGCGCAACTCCTCGATCTGCCGCTCCCGCTCCAGCAGACGCTCGGCCGCCGCCTGCCCGGCGGCACGGGCCTGCTCCTCGGCCAGTCGCAGCCTGTTGCCCATGACAACCCAGATCACCGCCATGCCGCCGGCCAGACCAACGGCCATGGCCAGCATCAGATACATTTCCATCTAGCTGTCATCCTCCATAGTTATTACAGAAAAAATCGCCCGCTCCCCGCAGCCGGGTCGGTCCGCAGGAAGTCGGCAAGTTCGGCCTCGGCATAGAAGGCGCGCTCGAAAAACAACCCGGACGGCGAGGCGGTGAACCCGGCCGGCTGGTCTGATCGTTCCTCCAGAAAACGGTGGATATCGTCGGCCGTAAGCTGCTTGCGGCCGACCGCCGCCAGGATGCCGACCAGCCGGCGCACCATCTTCCACAAAAAATGGGAGCCGACCACCTGGCAGACGATCGTCTCGCCGTCTTCCCAGAGGGCGACCCGGTGCACCAGCACCTTGGTGGACTTTTTTAGCTCCTGCCTTTCAGCAAACGACACGAAATCGTGCATCCCCTCGAAGAGCGGCGCTACCTCGCGCATGGCGGCCAGATCGAGCCGATCCTTCACCCACCAGACATACCGCTTGCCAAAGGCGGTCTTCCGCCTGGAGATCCGGTATAAATAGCTCCGGCCCAGACAGCTGTGCCGGGCATGAAAGTCGGGATGGGCCCGTTCCACGGCCAGCACTACGATATCCTTGGGCAGCAGGTCATTGAACCGGAGGTGGATGGCCGGCGGTTCAAGCTCGGTGGCCACGGCCAAATGGGCCGTATAACGCAGGGCATGCACCCCGGCATCGGTCCGACCGTTGCCCTGGATATCGACCGCCTGGCCGGCGAAGATCTCAGCGGCGGCAGCCAGGAGCGAACCCTGGATCGTGCTGGCGTCGAGTTGTTTCTGCCAGCCACTGTAGTTGGTGCCGTCATACTCCAAGGTGAGCCGGAAGCGCTTGCTTGTCGACGCCCCGGTAGTACGCGGCCGTTTGCCATGGCCTGTTTTTAGGGAATGCTGTTCCATGGTCCGCCGTTACTGTTGATGGCCTTGCAAAAAATCGTTACATCCCGCCGAGACGCAGAGTTCGCAGAGACAACTCATTAAAACAAAAAACTCTGCTGCGGCAGGATTTCCGGCCCGGCCCGCCGTACCGCCTTCCGCACTGCTGCCGACAACCTACCACGGATTATCGCTGTTTGCCATGCCGACCTGATTTTTACGAATCCATCAATCTTCTCTTCGGGCGGCCGGCATGGTATGGTTGAGCTTCGCTTCAACAGACATCGGGAGTAGCATACAGATGGACATTACGTGCGAATACGACGCAATTATCCTCCGGCTTCTGGCCGAGGAAACAGCACGCCTGCTGGCCATGCTCGGCGGCCGCATTCGCTGCCGGCCGGGCTGCGACGACTGCTGCCGGGATTTCTCCGTGCTGCCCCTCGAAGCGGCGCGCATCGACCTGGCATCGGCCGGACTGCCACTGGAAACGCAGATCGCGATCCGCGCCAATGCCGCCAAACCCGGCGACCACTGCCCGTTTCTCATCGACCACCTCTGCGCCATCTATGACGCCCGGCCGCTGATCTGCCGGACGCACGGCCTGCCCATCGCCCATATCGACCCGGCCCAGCAAACCATCGAGGTTTCGGTCTGCCCGCTCAACTTTCCGCCCGAGGCGGAACTGCCGTCGAGCAACGGCCTGTTTTTTCTCGACCGGTTCAATGCCGGTCTGCTTGACCTGAACAGTCGCTATGCCGCAACGGCAGGCATCGAAGCAACCCGCCGGCAATCCCTGCGGAAGCTCGCCAGCGCGGCGATGATAAATGGAATGGATAGAGGCAAAAACGGGAGGAGACCATGAACCATGAACTCAAAGCGCATGCCAACGGCGGCCAAAACAACGTCAAGCGCCACGGAGAACCGCCGGACAGCTGCTGAAGCAAGCAATGCCCGCCGGCGCAACCCGGTCGGAAAGAATGAGCAGGCCGCGACCCGCCGACGCAGCATCAACGGGCCGCACTCCGCGGACAACGGCGTTATGCGCCCAGAATTCTTTGCCGGAAGATAAAAAAAACCGCCCCCAGGATGCAGAGACCGGCCCACAGAAAATCCAGCCGGAACTCCTCCTTCATGAAGAACACGGAAAATGGCACAAAGACAGCCAGAGTGATTACCTCCTGGAGGATCTTGAGCTGGCCGAGGTTCATGACCTGAAAGCCGACCCGGTTGGCCGGCACCTGGATTAAATACTCAAAAAGGGCGATTGCCCAGCTGATTAAAGCGGCGATGATCCATGGCTTGCTGGAAAGATTCTTCAGATGGCCATACCAGGCAAAGGTCATGAAGACATTGCTGCAAAACAACATGCCGGCCGACAATAAGATAGTGCGCATTTCGTTATGGTTCCTTACTTCATATGGGCTGCCGATGGCCGTCCGCCGACGGTAAGGCGCCCCGACGATGACATGGGAGAGAGTACCATGGCAGTGTACCCGTGGTTTTCTGACCATGCGTTTTTTAACGAAAAAACAAGCGAGGCGTCAAGAGCGGATTTGCAAAATCTGCCCCCTTGCGACCGGGCACTCCAGCCCCCTGATGGTCGTCAAACCTACTCTCCTGCCAACCATAGAGTAACGGCCGCACCACAATGGTCAGAATGGTGGCGGTGATGATCCCGCCCACGGCGACCACCACCGTCAGTGGTTTTTGGATGTCGACACCGGGGTTTAGACCAAGGACCATAGGCCTGTGTCGCGCCGTTGCCGGAAAAAGTCGATGAGTACCACCCCATTTCGCACCGCGACCCCCTCAGACCGCGGACGCGCCGCGCTCGCCGTTGCTGATCCGCACCGCTTCGACCACTGCCGTGACGTAAATCTTACCGTCGCCGGCGAGGCCGGTCTGGGCGTTGGTTGAGATGCAGGCCACCACATCTTCGAGCCGCTCGTCGCTACAGAAGACTTCGATACGCACATGCGGAATATAGGCCATCTCATCCTCGATAATGCGGCGCGGCGCGCCCTGGGCGCGTCCGCGCCCGAAGCCCTGCCCCTTGCCAATGCTCATCCCGGTCAACCCCGGAATGTCCCGCAGGCCCATGGCTACCCGCGAGAGCTGATGCGGTTTGATGAACGCGATTACATGTTTCATGGTGCGACCTCCGTATCGGTTGCATTTTTTCGGTTTTCGAGCCACTCGTAGATCGTCGGCAGGACGATGAGTGTCAGAAAAGTCGAGGTGACTAACCCTCCCATCACGACGACTGCCAGCGGCTTCTGGATGTCGGCTCCAGAACCCGAGGCGTAGAGCATCGGCACCAGGCCGATGAAGCTGCAGAGCGCGGTCATGACCAGGGGACGAAAACGCAGGTCACAGCCGGTGCGGATGGTCTCTTCGACCGAACGGCCTTCGGTGCGCAACTGGCGGAAGAAGGTGATGAGCACCACGCCATTCTGCACCGCGATACCGAGCAGCACGATGAAGGCCACGGCTGCGGAGACCGAGAGCGGCATGCCGATCGCCACGATCGCCAAAACGCCGCCGGCGAGCGCGAAGGGCAGGTTGAGGATGACCAACAGCGAATCACGGAAGGAACCGAGCGCCATGTAGAGCAGGATAAAGATCAGCGTCAAGGCCAGCGGCACGACAACCGAGAGCCGGCGCATGGCCCGCTGCTGGTTTTCAAACTGGCCGCCATACTCCAGAAAATATCCTGGGGGCAGGCTGGACTCAAGCCCTGCGAGGTGGCTCTGTGCCTCGGCCACGAAACCCCCGAGGTCGCGGCCGCG
>MGTE01000005.1:34269-35465 GCA_001799275.1 Deltaproteobacteria bacterium RIFOXYD12_FULL_57_12
CATGCCCTTTTCCCGGCTGATCTGGGCCGGTCCCTCGACAGTGGCGATCGTCGCTATTTTCGTAAGAGGCACAAGCGCCCCGCCCACCCCGGTGAACAGAATCTGGCCGACCGCATCCAGGTCAGCGCGTGCCGAAGCCGGGAAGCGGACTACGACCGCGACCCGCCGCTGCCCCTCGACTACGCGGGTGGCCTCGGTGCCGGCGAGCGCTGTTTCGATTGTCTCGTTGACGTCGGCGACGCTGATGCCGTAGCGCGCCATCGCCGGGCGATCCAGGGTGATCTCGATCTGCTCCATGCCGGAGACCTGCTCGACCCGGGCATCGTGGGCCCCGCGGAGGCTGCCGAGGCGAGCGGCCGCCTGGTCGGCAAACCCCTTAAGCAGAGCGATGTCCTCGCCGTAGATCTTCACGGCGAGGTCGCTTTTAACCCCGGAGATCAGTTCGTTGACCCGAAGCGCGATCGGCTGGGAAAAGGAAAGCTTTATCCCCGGAATCTTGCCGAGTTCGCGCTGCATCGCGGCAACGAGTTCGGGCTTGGTTTTCGCCGTGGTCCATTCCTTGCGATCTTTAAGCATGATCAGCAGGTCGGTCTGCTCCGGCCCCATCGGGTCCTCGGAAATCTCGGCCCGCCCGGTCTTGCGGACGACCGCGGTCACCTCGGGGAAGGTCTCGCGCAGCCTTTGTTCCATGAAGCCGCTGACGCTGACCGAGCCATCGAGCGAGGCGTTGGGCAGCCGCACCACGTTGATCGCGATCGCGCCTTCATCCAGGTTCGGGATGAACTCGGTGCCGATCCGCGTGGCGGCAAACCCGGCAACGACGAGGATGACGGCGGAAAAGGCGAGCGTCACCCAGCGGGCTTTGCGGGCGCCATCGAGCAGGGCAAGGTAGCCGTGGTGAACACCCTTGACGATGCGGAACTCCTTCTCCGGAGCCTGCTGCAACAGCCATTCCACGGCCACCGGCACGAACGTCAGCGCGGTGATGAGGGAGACGAGAATGGCGATAATCATCGTCGCCGCCAGCGGCGCGAACATTTTCCCCTCGATCCCCTGCAAGGAGAAGAGAGGGATCATGACGATGACGATAATCAGCACCGAAAAGCCCACGGGACGCGCCACTTCGCTCACGGCCTCGATCGCGATGTGCCGCCGCAATCTAGGGTCGCTTCGTTCGCCAAAATGGCGGCGCACGT
>MGTE01000006.1:0-14294 GCA_001799275.1 Deltaproteobacteria bacterium RIFOXYD12_FULL_57_12
GGTCTTCCGCACCTGTTCCATGGCCGTCTCAAGATCGGCGCCAGCGAGCAGCCGGTCGCGGATTCTTTCCAACAGGGCAAAGGCAGCATGGCCCTCGTTCAAATGCAGGACCGCGTGCCTGATGCCCAGCACCTCAAGCACCTCGGTGCCGCCGATGCCGAGAACGATCTCCTGCCGCAGCCGTTGCTCCAGGTCGCCGGTGTAAAGCCGGGCCGAGATGCTGCGGTTCCACGGGTCGTTGCGTTCGATGTCGGTATCAAGCAGGTAGAGCGAGACCCGGCCCACCGCCACCTTCCAGACCGTGACATAGATCGGCGGATCAATGAGCGGCACCTTCACCTCCAAGGGCCGGCCGTCAGCATCCAGCACCCGGGAGATGGACGCGGCCTCCCGGTCGAGAATCTGCTGCCGGCTCTCCTGCCAGCCGTCCTCCCTGATGCGCTGCTGCACGTAGCCTTCCGGGTACATGAAGCCCACCGCCACCAGGGGGACGTTGAGGTCGCTGCATTCTTTAAGATAATCGCCGGCCAGAAAACCCAGACCGCCGGCATAGAACGGCAGCGAGTGGTGCAGGCCGTATTCCGCTGAAAAATAAACAATGGCCGGGGTGTCTGGTTCGCAGACGTGCCGGAGCATGGGGCAGATATGGCGTTCCATGTATTTGTGGAACTGGGAGAGGACCACGTCGTAGTGGCGCAGATATTTCGGGTCGGCAGCCGCCCGTTCCAAAACCTCCAGGGGGAGATCCCGCAGCATTTTATCCGGGTTGTGAATGCTCTCCTTCCAGACCTGGCGGTTCAGCAGCTTAAAAGTCATGCGTGCGGCTGGATGCCAGCACCACCACAGATTCTCGGCCAGCTCTTCCAGGCCTGCCAGCCGTTCCGGCAGATGCGGGAATTCGCGCTTTGCTCCGTCCATGAGACAATCTCCCTGTGTAATCCAGACCGCTTACAGCCGGTTGAAAAAGAAACCCTTGCTCATGATCGACGAGAGCAGTGGCGAGATATTCGGCGACCTCGCGGCCCAACTCTCCAGGAATGGCATCTCGCACCGCTATCGGATGCAGGATCTCTGGCTTGCCAGTCAGGCCGTGCAGCACGGCTTCCGCCTTCTGACCCGCAACCGCAAGGATTTCGTCGGCATCCCCGGTCTGCTTCTCGTGGTTTGGAACGACGCGGCGCCCAAAGCCACCACTGATTAGCAGGTTTTCTGGTTATTCCGCCCTGCTGCCCCCTGACCATGCCTGCGTCACGGCCGCCGGAGCATAATCCGGGCGTCAGCCACCACGCAGCGTTCCTGGAAACAGAGTACCGGATTCAGGTCGATGGACTCGATCCGGTCGGCCACCTCCATAACCAGGCCGGAAAAGGCGAGCAGCAGACGGGCCAGGCTTGCCGGATGAACCGGCGCGCTGCCCCGGTAGCCTTCAAGCAGCCGCCGTCCCTTGAGGCCCCTTATCATGGCCGGGACATCGCTCTCCTTCAGGGGCGCCATGCGGATGGCGGTATCCTGATAAATCTCGACACCGGTGCCGCCGATTCCCAGAAGGATAACCGGCCCGAACTGGTAATCGATCTTGGCGCCAACGATCAGCTCAACGGACCGGGGCAGCATCTCCTCCACTAAAATGGCGGCGCCTGGGTCCAGAGTCCGAAACCGCTGGAAAACCTCGCGCAATTGGCCGTCGTTCCCTACCCCGACCACGACACCGCCAACGTCCGACTTGTGGATGATTCCGGGAGAGACAACCTTGGCGACGAGCGGATAGCCGATTTGCGAAGCAGCGGCCAGGGCTGCTTCCAGGTTGTCGGCCCTGGCGAAGCGGGGCACATCCAGGCCGGCGGCGGCCAGCAGGGTTTTAGCTTCCGGCTCCAGAATCCAGCCGGCGGCCCGGCCGGCTTCAAAAATCTCCGTCATTGCAGGGTTCAGCATGCCTTGCACCTCCTCAACGCATCGGCCATGAGCACTGCACCATCGATGGACGAGGAGACCGGCACTCGGTTCAGCGAAAAACCCTCGATCAGCATTTTATACTTTTCAATATGGGGTACGTAGGCAATAAGCGGCTTGCGCTCCCGGCGGTACACCTGGCTCAGCCGGGCGCCCAGGTCCGAGGAGATGCCGGGCAGATAGGGCAGGAGCAGCACAATAATGCAGTCGATATCCGGGACATCGCAAAGCACCTCGGTCGCGGCCACGAAGTCGTCCTCCACCGCACTGCCGGTCAGATCAATGGGGTTGCCAACCGCGGCGATTCCTTGGACGTTCGCTGAAAGCCGCTGCCGAATCGTGGTCTGCAACGCCTCGGTAAATACCGGCGTTTCCAGTCCGTGCCGGGAGCAGGTATCCACGGCCAGGGCGCCATGGCCGCCGCTGCTGGTAATGATGCCGATCCGGTTGCCGATGGTCTCCTGGTAACAGCTCAGTGAGCCGCAGAAATTGATGAGCTCGAATTCGTTTCTGGCCTCCACCACGCCGTGCTGGGCGAGTACCGCCGAAAACACCGCATAGTCGCCGGCCAGCGAGGCGGTATGGCTGGAGACCGCCCTGCTGCCGCCCGGCGTCTTGCCGGCCTTGAGAACGATCACCGGCTTGGGACTGCGCGCCGCCGCCTGCACGAACTCCCGGCCCTCGTTTTCGGCAAACCCCTCCACGTAAAAGGTGATTACCTTAGTGGCAGGATCGCCGACCAGATAGTCGAGCAGATGTTTTTCGCGGACCAAGGCCTTGTTGCCGATGCTGATCGCCCGGGACAGACCGATTCCCTCTTCGGCGAATTTCACCAAAAGATCAACCAGGATGCCGCCGCTCTGGCTGACCACGGCCACCGCGCCGGCCTCCGGCCGCACCATCCGTTCGCTTGGCAGAAAAAAGGTGTCCACATGACCTGGCGAGTAGATGCCCAGGCAGTTAGGGCCGATCATCGGCAGCCAGGCCTTGGCGGCCATGGACGCCAGCTGTGCCTGGAGGTCGGTCCGGCCGCTCTCGGCAAAGCCGCCGGAAATAACGATGACGCCGCGCACCCCGGCGGCGATGCAATCGGCCAGCACGCCGGCCACCTGTTCGGCCCGGACCGCGATAACCGCCAGATCGACCTTATCCGGCACGTCAAGGATGCTGGCATACACCTTTTCGCCTTGCAAAAGGCCGCCCTTGGGGTTGATCGGGTAGATCCGCACCGGATAGCGGAGCTTGTTCTTGCTGAAAATGACGTTGGCCGGATGGCGGTCATTGGAGAGGGAAACCCCGATGATCGCCATGGTCTGCGGCTCGAATAATGTCCGGAAATCCATGCGGGCTCCCTGTTAGGCAAACTCGTTCAAAACCAGTTCTTTTTCTTGAAAAATACCACCATGGCCAGACCGATCGCCGTCATCAGGCCCAGGGCAAAGGGATAGCCGTAATACCAGTTGAGCTCCGGCATGTTGTACGGACTCGCCCCGGTGTTGAAATTCATGCCGTAGAGCCCGGCGATAAAGGTCAGCGGAATGAAGATCACCGCGAACATAGTCAGCACCTTGATGACCTCGTTCATCCGGTTGCTGACGCTGGAGAGATAGATGTCCAGCATACCGGCGGTCATATCCCGGAAGGTCTCGGTGGTGTCGATGACCTGGATGGTGTGGTCGTAGAGATCCCGCAGATACATGGCCATGCCGTCGCCGAACAAGGGGGTGTCGTTGCGCTGCAGGCCGCTCAACACCTCGCGCAGCGGCCAGACCGACTTACGGAGCAGCAACATCTCCCGCTTCAAAAAATGGATGCGATGCAGGGTCCGGGTGTCGGGCGTTGCCATCAGTTCGTCCTCCAGCCCATCAATCTCCTCGCCGATCCGCTCCAACACGGAAAAATAGCCGTCCACCACCGAATCCAGCAGGGTGTACGCCAAATAGTCGGCGCCCTGCTTGCGGATCCGGCTCCGGTTGGTGCGCAGCCGGGTGCGCACCGCCTCAAAGGTGTCGCCAGCGGTTTCCTGAAAGGTGAGCAGAAATCCGTGGCCGATGATCAAGCTCACCTGTTCGGCGTTGATGCCGCCGGTTTTCTCGTCGTAACGGTGCATCTTGAGCACCAGATAGAGATGCTCGTCAAGAATATCGAGCTTGGGCCTCTGTCCGGTGTTGAGGATATCCTCGATGGTAAGGGGATGGATGTCGAACTCTTTCCCCAATGCCTCGATAACCGCGACCTCGTGGAGGCCGTCGACGTTGATCCAGGTTACCGAATCGGGTTTTACAAAGGAGCGGCAATCAGCCGCATTCTGCACCTGCGTCTCGGTGAACGACTCCTGATCGTAGTGAGCCACCGTGACGGAGACGGTTTCCGCCCGCCGTTCACCAACATGAATCAGAGAGCCCGGCGGCAAACCGGCCTTTTTTGCCCTGCCCTGCAAAACGCTACGCATCCGCGCCTCTCTCCCCTCTTTGTAAACGTTTACAATTCCTGGACAGCAGTACCCCTTTTAGTGCCCCTGGTGAACGATTACCCCTCTTCAGGCAAAATCCGGCGGCTACTCTTCGAACACCTCGGGCCGGTGGCGGATGATCTCCGCTTCCACCATGTAGACCACGTCCTCGGCAATGTTGGTGGCATGGTCGGCAATCCGCTCCAGATGGCGGCCGATGGACACGGCGTGAAACAGACAGTTCATCTGGTCGGAGTTCTGGGGCAGCACCTCTTTAACCAGGGCATACATCTCGCGGTTCAAGGTGTCCATCTCGTCATCCTCGGCGCGGACCTGCCGGGCCTGCCGGACATCCATGTTTACCAAAGAGTCGATGCTCCGGGTGAGCATGCCCTCGGCCTTGACTGCCATCTTGTAGACATCAAAGACCATCTTGAAACCTTCCTGGGTCGCCAGAAAGGCGCCCCGCTCCGCCACGTTGACCGCCAGATCACCAACCCGCTCCAGATCGTTGTTGATCTTGAGCACGGCAATGATGAAGCGCAGATCAATGG
Source organism: Deltaproteobacteria bacterium RIFOXYD12_FULL_57_12 (assembly GCA_001799275.1). GTDB lineage: Bacteria > Desulfobacterota > Desulfobulbia > Desulfobulbales > BM004 > YD12-FULL-57-12. The sequence continues at coordinate 4,957 of MGTE01000006.1, forward strand.
CCACCGGCTGGTAGAGCGCCAGTATTTTGAGGCAGTCCTCCTCGATTTCGACCTCCATCGCGTCAATCTCGGCATCGCCTCTGATCACCGCCTGGGCCATGGCGGGCTCATGCTTGATCACCGACATGGTAGCCTGGTAAACCCGGTCTTCAATGACTTCGCCCATGTGGATGAGCTTGGCCTTCAGTTTTTCGATATCGCGCTGCAGATGTTTGGACATGTTCCCTCTCCTGGGATCTACCCGAACCGGCCGGTGATGTAATCCTCAGTCCGCTTCTCCCGCGGCTTGGTGAAAATCTTCTTGGTAAGCCCGAATTCTACCAAACTTCCTTCGTAGAAGAAAGCGGTATAGTCCGAGACCCGGGCTGCCTGCTGCATGTTGTGGGTAACGATGATAATGGTATAATCAACCCGCAGTTCGCCGATCAGATCCTCGATGCGGGTGGTGGACTTGGGGTCAAGGGCCGAGGCCGGTTCGTCCATGAGCAGAATCTCCGGCTCCACGGCCAGGGCCCGGGCGATGCAGAGCCGCTGCTGCTGGCCACCGGACAATCCCAGGGCGTTGGCGGACAGACGGTCTTTCACCTCTTCCCAGAGCGCCGCCCGCGTCAGGCTCTGCTCGACGATCTCGTTGAGCCGGGCACGGTCTCGCTGGCCATGGACGCGGGGACCGTAGGCCACATTGTCGTAAATGGACTTGGGAAACGGGTTGGACTTCTGAAAGACCATGCCCACCTTCTGCCGCAGTTCGACCACGTTGACGCTAGGCCCGTAGATATCCTCACCGTTGATTTCGATCTTGCCGGTCAGTCGGGTACCGTCGATGATGTCGTTCATCCGGTTCAGACTTCTTAGAAATGTCGACTTGCCGCAGCCCGACGGCCCGATCAGCGCGGTGACCCGCCGGTCGCCGACCTCCACCGAAATGTCAAAAAGGGCCTGGGTCTTGCCGTAGTAAAAATTCACATGCTGGGCCTTGACCACCAGTTCCGACTGTTTGAGGTCAATGTTTTCTTTTACCATCGATATTTCTTCCTAAAATGGATTCGGACAAAAACGGCGCCCAGGCTGAGCCCCAGAACCAGGAGCAGCAGGACTAAAGCGGTACCGTACTGCATGGGCCGGACCCGTACCGCATCAGGATGCTGGGTGGCCAGGATATAGAGATGATACGGCAGGGCCATGACCTGGTCGAACACCGACTTCGGCAGCTTGGGCAGATAAAAGGCGGCAACGGTCAGCAGAATGGGAGCGGTCTCGCCGGCCGCCCGGCCGATCCCCAGGATAGAGCCGGTGATCATGCCGGACATGGCATAGGGCAGCACATTGGTGCGGATGGTCTGCCACTTGGTGGCGCCCAGGGCAAGAGATGCCTCTCGCAGGCCGCGGGGCACGGCGCGCAGCGACTCTTCGCTGGCCACGATGATGGTGGGCAGCACCATGCAGGCCAGGGTTAGGCTGCCGGCCAGAATCGAGGCCCCGAAGCCCAGAAAAATAACAAAAAGTCCGAGGCCGAACAGCCCGTAAACAATGGACGGCACCCCGGCCAAGGTGACAATCGCCAACCGGATGATCTCGGTGAACCGGTCACGGCGGGCGTATTCGCTTAAGAAAATGGCGGTACCGATGCCGAGCGGCAGGGCCACGGCAATAGTGCCGGCGACCAGGGCGAGGGTGCCGGCGATGGCTGGCAGAATACCGCCGGCCGCCCCGCTCCGGCGCGGCATGGTTGACAGAAATTCCCAAGTAAGCGCCGGAGAGCCGTGCCGGATGATATCGAACAGAATATACCCCACCAGGCCGACCATGGAATAGGTGACCAGGCGCAGCAGCAGATAGGCAATCCTTTCTGGCAAGTTAGCGCTCATTGCATCATCCCGTAGCGTTTGAGGACCCGCTGGGCCACGATGTTGAGGCCGAAGGTGACAGTGAGCAGCACGATCCCCACCCAGAACAGGGCCTGATAGTGAACGCTGCCAAACGGCACCTCGCCCATCTCGGCGGCAATGGTGGCGGTCATGGTCCGCACCGAGGAAAGCGGCGACAGCGTGATCACTGCCGAGTTGCCGGTCACCATGAGGACGGCCATGGTCTCACCAATCACCCGGCCGATGCCAAGCATGACCGCGGCAATGATGCCGGGCAGGGCCGCCGGCACCGTGACCCGCCAGATGGTCTGCAGCCGGGTGGCGCCCAAGGCGAGAGAGGCCCGTTTATAGACGCTCGGCACACTCATGATCGCGTCCTCGGAGATGGAGATCACGGTGGGAATCGCCATCAGAGAAAGCAACAGGGCACCGGTCAAGGCATTCAGCCCGGAGGAGAGCCCAAATATTTCTTTAACAATCGGCGCCAGCACCACAAGCCCGAAAAACCCGAGCACCACCGATGGAATGCCGGCCAGAATCTCGATGAACGGCTTCAGGATTTCCCGTTCGGTAGGATGCGCCACCTCGGCGATATAGATGGCGCCCAGCACCGCAAAGGGCACCGTGATAACCATGGCCAGCACGGTCACCAGCAGCGAGCCGGTGAAAAGCGGCAGAATGCCGAAGCGCTCCTGCTGAAAGGAAACCGGGATCCATTGACTGTCCAGAAGACGGCCAAGGCCGGGATGGCTGACGAACGGCGCCGCCTCCCGGCCGAGGAACACGAAGATTAAAAGCACAATCAGGATGCTGGTGGAGGCAGCCCCCAGCAGCAACAGATGCACGGCCTTATCCTTCCACATAACTGCTCTTACTGCAGGGTCACGTAGCCGGTTTCCCGGACGATCCGCTGACCGTCCGGCCCAAGGCAGAACTCAACGAACTCTTTGATCAGGCCGGCGGGAGCGCCGCTGGTATACAAAAAAAGCGGCCGGGCAATGGCATAACCGCCGGCCCGGACCGAAGCCTCGGTGGCCTCGACCGCCGGAGCGACGGCATTCGCCTTGACATGCAGGGCGTGAATCCCTTCACCCGCCTCGGCCAGAAAACCAAGTCCCACATAACCAACGGCCCAGCGATCCGCGGTCACCGCCTGCACCACGGCCGAGGTTCCCGGCAGAAAACGGGCGTGTACCGTGTAATCGGCCTTGTTCATGACATGTTCCTGAAAAAAAACGTAGGTGCCGGAGCTGGATTCCCGCGACAGGACCAGAATGGGCTGATCCGGGCCGCCAACGTCTTTCCAACTGGTCACCTTGCCGGAAAAAATGGAGCCGATCTGCTCAACGGTAAGCTCAGTCACCGGATTCTCGCGGTTGACAATCACGGCAATGCCGTCGCGCGCCACGGGAATCTCGTTGGGCGTCACGCCCTTAGCGGTGGCCTGGGTCTTTTCCTTGTCCTGGATCCCCCGTGAGGCGGCGCAGATATCGGTGGTGGCGTTGATGAGCGCCGCTATGCCGGTGCCGGAGCCGCCGCCGGTCACCGAGATCTCGGTGCCGGGTTTGGCCTTCATGAAGGCCTCGGCCCAGGTGCTGACCAGATGCACCATGGTGTCCGAACCCTTCACCGTTAGATAGCGGGCCTCATTGCCGCCGGTCTGGCCAGCACCCTTTTCCTCTTTGCTGCCGGAACTACAGCCGGCCGTCATGGCCAGGATCAGCAGCCCGGTTATCAAACCTGACAATTTTCTCGTCATCATTAAAAAATTCTCCTGCAAGATATTGATGTTACTGGCAGCGATATCACCACCTCTTGGTGTTGACATTGTAGTCGCTGGCGGAAGAGGGTGTCAATGTCGAAATGTCTTTTCCTGACGTGAACCGGCGAAGATGTTTTCCATTACGAGACAATCTGGTAGTATCCTATCAAAAGTACCGCCTTCCCCAGGAACCAGAGGAACCGCCCATGAAGAACAAAACATCATTTTCCCTCTCCTACGCCCTCGTTGCCACGCTCATCTTCCTGTTCATCCAAAACTGGCTCTCCCCGCAGGTCTTAAACGTCTCTTACACCCAGTTCAAAAAACATGTGACCGAAAAGACCATCAACTCGGTGGTCATCTCCAACGACCGGCTCAAGGGTTTTGAGAAAATCGAGGACGGCAAGCAGGAGCCGCTCTTCCCGAAGCTGGTCTATGTAACCCCGCGGGTCGGCGACCCGAACCTGATCGATTTTTTTGAAAAGAACAACATCGACATCATCGCGGCCAATGAAAACACCCTGCTCAAGGCGATTCTTTCCTGGGTGGTGCCAACCGTAATCTTCGTCGGCATCTGGATGTTCTTTATGAAACGCTTTGGCCAGGCCGGCGGCGCCGGCATCATGACCCTCGGCAAGCACAAGGCGAAAATCATCGCCCAGACAGACCTGGACATCACCTTCGCCTCGGTGGCTGGCCAGGATGAGGCCAAACAGGAGTTGCAGGAGGTGATCGAGTTCCTGAAAACTCCAGATAAATTCACCCGGCTCGGTGCCAAGATTCCCAAAGGCATCCTGCTGGTCGGCCCGCCTGGCACTGGCAAGACGCTGCTTGCCAAAGCGGTGGCTGGCGAATCCGGCGTGCCGTTTTTTTCGATCAGCGGCTCGGACTTCATCGAGATGTTCGTCGGCCTTGGCGCGGCCCGGGTCCGCGATCTTTTTGAACAGGCCGGCAAGACCGCGCCCTGCATCGTCTTCATCGACGAACTGGACGCACTCGGCAAGGCCCGCGGCACCGGCATGATGGGCGGCCACGACGAGCGGGAGCAGACGCTGAACCAGCTGCTGGTGGAGATGGACGGTTTTGAACCAAACAAGGGGGTGATCATCCTCGCCGCCACCAACAGGCCCGAGATCCTCGATCCGGCGTTACTCAGGCCGGGCCGCTTCGACCGGCACATTCTGGTGGACCGACCGGACCTCAAGGAACGGGTGGCTATTCTGGAGGTCCACGCCCGGGGAGTCAAGCTGGCCGCGGAAATCAATCTGGAGGTCCTGGCCCGCCGCACCCCCGGCTTTACCGGCGCCGATCTTGCCAATCTGATCAACGAGGCCACCCTGCTGGCGGTACGCCAGGGCAAGGAACAGGTGGAAATGACCGATCTGGAGGCGGCCATTGACCGGATCATCGCCGGGCTCGAGAAAAAAAACCGGGTGCTGAACGAACGGGAAAAGAAGTTTGTCGCCTACCACGAAACCGGCCACGCCGTGGTCGCCGCCCTGCGGTCGACCGCCGAGAAGGTTCACAAGATCAGCATCGTGCCGCGCGGCATCGGCGCGCTGGGCTTCACCCTGCAGTTGCCCACCGAGGACCGCTACCTGCTCTCCCGCACCGAACTGCTGGAAAAAATCGACGTACTGCTTGGCGGCCGGGCCGCCGAGGAGGTCATCTTTTCCGAAATCACCACCGGCGCCCAGAACGACCTGCAGAAGGCCACCGAAATCGCCCGCAGTATGGTGGCCCTCTACGGCATGAACGACACCCTGGGCCATGCCACCTACCGCCAGCAGGCCAGCCCTCTGCTGCATCAGGGCCTCATGCCGGAGCGGGAGATCAGCGACCAGACCGCCCGCCAGATCGACGAAGAGGTGCGGCTGCTGCTCGACGAGCGGATGAAGCTGGTGCTGGTCACCCTGCGCGACAAAAAAGAGCTGCTGCATAACGTGGCAGCGGTTTTGCTTGAAAAAGAAACCATTGAGGCCGAGGAATTTGCCAGTCTCATGGCTGGCGGTTAATTTTTCCCAGAACAAATAACGCGCCCATGCTCAAAATCATTCGCCAGCTCTTTACCGGACATACGCCGAAACTGGGCGGCCTGGAAATCCTCAAATATGTCGGCCCGGGCTTTGTGGTGACGATCGGCTTTATCGACCCGGGGAACTGGGCCGCCAATGTTGCCGCCGGCTCGCAGTTCGGCTACAGCCTGCTCTGGGTGGTGACCGTCTCAACGCTCATCCTCATCCTGGTGCAGCACAACGCGGCGCACCTCGGCATTGTCACCGGCCTTTGCCTGTCGGAGGCCATCTCCCGGTTTCTGGGTAAAAAGGCCAAAATTGTTTTCTTAGGCAGCGCCATGCTGGCCTCGATTTCCACCTCGCTTGCCGAACTGCTGGGCGCGGCCATCGGCCTGAACATGCTCTTCGGCATGCCGCTCTCCATCGGCACCCTGCTCACCGCCGTTTCGATCATTGCGGTGGTCTTAAGCAACGGCTACCGGGTCATTGAGCGCTACCTCATCGGCTTTGTCTCGCTGATCGGCCTCTCCTTCATCTATGAGATCTTTCTGGCCGATGTCAACTGGCAGGCCACGGCCAACGGACTTTTCGTGCCGGCCTTTCCCCAAGGTTCGATCATCATTATCATGGCGGTGCTCGGCGCCGTGATCATGCCGCACAACATCTTCCTGCACTCCGAGATCATCCAGAGCCGCGAGTGGCACTTGGGCGATGAGGAGAGCATCAGAAAACATCTGCGTTACGAGTACATCGACACCATCCTGGCGATGATCGCCGGCTGGACAATCAACAGCGCCATGATCATCGTGGCGGCGGCCGTATTCTTTGTCCACGGCATCACGGTCACGGAACTGCCTCAGGCGGAGGCGACACTGCGGCCGCTGCTTGGCAACAACGCGGCCCGCGTCTTTGCCCTGGCCCTTCTCATGGCCGGATTTTCCTCCGCGGTTTCCTCGGCCCTGGCGGGCGGCAGCATTTTTGCCGGCTGGTTCGGCGAACCGCTCGATGTGCACGACAACCACTCCCGGCTGGGCGTGCTGATTTCCGTAAGCGTTGCAGCCCTGCTCATCCTCCTGCTGACCGACCCCTTCCAGGGTCTGATCTGGAGCCAGGTGGCGCTGAGCATCCAACTGCCGTGGACCCTGCTCGCCCTGATCATGCTGACCTCGTCGGCGAAGGTCATGGGGGAACACCGGAACAAAGGGGTTGAAAAGGCGGTGCTGTGGGGAATCGCGCTGTTCATCACCGGCCTGAACGCCATCCTTTTATTCAGCCTTCTTCAAGGCACTTGATAAAAAATACAGACCAACCAGGCCTGCCACCTGCTGATGGAGCAGTGGTCATTTTTTGTCCCCAAATATTTTCAACAGGTTAACAACCATACCTGCCAAAAACATGACACCAAATGACCGGCTGTTCGCAGTTTCTTCATGACATTCCAGCCGGTTGTCCACCGCAAAAAACCTAGCAATTAATTTTGTTTGACAGGCTCTCCGAAGTGCGATAAAGATTACGACAACCTATTCGATTCCAACCTTTCGCAACCACCCCTTCAACCAAGGTGCTGGCCATGAAAGAGGTTATTCTAAAATTGCCGGTATCCGGCCTCCGGTGAAGGGGGATTCACTGGAGGCTGAATGCGGCTGTCCGCCACCCCCTGTTTTTTCTCTTTTGTCCGTTCATCTGTCTGAAAGCCGAAAACGCATGATCAGCAGGTTATTGCAGACACCAACAAACAGCACCCCACGGTTGCGCGCTTAATACTATACTATCCGGCCCGTCTGACAGACACCTCGCTTTATCGGCTATCGGCTCACCAGATATTGAATAATTTCTGTCTCGGAGGGATTTGCCATGAAACGAAAGTTCCTGTTTTTTTCGGTTATTCTTGTTTTTTTCTCAACCTGCCTGCTGATGCTCGGCGCATCCCAAAGCAGGGCCGCCACGCCTGATCAAATCGAGGCGGCCATCGACAGAGGAATCGCCTACCTGGCCACTCAGCAGAATCCGGACGGCTCCTGGGGAGGATGGGAACAGGTAGCCTACACCGGCTTTGCCGTACTCAAGATGGAAGACCGGGCCTACGAGCTGTACGGTGACCCGCTTGCCGAGGAGTTCGCATACCATGCCAATATCGTGGCCGGCCTCCGCTACATCTGCAGCCAGGTTCAGGCGGACGGCTCATTCTATGTGCCGGCCCAGGGCAATCACCACGCCAACTACAACACCTCACTGGCCATCATGGCGCTTACGGCCAGCCGCCACCCGGAACTGATGTGCAGCGACCCAACAACCTACCTGCAGGTGGTCCAGAATGCGGTCAGATATCTTCTGGCCGGCCAAAACGCCAATGGCGGCTGGGGTTACAATATTGAGAACGGCGGTCCGACACCGACATGGGACTGGGCTGACAACTCCAATTCCGGTTACGTCACCATGGCCCTGGTCTATGCCAGCAGGCTCTTTGGGGTCGATATTGCCGCGGCTCTGCCCAGCCTGAACAACTGGATCGATTTCATCCAGACCGATGTGACTGGCGGCCCCAATGACGGCGGCTCCGGATACACGATGTCAGGCGAATGGGTAAACATTCTCAAAACCGGCAACCTGCTGTTTCAGATGGCCATGCTGGGCGACACCACCGCTATCCAGCGTGCAAAGGATGCCATCGCCTATATCGCCCGGCACTGGAACGATGCCAATACGGACCCCGGCTTCCGGAACCACTACCAGTCCATGTTCGCCATGATGAAGGGTCTTGAATCCCTGGGAGTTGCCACCATCGATGTAGGCGGCACGGATGTCGACTGGTTCGCGGAGGTTTCCGACATCATCGTCACCACCCAGAATGCCGACGGCTCCTGGCCTCCAGGCGACTGGGGTGATTCAGTCCTCAACACCTCCTGGACTCTGTTAACCTTGGAACGGGTGGTAGAGTCACCGAGGCTTAAGGTAGCGGTGGACATCAAGCCCGGCTCCTGCCCCAACCCCTACAACTCAAAGAGTCTGGGCGTTATTCCCGCCGCTATCCTCGGCAGCACGGACTTTGATGTTAGCACCATTGACCCGGCCACGGTCAGACTCACCATGGAGGACATGGCAGGCGTGGCGCCAGTCCGCTGGAATTTTGAAGATGTGGCCACTCCCTTTGCGGGCGAACTGTGCGACTGTCACGACTTAAACGGCGACGGCTTCCCGGATATGACCCTGAAGTTCGACAACCAGGCAGTGGAGGCCGCCCTCGACCTGAGCGGCCAGGCGGGGACTACGGTGCCCTTGACTATCACCGGTAACCTGCTTGAGGAGTTCAACAACAGACCATTCAGCGGTAAGGACTGCATGCGGATTCTGAAATAAGATTTTTCCAGGATTGAAACCGAAGTAAAAAGGCGGGGGTGTCACCTCCGCCTTTCTTTTTTCTTTGCCCCGTTAAGACAATCTTGGGATAATGATCCAAAATTCTACTCTGCGCTTATTCTGGTCTGATCCTGCGCAGGACAACAAACTGACATTTCAGAAAAAATAATGCAAAAAATGACCTCCTGGCTCCTGGGAATAGCTATCGCCAGCGGCTTGCTGCTGGCCTGCCGGACATTTTTTCCAAAGACCGTGGCAGAAACAGGCCTGGCGGCCGGCCGACTCCGTCCGTGCCCGGCAACGCCCAACTGTGTCTGCAGCGAGCAGCCCGGCGAA
>MGTE01000006.1:14321-17219 GCA_001799275.1 Deltaproteobacteria bacterium RIFOXYD12_FULL_57_12
CTGCGGGCCGCCATCCTGGAACTTGGCGGCGTGATCGTAGAAGAAAGCAGTGACTACCTGCGGGCGACCTTCACCACAAAGGTTTTCCGGTTTGTCGATGACCTGGAGTTGAAAATGGACGCGGGCCGGATGGTCATCCATGTGCGCTCCGCCTCAAGAATCGGCTCTTCGGATCTGGGGCTGAACCGGAAGAGGGTAGAGGAACTTCGGAGCCGGTTCAACCGTATAAAGGCGGCGAAACCGGATTGAGCCGGTGTCGCCGCGGCCGGTCCCCTCACCAGATGCCCTGAAGCTGAAAATTCTGTCCTTCGCAAGGAAATTCCGGTAACATGGCATTCGACAACATGTGGCAGCCAGAGAAACAACCTCACTGAAGAAAACACTCGCAATGAACGAACTGGATTTTATCGACAATTCCGCGGTGGCCGTCTTTGTCATCAACCCCGCCCGTGAGATCATCTACTGGAACAGGGCCTGTGAAAAACTGACCGGCTGCAAGGCCGAGGAAATGCTGGGCACTAGCGACCACTGGCGGCCGTTCTACAAAGAACAGCGGCCCTGCCTCGCCGACATCGTCATCACCGGCGATTTTTATCAACTGCCGCAATTATACCAGGTATTCAACAGATCAAGCCTGATTCCGGACGGACTCTACGCGGAAGGCTGGTACGAAAATCTCGGCGGCAAAAAAAGGTATATCATTTTTGATGCGGCGCCGGTCCATGACGCGGCAGGCAAACTGATCGCGGTCACTGAAACCCTGCAGGACATCACTGAACACAAACAGCAGGACGAGGCAAAAGAAGGGCTGCTTCGCCGGATGCAGGATATCTTGCGCGCCAACGGCGAGTTGGCCGGCTTCCTGCCGGTCTGCTCCTCCTGTCGGGACATCCGCACCTCAAAGGGAAACTGGGTGGCCTTTGAAGAATATATCCGCGACGCATCCGAAGCCAGGGTCACCCACGGTATCTGCCCGGAATGCGCCCGGAAACTCTATCCGGATATCTTCAAGAAACTTTATGACATGCCTGACAAATAAACTCCTGCGGTGGAGGTGCGGGTGCGACACTTGCTGTGGGCAATTGCCGGGTTGATCCTCGGCGGAATACTGTTTAAAGAAGGTGGTATCATTGTTGGCCTGGTGACGGGCCTGGTAATCGGCCTGTTGCTGGACAAGATTCTGACGCTTCAGGACCGAATCCGGAAACTCGAGGAATGGGCCGGCAAGGTGTCGGCCGCCGCGACGGCCGATCCGGCAGTGAAAAAAACCTTGACCGCGGCTGCGGCTACCGCGGCCCAGGCGACGTCCTGGTCCTCCCGATCGCCCCGGCCGACAGAGCAGGAACTACCGGCCGAGGACATTCCGGGCCAGCCTTCACCCGCGCCCGTTGCTCAGCCCCGAATAATTTCCGCTCGGACGATCGACCTTCCGGCGAAGCCCGCAGCGGCAGACATTTTGCCGCCACCTTCTGCCGGGCCTGCCCAGCCGGACGCTGTGTCGCGTCTCTTCCAACAGGTGAAGGAGTTTTTTACTACCGGCAACGTGGTCCTGCGGGTCGGAATCATCGTACTTTTTTTCGGGGTTTCCTTCCTGCTCAAGTATGCGGCCGAACGCAACTGGGTGCCCATCGAATTCCGGCTGATCGGCGTGGCCCTGGGCGGCCTGGGCCTGCTGGGCCTCGGCTGGCGGCTGCGGCTGCGCAAGCCGCTCTACGGTTTAATCCTGCAGGGCGGCGGCATCGGCATCCTCTATCTCACCGTCTTTGCCGCGGCCAAGCTCTATCACCTGCTCCCCATGGGTCTCGGCATGCCGGTCATGATCCTGCTGGTGGCACTGGCCGGCTGCCTGGCGGTTCTACAAGACGCCAGATCCCTGGCCGTAATCGGTACGGTGGGCGGCTTTCTGGCGCCGGTTCTGTTATCCACCGAGACCGGCAACCATGTGCTGCTCTTCTCCTACTATGCCCTGCTCAACGCCGGCATCCTCGGGATTGCCTGGTTCAAGGCCTGGCGCAACCTGAACCTGCTCGGCTTCATCTTCACGTTCGTGATCGCCTCGTTCTGGGGCTACACCTCATACCGGCCCGAGTTTTTTAATACCACCGAGCCCTTTCTAATCCTGTTTTTTCTGTTCTACGTGGCCATTGTCGTCCTGTTTGCCCTCCGGCAGCCCCTGCAACTCAGGGGCTACCTGGACGGCACCCTGATGTTCGGCGTGCCGCTCATCGCCTTTGCCCTGCAATACGGTCTGGTCCGCGACTATGAATACGGCCTGGCGTTCAGCGCCCTGGGGCTCGGGATTTTTTATGTCGGCCTGGCAACGGTTCTCTGGCGCCAGCAGCGGGAGGGCATGCGGCTGGTGAACGAAGCATTCCTGGCCCTGGGCGTGGTCTTTGCCTCGCTCGCCATCCCGCTCGCCCTGGACGGCCGCTGGACCGCCGCGGCCTGGGCCATGGAGGGCGGCGCTTTAGTCTGGGTCGGCCTCCGGCAGCACCGTTTGCCGGCCCGGTTATTCGGGTTACTGCTCCAGCCGGCCGCCGGTTTTTCATTTATTACCACCCTGTATCTGCCGGCCGGCTCCTGGCCGGTGCTCAACAGCGTCTATCTCGGCTGCCTGCTAATCAGCGCTGCCGGCCTGTTTTCCGGCTATTTCCTCCATTGCCACCGGGAGACACTCCGGGGATGGGAGCGCTATTTTGCCGTGATTTTTTTCACATGGGGGCAGATCTGGTGGTTCGGCGGCGGCCTGCATGAAATCGATTGTCATCTGACCGGTGTTGCCCAACACCACGCCGCCCTGCTCTTTATCGTTGGCAGTTGTCTTTCCATGGTCTGGCTTGCCGGCCGCCTTCCCTGGAGCCTGCTGATCTATCCCCCTTTTATCCTGCTGCCGGCGAT
>MGTE01000006.1:17346-22974 GCA_001799275.1 Deltaproteobacteria bacterium RIFOXYD12_FULL_57_12
GACCCTCTGGCTCCTGATGCTGCTCCTGGGCGGCGAGGCTGCCTGGTTGGCAAATCGCCTCGCCGGGAGCGGAACCACCTGGGGGTTCGTCGGCTGGGGCCTGGTGCCGGCCTTGATCGTTCTGGCCCTGCTTACCAATGGCAAGAGGCTGGCCTGGCCGGCCCAACGGTTTGCCGCCGACTATCTCGGCATCGGCGTCACCGTGCCCCTGCTCTGCCTGACCGGCTGGGTTCTTCTGGCCACGGTCCGGGCCGGCGACCCGACCCCGCTTCCCTATCTGCCTCTGCTCAACCCGTTGGAACTCGGCCAGAGCTTTATCCTGCTCCTGCTGGGCCATTGGCTGTTGCAGATCCGCCAGGCACGCATCCCGGCAGTCGATGGGGTTTCAGAGCAGATCATGGCGGCTCTCCTGGCCGCGCTTACTTTCATTGCCGTAAACGGCGTGGTGGCTCGAGCCGTGCATTTTATAGGCGATGTCCCCTTTCGGCCGTGGAGCCTGTGGCGCTCCAATATCCTGCAGGCAGCTATCGCCATCCTCTGGACCACTCTGGCCTTGAGTCTCACCATCCTGGCCACCCGGACCGGCCGGCGCCAGGTATGGCTGACAGGCGCTGGTCTTCTCGGTCTGGTAGTAGCGAAACTTTTTCTGGTCGATCTGGCCGGCCAGGGCACTGTGGCTCGGATCGTTTCCTTTCTGGTGGTCGGCGGGCTGATGCTGGTCATCGGCTACTTCTCGCCGCTGCCGCCCAGGCAACTTGAGGAAAAACAATGATTTTTTTTATTAGACTGGCCATGCTGTCCTTATTCTGTCTATCAAATGCCGCTATGGCCGCAGAGCCAGGTCGGAATGATTTCGCCTACGGCCTGGAACTCGCTGTGGACAACAATGGTGCCATCTATAAAGCACTTCTTCCCGAATCGGTTTACCGCGGAGTAAGCCGGTTCGACCTGGCCGATCTCCGGGTGTTCAATGCCCAGGGCGAGATGGTGCCGCATGCGGTACGGCGGCTGCCCGTCCGGACACCCTCGACCGCTGCCGCATCCTGGACGGTGCCCTTCTTCCCCCTTTATCGAAATGATGCTGAGAGCAGTGAAAAACTGGCCCTGCAGATTACCACCAGCAGCACCGGCGCGCTCGTTGATGTCAGACGACAGGATACGGCGCCAACCCCTGAGGTGGTCAACGCCTATCTGCTTGATTGCAGCGCGTCTTCCCGGCCGGTTGCCAGGCTGCTTCTCGCCTGGCAGCCGGCCGGCGACAGTTTTGTCACGACGGTACGGGTGGAATCGAGCGAGGACCTGAACGTCTGGCAGCCGCTGGTGAACAAGGCAACCCTTGCCGAACTCCGCTCCGCTGACCATCAGATGGGACAATACGCCATCGAACTGCCCGGGAGAAAGATCAAATATCTGAAAATCTCCTGGCCGGCCGGCGAAAAGCAGGTTCTGCTGACCGCGGTTAAGGCGGTGGAGGTAGCGGAAGTGCAGGCCCAGCCGCGGCAATGGACCGAGATTGCGGGCAGCTTAATCCCGGAGGAGCCCGGCATTTTTGTATTTGACACTCAGGGCTGCCGACCGGTTGACCAGACTGTCCTCAAATTGCCCGAGGCCAACACCCTGATTGAAGGTGTTTTGTCTTCCAGGTCGACGGAGGCCAACGCATGGCAAAGTCGTGGTCGTGGGGTTTTCTATCGTATGGAGGTGCAGGAGGCGCGACTGGAAAGCGAGCCGCTAATTCTGCCGGTGAGTAGTGACCGTTTCTGGAGGCTGCAGGTCCTGCCGGCGTCCGGCAACGGTCTGGGTGTCGGCCAGCCACGCCTGCGGCTGGGCTGGGTGCCCCATGAGCTTGTCTTTCTGGCCCGTGGCCAGGGTCCATTTCTGCTCGCCTATGGCAGCGCCCAATTGCCAAAAGAAACACCGGCCAGCGCCAGCGTTGATTTGTTCTCCCGCCTGGAAAAGGAGGGTGGCATTGTCGGCCACGCCCGGCCGGCGGGCAACCAATTCGACCTGGGCGGCGCGGAGTTACTTACGCCGCCAGCCCCGCCGCTGCCTTGGGAAAAATGGCTGCTGTGGTCGGTGTTGGTCAGCGGGGTGGCGGGAGTCGGGGCGATGGCCTGGCAGCTCTTCCGCCAGATGAACCAGGCCACGCCGGGAAACGACATGCGGAAGTAAGGGCAGCGATGCCGCATATCCCTTTTCCTCACCGGTTATGCGTCAATTCTTATCTGTTTCTCAAATAGCTACAACACTCAGCCTCCAGCATAGCTGGGGGCTGAGTGTTGTAGAGTTATGACTCGTCCCTGATTCGTTTCGCATGTTTGCTGAGCGCCGCAAAGCCGGTGGGTTTGCGGCGATAAACGTAGTTTTTCATGGACGAACGGAACCCCTCGCCGTTCTGCTCCAGGAACAAACCGCAATGTTCCATATCCTGGAGCAAACGCCGGAAACCCGCCAGCGGATCGCCGCTGCCAAAGCCAGGGAAGGCGGATTTGTCCTCCAGCCCGAGAAACTGCATGAACTCGACATGCCCTCGCTCAACATCTGCCTTCCGATAGGCAACGCCGCCCAGCTCGAAGCGATACCACAACCGGATTTCGCGGTCGCCGTTTGTGAAGGCGCCCACCGCGAAGTGGCCGCCCGACCCTTTGCCCTGCTCGACAATCGAAAAGGTGAACCCAAGTGGATAGAGTTTCACGCCAAGGATTTCAGCGCCCTTTTCAAGGGCAATTACCGGAGTCATGTTGCTCATGGATTCCCTCAAGAAAATAGAGTGCCTGTTGCCTGACCAAGTCATGCGTACAGTAAATCAACTCTCTGAACCGGGCAAGCAGAGTTTCCATCCGCAGCGACGCCCCTGCCTCGATGGAATGTTGCCGGATCATGATCGGTCCGACTTTTTTTGTTGACAAGAATCGGCCGCCCCAGCCAAAGTACTTCTAGGAGTGTTAACCGATTACTTGTTGCAGCCTGCTGCCTTTTTTTACTAACATACTGAGTCCCTGATAAGGAGCTGCCATGCGGTACATTGTTGAAAGCGGTAAGGACGTGGCCACCGTGGCCCGCGACCTGGCGGCGGCGGTAAAACGGCGCGGCTTCGGGTTGCTGCAGGTCTATGACCTCAAGGCAAAGCTAAGGGAGAAAGGGATCAATTTTTCGAACGAATGTCAGGTGCTGGAGGTGTGCAATCCCCAGCAGGCCGCCCAGGTTTTAAGCACGGACATGAGCATCAGCATGGCCCTGCCCTGCCGGATCTCCGTTTACGAGGAAAACGGCGTTACCAAAATCGGCACCATCCTGCCATCAGCGCTGCTGGCCATGTTTCCCGGCGCCGGCGACCTTGAGCAGGTTGCCGAGGAGGTGGAACGGGATATCATCCTGATGATTGCCGAGGCCCGCTGAAACCAAACAGGTTGCAGAACAAACCAATTCTTTAGGAGGATCATCATGCTGAGCAAGAAACTGCAGGACGCCTTCAACGAGCAGATGAAGTTCGAATTCTTTTCAGCCTATCTGTACATGGCCATGTCAGGCTATTTCCATGCGGAAGACCTGCCGGGTTTTGCCTCCTGGATGCGGATTCAGGCCCTGGAAGAATTGACGCACGGCGAAAAATTCTTTAACTTCACCTGCGAGACCGGCGGCCGAACCCTGCTGCAGGCCATCGACGCGCCCACCAACGATTACGCCTCGGCCATCGAGCTCTTCGAGTTCGGGCTGAAACATGAAAAATTCGTCACCAGCCGGATCAACAAGCTCATGGACCATGCCAAAAAGGAAGGCAACCATGCGGCCCAGATCTTCCTGCAGTGGTTTGTCACCGAACAGATTGAAGAGGAGGCCAATTTCTCCCTCATTCTTAAAAAACTCAAAAGAGTGGAGGGTGACGGCCGCGGCCTGCTGATGCTCGACCAGGAGCTTGGCCAGCGTGTCTTTGTGCCGCCGGCCGTTGGCGCCAAGTAACGACTTTGTATTTTTGAACCGCGGAATATCGAACAAGGAATGTCGAATTTCGAAGTTTAACCACTTCATCATTCTGCGGTTTCTTGTTCGATATTCGATATTCGCTGTTAGATCGCAATAGATTATTTTCTTAAGTCAAGAGCATTAATCCGCGACCTGAACCTATCTGAAAAAAACTTGGAGCGCTTATGAATACCATCAAACGTTTGCACCTGCTGATCGCTGCCACTATCATCATATTGACCGCGACGGGCTGCGTTCTGAAAGGCCGCGAATTTCCCGAATACAACGTCACCCAGATTGAGATCGGCAGATCCAGCCGCGACGACATCTTCAAACTGTTCGGCTCGCCCTGGCGTACCGGCTGGGAAGACGGTCTCGAAACCTGGACATACGGCCGTTACGGCATCGGGGTTGGCGATTCCGATCTGGTGGTCAGATATGACAAGAACGGCATTGTTCAGTCCTACACTTACAGCTCAACAGCCTCCGGGAATTAAAAGTCGCTGTTAAGGCCGGAAAGGTATTGCCGGTCAACAGCGGGCGCCACTTCTGCTGCCCGACAGAACAGGACAGACCACCGACAGCAAACCACTCCCAGGGAAACGGAAACCACACGGGTGTCTTCCTTAAACCGTTTATTTGCATGGACAGCAGGCATGGCAGCCGCATGCCTGCTGTTGCTGGGAATCGCCTACGGGTTCCGCGCTACGCTCCTCGCCCCTTTGCTGCGTTCCCAGCTACAGGAGCTGGCGGCCGTGCTTGACCTGCAGCTTACCGTGGGAAAAATATCCGGTAACTACCTGACCACGATCAAACTCTCGGACATTTCAGCAAAGTCACGCACCCCGGCCAGCCCGCCCATCGAACTTGAGATCGGACAGGTGCGGCTCAATTATTCCCTGTTTGACCTGTTGCATGGTTCCGAAACCCTTCTCAACGCGACAACCGTCCGGCTCGACCATGTCCGGCTGAGTATCGACCTCCGCAACGAAACCAGCGAAAACAGTCCGGCCAGTCTGGCGATCCTGCCGACTGTTTTGCCGAACATCATCATCAGAGATGCAAGTTTTACCTTTCAGGACAGTGCGTTTGCCACGACAATCGAAGGCATTTCAATGGCCAATGAACGCCGACCCGCTGACCAGGCGCCTCTGCCGATCACCTTCAGCGCGACTGCCGCCCGCATTACCGAGCCTGTATCCTGGCAGGCATCCGGCCCGCTGACCGGCCGCCTCCTGTATGGTGAAAATTTGCTCACCATCCCTTTGCTCACCATTGGTCCGGACACCGTGACCGAAAACACCGTGATTGATTTTCAAGAGCCTGCCAAGGGGTTGCCGGCCTTTAACGGTGATCTGCAGATCTTTGCCGGCCGTCTGCGGGTTGACGGATCTGTGCAGGACACCCTGGTTGAAACTCGGTTGATTGGCACGGACCTTGATCTTGGGCAGATTACCGCGCTCTGGCAGCCCGAGGGCCAGTCATGGGGCGGACGGCTCAGCGGCAGTTTCAACCTGCGCATCGATACGGATAAACCCGAGGCCATGGAAGGCATGACAACACTGGAGTTGACCGACGGTCGGCTGGCGGATTTCCCAGTGCAGAAAGTCGCAGTCCAGGCGATGGCCGGCAACGGTGTTTTGCGCTTCGACCAGTTCGACGGCC
>MGTE01000006.1:23077-23962 GCA_001799275.1 Deltaproteobacteria bacterium RIFOXYD12_FULL_57_12
GGCTCTGAGCGGTCAGTTGGCTGACGGTAGACTGTCCCTCACCAAAGGCGAATTCAGCACGGAAGCAGCGATAATCTCCCTGGCCCGGGCGGAAATAACCATGCCGACCAGCTCGGACATGGCCTGGGCGGCCATGCCGCTTACGTCCGATCTTACCGCGCACGTTGCCAACCTGGCATCGCTGGCTGCGATCCTCTCCCTGCCGCCCATGACCGGCGCGGTCAACGGCCATTTGACGCTAAGCGGTGCCTTTGACAATCTGGCCGGCCAGGCAGTTTTTGAGGCCAGCAAGCTGACCGTCCGCGAACATCTACTGGGTGATTTCCAGATGGAGGGCCACGCAACGGACAGTACCATTTTCATCGACTCTTTTGCCGGCGTCAACCGGCAGGACAGAATCGCCGGCGCCGGTGTCTACCTGTTCGCCGAAAAAAAGATAAAGGAAATGCATGCCGAGCTTTCGATAGGCGAGGTTGCCGACTATCTTGACCTTTTCGTGTCGCAAAAGATCGATCTGCAGGGCCGGCTGCATGCCTCGCTGACGGCAGAGGGATCTCTCGACCGGCCGATTGCCGCCCTGAACTGCCAGTTATCCCGCGCCCGCCTGGCCAGCCTGCCGATGGACGAGGCCCTGCTTTCGCTGCACGCCGCTGACGGCCAGGTAATAGTTGAACAGGCGCAGATCAAAAACGCCAAGGGTGCGGTCAGCCTGAGCGGCGGCCTGGCCAGCGCCAGCGATGGCAACCGCTTCACCGGCCGCCTGCGCACCCTGCAGGTGACCGTCGGCCGGGAAACCATGGCGCTTACCGAAGAAAGCAGCCTTGTCATCAGCCAGGCCGGCCAACTGATCATGGACAGTCTGCCCCTGCACGGTGCGCCGGGAAC
>MGTE01000006.1:24122-36321 GCA_001799275.1 Deltaproteobacteria bacterium RIFOXYD12_FULL_57_12
AACCGTTTCGAATGGTCTGCCCAGGGCGGCCAGCAGCTTACCCTGGCGGGCAGCCTGCCCCTTGACCCGCTGGGACCGGAGATGTTTCTGCCCGGCGAGCTGCGGATATCAGGCCGGATTGCTCTGCCGGATATGAGGGCACTCGAGCCCTTCCTGCCGCCCGAGTCAACCCCGGCCGGCAGCATGAACGCGGATTTCAAACTGAGTGGCACCTGGGCAAAACCGGCCGGCGAGATCCTGCTGCAGGCCGCCGGCCTCACCCTGCCCAAAAGAGTGCCCTGGCGACCGCCCAGCCCCATGACGGCGAAGGTGCGCCTCCAGGCTGAAAATACCACGGTGCATCTGACCGAGTTGCGCCTCGCCTCCTCCGATTTGACCCTGAACGCGAGCGGCGACTGGCAGGAGGCCCCTTCCCTGGTCCGGCTGCTGCACGGCCCCCTGCCGCCGGCCTCCGGAACAGTGGCCCTGCGGGCCGATCTTGCGGTGCCGGATTTACGTTGGGCCGCGGCAACTACTAACCAAATCCGCCGGCTGGCCGGCAGCCTGAACGCCACGGTCTCAATAAAAGGGCCGGCGGCCGATCCGGCGGTCAACGGCGTAATCCACCTGACAGACGGCGAAATTCTGGCTCCTTCCCTGCCCGCTATCCGCAGCCTGAATCTTGATGCGGAAATAACCGCCGACCGCCTGCATCTGCTGACCGCGCGCGGCGAACTGGGCGGTGCCCCCTGTTCGCTGACCGGCGACATTTTCAGGCAGCTCGGCGGCCCGCCCCGCCTCAGCCTGCACTTTGCCGGCAGCAACCTCCTGCTGGCGCGCAGCGAGGGTTTTAAAATCAGGGGCGACTCGAACCTGACCATCAACGGCCCCCTTAATCGGCTGGAAGTCGGCGGCGACGTGCAGCTGACCGACAGTTACTACACAAAAAACTTCGACATTTTCAGCCTGCTCCGCCGCAGTCCACGCCAGTACACCGACCGCGCCTCGCTGGCGCCGTTTTCCTTTACCGACCCACCGCTGAAGGATGCTATTTTTGATATCCGGATAACCGCAACCCAGGCTTTCCGTCTGAAAAACAATCTACTGAACGGCAGCCTGCGGCCGATCCTGCAACTGGTGGGCACCGGTGAAAACCCGGTATTCAAGGGCGATATCTACCTGAATCCGGGTCGAGTCACTCTGCCATCCGGCACGCTCCGCATCGAGTCCGGCATCGTCCGTTTTCTTGAAAACCAGCCGGACAAGGCCCTGGTCGACATCACCGGCAACTCCCGCCTGCAGGGCTACGACATCACCGTGTTGATCCAGGGCTCATACGCGGAACCGGTGGTCATACTTTCTTCGGTGCCGCCGTTGCCGGACGATGAACTGCTGCTGCTGCTTCTCACCGGCCAGCCGCCGAAAACCGTGGCGGGCGCCACGGCAGGCCGAAAGGGCAGCATCACGGCCGCCCTTTACCTGGGCCGGGAACTACTGACCAACTGGCTGGGCGATGATGCGGCCAGCACCGACAGATCTTTGCTGGACCGCCTCGAACTTGATATCGGCCGCGGCGTTACCAAAAAGGGCGAGGAAACCATCGAGGCCCAGTTTCGGCTTGCCGACAATGTCCTGCGTCCGGGCGATTCCGTTTTTATCACTACGGCCAAGGATATCTATGACAATTTGAACACAGGGGTAAAAATTGTTTTCCGTTTTCCATAACGCCCACTCCGGCCCGTGCCCGAGACTCTGGCTTGTTCTGAGCCTGGCCATTCTCTGGCTTTTAACCAGCGTGGCAGCCAGCCGGGCCGCCACGCTCCCGACCCTGATTTTCCAGGGCAACGAAGCCCTTTCCGAAGCCGAACTGCGGGTGGCGGCGGCAGAAGAGCTGGCAGAGATGGAACGCAGTGGCCCCCGCAAGGATCTGGCCGACGATGCCGCCTTTCAGATGGAACTTGCCTGCCGCCAAGCAGGCTTCGCCTTTGCCACGATGAACTATCAGTATGAGACGGACCTGGCCCAAGAGGCCGTCCGCATCACCTTCAGCCTGGAAGAAGGCCCCAGGGTGACGGTCAGCCGCCTCGAATTCACTGGCCAGCCGGTCTATGACCATGCCAGACTGCGCGCCTTTTTCCCCAACGCCCCGGCCGGCCTGCTCGGGCCTTCCGGGAAATTCTTCTATGCCGAATCAACCATCCGGGAAAGCCTGGCCGCTCTCCGGAATTATTATATTTCGCAGGGCTATCTGGAGATCGCTATTGCCGATCCGGCCCTGGCCTTCACGGAAGACCGCTCCCACGTTGATATCACCGTCGAGGTCGAAGCAGGCCCCCGCCATCTCATCCAGGAAGTGCGCTTTAGCGGCAACATGCTCGACCAAGTCAGCACCGAACTGACCACGGTGGCCGATGACTTCAGGGGCCTGCCCTACTTCAGCAGGCGCCAGTTGCTCATCAAAAGCCGAATACAGGAACTCTACGGCAATGCGGGCTATCCGGACGCTTTGATCCGCATCGACGAGCTGCAGGGCGAGCAGCCGGGCGACACCATCCTGACAGCAACGATTGAGAGCGGCCCGCAGGTGACAATCGACCGGCTGGAGATTGTCGGCAACAACAGAACCCAGGAAGAGTTCATCGCAAACCGCCTGCACCTGCAGCCAGGCGATACTTACACGGCCGCGGCCAAGCGTGACAGCTTTCAGGATCTCTACCGGACCGGCTTATTCTCCAGGGTGGATCTCAAACTCCTCGGGCAGACCGGCAGCGACAACCGCTGCCTGGGCGTCACGGTTGAAGAGACGCCGGCCCGAGAGGTCTCCGTAGAAGCAGGCTGGGGCTCATACGAACTGCTACGTTTCATCCTCGGCATCCGCGACCGAAATTTCCGAGGCAGCGGCCGGATCGTCCGCACCGAGGGCGCCTTCAGCTTCAAAGGCAAAAGCATCGAGTGCGGTCTGACCGATCCCTGGTTTCTGGGCACCGACATAGTTGCCGATCTGCCCGTATTCTTCCGCAGCCGGGAAGAGCCTTCCTTCACCCGTCAGGAAACCGGCACCTCTTTTCTGCTTTCCGAGAGAATCCGCGAGCACCTGTCCGCCTCCCTGGGATATGCCATCCGCCTGACCCGCATCACTAACCTTGGCGTCAACATCAGCCAGGAGGCCCCGGAAACCGGCTACAATATCGCCAGCATCACGGCCCAGGCCACCCTGGACACCCGCGACGACATCTTCTTCCCAACCACCGGCTACCGACTGTTCATGGCTATCGAGATCGCCGACGAGTTTCTGGGCAGCGAAATCGCCTTCAACCGCCTCACCGCCGGCGGCCGCTACTTCCGGCTGCTGTCGCCAGCTCTCACCCTGGGACTCCGCTACAACACCGGTATCATTGTGCCGGGCCGGCAGCAGACGACAATCCCGGTGGGCGAGAGGTTTTTCAACGGCGGCGAGAACACGGTCCGCAGCTTTGAAGAATCCCGGCTCGGCCCCATGGATCTCAACGACCAGCCGGTCGGCGGCATGGCCTACAACGTTGCCAGCTTCGAACTGCGGCGTCGTTTATCCGAGCGCTTTGCTATGACCCTATTCTTTGATTACGGCAACATCTCCCCAAACCATTCCCGCGACGAGGAAGGCCGGCCGGCCTTTGCGGACCGCGACGAACTCATCCACACCACCCTTAAGGAGTATCTCAGGGATTTCCGGCCGGGGATCGGACTCGGCCTGCAATATCTTCTGCCGTTCGGGCCGGCCCGCCTTGATTTCGCCTTAAACCCCGCCCAACGGCAGGAGGCGGGAGAAGAACGCTACGCCGTCCATTTCAGTATCGGCATGGCGTTTTAAAAAAAGTGAGGAGTGAGGAGCAAGAAGTGAGGAGTGAGCGCCCCCCGGAGCAGCGCTTTATCATAAGGCAACTTGGCCGAGTGTTTAAAGTTGGTCGCATGACCAAGGAAGGTCGGAGTGTAAAGGACGGCTTCGCGCTCGATCATTCACCCACAACCCGGTTCTTGCCCTGACGCTTGGCTGAATAGAGTCTTTCATCGGCTCTGACCAGCAGGTCTTCCGGGGTGGTGCCATCCTCGGCAAAGGTGGCGACCCCAAAACTGGCGGTCACCGATATCCGGTGCCCGTTCGGTAGTTCGATGCCGAGTGTTTCAACAGCATGCCGCAGGCGGTCGATAACGGCCATGGTTCGCTCCTTGCCAACCTCGGGGAGGATGACGAGGAACTCCTCGCCCCCGTAGCGGCCGATCACGTCATAGTTGCGCAGGCCGGCCTTCAGGACTTCGACCACCGCCCGGAGGACCGCATCTCCGCCCATGTGGCCATGGGTGTCGTTTACCTGCTTGAAATCGTCCAGGTCCATGATCGCCAGAGAAAAAAACCTCTCCAGCCGTCTGCTGCGTTCGGTCTCGTTGGCCAGGAACTCGCTGACATATCGACGGTTATAGATATTAGTCAGGGAATCGGTGGTCGCCAGGGAGACCTCTTCGGTGATATCCCGGAGAATAAGCTGGATGCGCCCCTTTTCCGTGTCCTTGTCCAGGGGCAGATAAAAACCGGAGAACTCGAAAATCTCGGCACCACGCTTGAACCGGACATCCTCCACCTTACCCTTGCCAACGATATCAGGAAAGATTTCACGCCAGCGTTTTTCAGGGATCAACTCGGTCACGGATTTATCCAGGATGGATTTGCCGAACCTGGCCACCACCTTCTCGTTGGCCCAGATCACCAGCTGCTCGTCTCCCAGGTCGATGACCTCAAGCAGCATCTCCGGAAAGAGATTCATAACCTCCTTGGTATGTTTCAGCTTGCGTTCCAGAAACTGGTTGTAGTCGCCCTCGACATTCCGGGCCAGATCCCGGCTGGTAAGGACGCCGATGACCAATCCCTCGTTGTCATTGATCACCAGCCGCCGGATATTGCGCTGGTTCATCTCCTTGACCAGGGCGACAATGGAGGTTTCCAGGCCGGCGGCAACCACCGGGCTCGACATGTGATCACCAACCTTGGCGGTCAGGGGCACGTTGTCGCCGGCCAACCGCAGGATGTCTTTCTCGGTGATGATCCCCACTGCCCGCCTGTCTTCAATCACCGGCACACTGCTGATCCGGGCGCTGACCATTTTCGCCAGGACCTGACTGATCGTCTCCTCTTGGGTGGTGGCGACCAGGGGCCGGCGCCGATCCAGAATATGGCGCACCTTGATCGTGGTCTGGGAAAAATCATCCTCCATGTGCTGGAACAGGTCCTTCTGGGTGACCACCCCAAGAAATTCACCGTTATTGTCGATGACGATCAGCCGCCGGATATTGTTTTCCACCATCAGATTAACGGCATAGCTGATCTTCCGCTCGCCAAGCGTCTGCACCAAGGGTTTACGGGCATAGCGGTCGATGCTGGTATCCATGTCTACCCCGGCATGCAACAGGCCGACGATATCGCGCTCGGTCATGATCCCGATCGGCCTGCCGCCTTCGAGCACGACCACGACGCCGTTGTGGTTGCGGCGCATGGCCTGCAGAAG
Source organism: Deltaproteobacteria bacterium RIFOXYD12_FULL_57_12 (assembly GCA_001799275.1). GTDB lineage: Bacteria > Desulfobacterota > Desulfobulbia > Desulfobulbales > BM004 > YD12-FULL-57-12. The sequence goes on from MGTE01000006.1 coordinate 29,639, forward strand.
CTGGCGCACCGAGGAACCAGCCGTGACCGCCTGGTCCTGTTTGGTGACAATTTCATTTATCGACACATTCCCCATGCCCATATTCGTAACACCTCAGAAAAATTTTCAACCCGCCGCAGCCACCACCGCGAAATCCTGGCCAGTCCCCCTTCGAGTCGTGCTGATGCCGTCCTCTGGCCGCAACGCATTATCCCTGCTGCGTCACCGTCAACTTTAGGAAAAATATCCTTAAATATTGTCATGATAATACACAGGAGAAAGCTAAAGATCAACGCTGCCTTGAAAAAGGGGCTGTCCGAGAAAGGGGTGATTTCTTGCCAGTAATCAGATACCATGAAAAAAAGCGCCTGATATGCTTGGTACCGAGATGTCTGCTTCAGGGCGTTATCCGGTAAGCACCCCTGCGGACAGCCCAGCAACAGCCCTCTTGATCGCGAAATGAAGGGGAGTTACACAGCATGAACATCAAGAACAAACTGGCAACGGCCTTTCTGCTGCTGGCCTTGCCGCCGCTCATCATCACCACTCTCCTGTTTTATTTCAGCGAGAAAAATGCACTCACCAGCCAGGTTCTCAACCACCTGGCCTCGGTGGCCTCGATTCAACACAACCGCATCACAGATATCCTCTCCTTCAACCGGGAGCGGCTCAACCTGGTGACCAGCAGAACCCAGCTCCGCGCAAGCCTGGCGGAATATCTGGCAGGCGAGGCCCCGGAGCCCAGGGAGAGGATGAATCGGATCCTGCGCGATGTCTGTGCCGTGGCCAGGGATTTCCATCATATCCATGTCTATTCCCCAACGGGAATCGTTGTTGCTTCCTCCGACCTCGGAAAAATCGGCGAACGGGCCGCGGACCAGGCCTTTTTCCAGAGCGGCTTGAAGGGAAACAATGTTGATCAACTCGGCCTCGATGCCGACGGCAAGCCGGTATTTTATCTTTCAGGCCCCCTTATTCTGAACGGGCAACTGCTTGGCGTGGCCCTCATTGAGGTCGCAACGGACAGCTTTGTTTCCACGATCAATGACTACACCGGACTGGGTGCATCCGGTGAAACCGTGCTGGCAACCCGGGATGAAAAGGGGGCTGCCGTGTTCATCGCGCCGACCAGATTCGAGAAACAGGCGGCGCTCAAGTTGACCATCCCCGGCGAGGCCGGACTTCCCATCAACCAGGCGTTTACCTCGGAACAGACTGTCTTCATGGATGCGCAGGATTACCGGGGCGTACCGGTATTGGCCGCCACCCGCTATATCGAAGGTACCGACTGGGGCCTGGTTGTCAAGATCAACCGGGCCGAGGCTCTGGCCCCGCTGCACGAAACCCAAAAATTATTCGGGATTGCCGCATTGCTGGTCAGCCTGCTGGTGACTCTTTTCTCCCTCATTCTTTCCCGTGGGATCACCCGGCCCATTATGGGTTTGGCCGCGACCGCAACGGCCATATCCGATGAGAAACTGGAGATGCGGGCCGATGAAACCATCGGCGGCGAAATCGGTCTTCTGGCCTCGGCATTCAACAGGATGACCAACAATCTTCTCAAGGCCCGGCAGTTGCTCGTGGATAAAATCAGCGAGCTGCAGGCCGAGGTCCGGATCAGGCAGGATACCGAAAATGCCCTGCGGCTCGATGAAGAACGGCTCGAATCCCTGCTGACCCTGAGCAGCACCCAGTGGCAACACAGGCAGGAGTTAATTGATTTCGGCCTGGAAGAGGCGGTTCGCCTGACCCGGAGCAAGGGCGGGTATCTGCATTTTGTCGATGAGGAAAAGGGTTCTATTGATTTGTACTCCTGGTCCCGGGAGGTGCGTGCCATCTGCAAGGCTGAAAAGAACCCCCACTACCCGCTGGCGAGCGCCGGCATCTGGGCCGACTGCCTGCGCCGGCGGGAACCGGTGGTGCACAATGACTATCAGCATGAGGCCGGCAAGAAAGGGTATCCTGAGGGACATTTTGCGGTGCACCGCCACATGAGCGTGCCTGTTTTTGACCGGAAAAAGATCATTGGCATCGTCGGCGTCGGCAACAAGGAAGAGCCGTATAATGGCGCCGACATCCGGCAGCTCTCCCTGTTCATGAGCAGCATGTGGCAGATTCTGTTGAAGCAGCAGGCTGAGGACGAGCGGGAACGGGTTGAGGAGCAGCTCCTCCAGGCCCACAAGATGGAAGCAATCGGCACCCTGGCTGGCGGCATTGCCCATGATTTCAACAACATCCTGCAGGGAATCCTCGGCTATGCCGATTTGTCAAGGGACCATATCCCTGAGAGCAATCCGGCCAGGGAGATGATCGACCAGGTGCTCAGGGCTGGCAAGCGGGCCAGCGAACTGGTCAACCATATCCTTACCTTCAGCCGGAAATCGGAACAACAGCGCAAGCCGCTGCAGGCCCAACTTCTTGTTAAAGAGACGATCCAGCTTCTCAGGGCCTCCCTGCCGGCATCCACCGAGATCAGATCCACCGTGCAGACGAGCGGCGGGATAATCCTGGCCGAGCCGAGCCAGATTCATCAACTCCTGGTGAATCTGGCCACCAATGCCGCCCAGGCCATGGATGAAAACGGCGGCATCCTGGAAATATCACTCGAAAACGTGGCGCTGTCCGCAGCAGACCTGACGGATGAGCCTGACAGACGCCCGGGCGACTATGTGCGAATTTCCGTCAGGGATACGGGTAAGGGCATTGCCCCGGAGATCATCGACCGGATATTTGAGCCTTACTTCACTACCAAGGAGAGGCGGGGCGGCTATGGCATGGGGCTGGCGATTGTGCATGGCATCGTTCGATCACACGACGGAATTATCCGGGTGGCAAGCCGGCCCGGAGAAGGAACACGCTTTGATGTTTATTTCCCCGCCGTCGAGTCGGAAACCAGGGAAGAGACGGAAATGAGCGGGTCTTTGCCAAGAGGCTCGGAACGTATTCTGGTGGTTGACGATGAGGCCGTTATTGCGGAACTGCTCAGCCAACGCTTGAAAACCCTTGGTTACCAGGTAACAGCAACAGTGAGCAGCCGTGCGGCCCTGGAGATGTTCCGTTCACAGCCGGATGGGTTTGATCTGGTGATCACCGATCAATCCATGCCGGAGATGAGCGGCGTAAAGTTGATCCGGGAACTGCGACAGATAAAACCTGATGTACCGGTCATTCTCTGTACCGGTTACAGCTCCAAGGTGGATGCAGAGAGCGCCGATGGCCATGGCATCAACGCCTTTTTCATGAAACCGGTGGAACTAAGGACGTTGAGCTCGATGGTCCGCCGGCTGCTGGATAAAAAAACAGCGTGAGCCGACCGGCAATGGGTATTGCGAAATGCCGAGCGGACAGCGACCTCGACGGTTAACGACACCATCAGTGCACAGCCACGCCCGAGATGAAAATCAGGTAAAGCTCCACCACAACAGAAACCCAAACTGCAACGGTAAGACCAACCCACCGGGGCAATGACATCCCTATTCTCATAATCAAAACGGCCGGGATTACTGTTGCCAAGGCCATCGTCACCCAGCATACCACGGGAATAAGGCTTGTGTATACGGGATGATGTCGAAAATCTGATCTGTCAAGATGTGTTCCAATGACGGCTATCGCAACCGGCAAAAAAAGGCGCCGCCACCGACCAACCATTTAATAATCGAAAAACGCATCCGCCCCCCCTATCTTCAGGAATTCTCTCCTGAATCCGTGAGCGTTCGTCCTTGCGTCAAATCCGTGAAGATAGATCTTCAACAGGTCTCTTTTTCAAAAATAATCGTGTAGCCGGCTTCAGCAGCGATATCCGGATAGTTCCTCACTGCATCCCGGTCTTTCTCCTTATCTTTTTCATTGAGCACGGCATAATTTTTCAAACAGTTGTGGATCTTTTTGCTGTCGTCGCGTGGTTCACCATATTTCCAATCGTTGGAGATTTTGTAATCCAGCCAGCCGTTATGTTCGGCTTCGGCCAGCAGTTCAATATGATGCTCAATGTGCGCCCTGATTTTGACAAGCAGTTGAGCATCCTTTTTCCGACCATCCCGCCCCTGGAGGACAACCTGCAACCCTGCCAGAGAGAGGATTTTGGGGATGCGCACGGCTGCCGCCACATTGTCGTTCTTGATTTCTGCCGGGAGCTTGTCAAAAGACATGTCATATTTGACTTCCCACTTATTTTTCTTTGCCAGTTTCAGGTAAAATTCATGGATGCGCTTGGCAAGGACAGGGGTGAGGGCCTTGCATGTTGCCTTGAATTGCATGTCCTGGCGAATCAATCTCACAAACTCATCATAGTCGACATGCAGGTCCATCTGCTCTCGAGGCGGCAGATTGGAGCGCATCAGGCCACCTTTTTTACCCATTGTGAGGCTGACTATTGTCTCCATTGAACGGGCACCATGTTTGTATTCCCTGACCTTCATGAAGGCATTGAGCAAACCCGAGTCGATCTTGAGCTCTTCTTTATCTTTATAAACTCCGGAAAGGACCCGTAGGAGAAGTGCCCGGCGAATCGGGAAACAGGTGTCCGTTGCATCAGGATCATAGCTATCGGTTTCCGGGACGAATACCTGCCGGGGATTGGGACCAAGGACATTGAGCGAGCCTCGCAGTCGGCTGACGAAATCAGGCCCTTTTTTAAGCTTGAACTCTTTACACTTTTCCGGGTTGTTCTCCGGAGAAAAACTTTTCATCGTATAACGCGTACCACCGGCAAATACAAAGATGCATTTGCCGATCGGATGCGTCATCTGGCCTTCGAGAAAGGCACCATCCTGCATGGGCGCCAACAAATACTGCAGCCACTTCAATTCGCCGCTGTCGAATTCGTCCCAGAAAACAACCGGGGTGGTGCCTTGCAGAACCTTGTCACGCACCTGGTGCAGCGCACCGATAAACATGTCCAGCATATTCTTGTCGCTGAACTGCGAGAGGTTGAATTCCAGGATTGAGACCTTATCCCCGAGGATGCCCTTGGCGATCTGCTTGATGCCAAAGGACTTGCCCGCACCGGGAGGACCGAACACACCGATGGATAATGGTTTTGATCCTTTATCGAATCTCACGTAGTCGTCAATGAGTTGCTGGATGCCGTTGAGGCTTTCCAGTTCTCTTCTGTCCACCGTGAACAGGGCACCGAATCTGCCATAGGGAATTCCCTTCAACACCTTTGGCCCGTGCTGAGCCACCTGGCGGGCAAAACCGTAAAGCGGCAGATTTTCGACAGTACGATTCCCGTCAATCAAGGTCCACGGTTTTGTATCGTCAGGCGTAGCCTCGGCGATGAGAACCGTACTGAACCCATTGTCTTCTTTTGTTTTCAATTTTTCCACGAGCACTGCAACAGGGAAGCCGGGCGCACCTTTGCCGCCCACGGCACCGAACCCTGTTTCCTGGAGAGTGCGCATAGCAGCCAGGCCATTGCCGATACCCCTGGCGAGGTCAAGCTTTGAAGATATATTCTTTTTTGCATCGGTGAGGTGTTCCAGCAGGGCGCGGACGACACCTGCCGTGAAGCAGGAATTGCGGCCCAGTACCTGGCCGGGAATATCCTTTCCCCACTCGCCCTCCAAGTTGCCGGCATCAAAAATAAGGCGGCGGAATGAGTTATTAGCATTGTCAATCCACAGCGCTCCCTCACTCTGAAAATGGATAATGAGGTGGCGGCATTTGTGCAACTCCGTCAGTTCGGCATTGGTCTGCAGTTCGGCCATAAGGTCCTGGACCGTCTGCTCCCAGGATCTGCTTCGGGAGATCATGACTTCGCCGCGCCGCAGATCGTTGGCCGACGCGATGAGGATAAGTTTATCACTGAACTTTTCGCGGAGTTTTTGCCACAAGTCGCCATGGCACAGGGGATGAGACATCTTGACAACAATCCACTCCGGTTTTTTACCGGTCTTTGTGTTCAGACAGGATGGCCAAACAGTTCTATCGAAACGATAGTCAAGCGCCGCATCATCAAGAACAACGATGTCAGCCACCTCGCTGACATTTTCCGACTTTTTGGATTTTTTCTCTGCGTCTTCGCCCTTGGACCCGTAGCCAAGCATCTCCGTTACCCGCCAGACTTTCTGTTCATCCTCCTTTACCTTGGCGGTTTTTTTACAGGGGCCCCAGACTGCGTAAGCGCGACGATGAGGCGGGAAATCGGCCATATCCCCGGTATTCCTGGTGAGCATCTCAATTGGTGGCGGGACGGCAGGGTCCAGGTCTCCTGAGTAAAAACCACGGCACAATTCAAACAGGAGGCTAGCGCCACCCTTGCATGTCCTGATTTGCGTACCCAGTTTTTCGGTCGAGTCCGGGAAGGATCGCGTCCCTTGGAAAATATGATGCTCAACGATTACATCGCCATCGATGAGAATCTTCTTTGTCATTTGCCCCTCTCATGTTTTATTGTGATATTTTAACGCGTTACAACTTAATTCACCGTCGTGACCGGTCGCCAGTTTTTATCCTGTCTCCAACTTGTAATGAGGAGACAAATCAAGGGACCCGGAATAAATGGCCAGCGCTTCTCCGTAGACTTTTTGATTTCAGGCTAAATCTCAACCAGAAAAAGTCGTCAATTTCGGACAATAATCTTACTGAACGGCACAAGCCCCATTTTTTACACACAACGGTTTGTTTCTACCTCAACTTTCTGAGTTGCGCCAACTCAGTGAGATGGCGATATTATTTGCCTTGATTGCCGGAGCGATTTGATG
>MGTE01000007.1:0-2076 GCA_001799275.1 Deltaproteobacteria bacterium RIFOXYD12_FULL_57_12
GCGGCAGGCAGGCGTCCCGAGCTGGTGGGGGGCGGTCTTGTCCGTTCTCTCGGCGGTTGGTCGCAGGTCGTTTCGTTGCGCAGGCATGGCGACCGGGAGTTAGCCGATGAACGAATTTTGGGGAGCGGCGATTTTGTGCAGCGTATTCTCGATGAGGCGGAAGAGCGACAGAAGCATCATTTCTCCGCCAGCGACCGCAGGCGAAAAGTCCGAGAGATAATCACAGGGCTATGCGAAGAAGAAAATATCAACCCAAGTGAGTTGCAGTCCGGCAGCCGTCGGCGGCCGATTTCGCTGGCCAGGTCTCGCCTTGCGCGGAAGCTGGTCGATGTCCATGGAGTCCCAATGGCCATTGTGGCACGCGAGTTGGGCGTTTCCACTTCGGCAATCAGCAAGATTGTCCGGTGTAAAGGGCGGTAAATTGACAATTCAACAACGAATTCCGAATTCCGCCACGAATTCCGCCACGTCCCGAATTCCCGCCGCATTCCCGCACGCATGCCCGCATTCATCACCTTCCTATCACCTCACCCTCACCTTTATCCTTGCAATCGTGGAGCGCTAGTCTATAATTGCAAGGATGGTAAAGCGCCGACTTCTACAACGCGTACACGACCGGCTGGCTCAATTTCCTGCCGTTGCCCTGCTTGGGCCACGCCAGGTTGGCAAGACAACACTGGCGGCCATGATTGTCGAGGACTGGCCGGCGGCCCTCTACCTTGATCTTGAGTCCCCGGTTGACCGCGGCAAACTCTCTGATCCTGAGCTGTATCTTGCTGGCCATCAGGATAAACTGGTGGTCCTCGATGAGGTGCAGCGCCTGCCGGCATTGTTCGAGGTGTTGCGGGGGATGATTGACCGGCGCCGGCGACAGGGGGCCGGGCCTGGACAGTTTCTGTTGCTGGGATCGGCCTCCATCGATCTGCTCCGCCAGTCCGGAGAAAGTTTGGCCGGCCGGATCGCCTATATCGAGTTGGCACCCCTGGATGTCCTGGAAACCGGATCGGGGGCGCAGGAAAGGCTCTGGCTGCGAGGGGGATTTCCGGACAGCTTTCTGGCCGGTGATGATCGGCAAAGCCTGATCTGGCGGGAAAATTTCATCCGAACCTATCTGGAACGTGACATTCCCTTGCTTGGTCCACGGATTCCGGCGGAAACCCTGCGACGCTTCTGGACCATGCTGGCTCATGGGCAGTCCACTCTGCTGAATGGTGCGCAACTGGCGCGGGGACTCGCCGTGGACGGCAAAACAGTGGCCCGTTATCTGGACCTGCTGGTTGATCTTCTCCTGGTGCGACGCCTGGCGCCTTGGCACGCCAACATCAGGAAAAGGCTGGTTAAATCGCCAAAGGTTCTGGTGCGGGACAGTGGACTGGTTCATGCCCTGTTGGGGATTGGCGATCGGGAAGCTCTGCTGGGCCACCCGGTGGTCGGGATGAGTTGGGAAGGATTTGTGACCGAAACATTGATCAATGCGGCACCGGATCGAACCGTACCGTCGTTTTACCGTACCGGTGCCGGCGCTGAGATCGACCTCCTGCTTGATATCCCAGGGCATGGTCTGTGGGCCGTAGAGATTAAGAGCGGCCTTTCGCCAAGACTGGAAAAGGGGTTTCATCACGCACGAGCCGACCTGCAGCCGGACCACTGTTTCGTTGTCTATGCCGGGGAGGAACGCTATCCGCTCCGCGAGGGCGTGGAGGCAATAGGCCTGACAACCCTCGCCGGGCTCCTTGCCTCGATCGGAAACCCTTGATTGGTGGGAGTGGTGTTTGTCGGGAAGCGCCGGGTTCGGGTGCCTTTTTGGGGCGGATGGGTGTCTGTTTTTTTCACGGAATAATGCACTGCCAACCGGGTTCAGGCGCACCAATAAAAAAATGGGGTGAACGGGAAAAATCCCGCCACCCCATTTTTTGTGCCTTGCCGGCAAGTCCGGTTGCTACGCGCCGGGCTCCAGGGATTTGGCCCGGTTGACCAGGAAGTTCCAGGCCTTCAGGACGTCCTTCTGGGATTGGGCCATTAAGGAGTCGGCCATGGTTGGGTTGGTCAGCTTTAGCGCCCGGTAGCGGTTTTCGC
>MGTE01000007.1:2083-6845 GCA_001799275.1 Deltaproteobacteria bacterium RIFOXYD12_FULL_57_12
GATGGTCGGCTCCTTGCTGTCGATATGGAGTGGGTTCTGACCGGCCTCCTCCAGGAGCGGATTGAAGCGGTAGAGCGGCCAGTGGCCGCAGAGCACCGCCTTTTTCTGCTGGTCAAGGCCTTTGGTCATGTCGATGCCGTGGTTGATGCAGTGGGAATAGGCGATGATTAAAGACGGTCCGTCGTAGGCCTCCGCCTCGTTAAAGGCCTTGACCACCTGGGCCGGGTTGGCGCCGAGGGCCACCTTGGCCACATAGACGTTGCCGTAGGTGGAGAAGATCATACCGATGTCCTTCTTCGGCATTTTCTTGCCGCCGGCGGCAAACTGGGCGGTGGCGGCGCGCGGCGTGGATTTCGACATCTGGCCGCCGGTGTTGGAGTAGACCTCGGTATCGAGGATCAGGACATTGACGTTCTCACCCGAGGCGAGCACGTGGTCGAGACCGCCGTAGCCGATGTCATAGGCCCAGCCGTCGCCGCCGATGATCCACACCGATTTTTTGACCAGGTAGTCGGCCACATGCAGCAGCCGTTTGGAAACGGCGTCCTTTTTCTTGTCCAGACCCTTTTTCAGGGCCGCAACCCGGTCGCGCTGGGCCTCGATTTCGGTCTGGGTCTTTTGAGGCGCATTGAGCAGTTCGTCCATCACCGTCTGCTTGATGGTGCCGGCGGCCACTGCCTCGGCCAGCAGTTCGGCTGCCTGGGCCGCCATCTTGTTGGCTGTTTGCCGCATGCCGAGGCCGAATTCGGCGTTGTCCTCAAAGAGCGAGTTGGCCCAGGCCGGGCCGCGGCCATCGGCCCGCTTGCAGTAAGGGGTGGTCGGCAGATTGCCGCCGTAGATCGAGGAGCAGCCGGTGGCGTTGGCGATCAGCATGCGGTCGCCGAACAGTTGGGTAGCCAGCTTGATGTACGGGGTTTCGCCGCAGCCGGCACAGGCGCCGGAGAACTCGAAGAGCGGCCGCAGCAGCTGGCTGCCCTTGATGGTGGCCGCGTTGGTCTCGGCCGGGTCGATCTCCGGCAGGCCCAGGAAGAATTTGACGTTCTTGGCCTGAACTGTGCGGATATCCTCGGTGTTCGTCACCATCTGCAGAGCCTTGGTCTTGGCCGGGCAGGTGTTGACACAGAGGGTGCAGCCGCAGCAGTCTTCAGTAAAGACCTGGATCACCGCCTTGCGGCCTTCATACTGCTTGCCGACCGCCTTGGCGGTTTTGAAGGTCTTGGGTGCCTTTTTTAGATCCCCGTCCTTGACCAGCTTGAAACGGATGGCGGCATGCGGGCAGACCAGGGAACACTGGCCGCACTGGATACAGTTGGCCGGAATCCACTCGGGCACCTGCACCGCGATGTTGCGTTTCTCGTACTGGGTGGTGGCGGTGGGCCAGGTGCCGTCGGCCGGCATCTGGGAGATCTTGATCTCGGCGCCCTTGCCCTCGATCATTCTGGCGGTGACCTCTTTCACAAAGGCCGGGGCCTCGGCCGGCACGGTGGGCGGCATTTCGTGACCGGAGACCGCATTCGGCACCGTCACCTTCTGGATGTTGGCTATCGCCGTGTCAACGGCCGCGTAGTTCATGTTGACCACCTTGTCGCCCTTCTTGCCGTAGGTCTTCTTGATGGCGCCCTTGATGGCCGTGATCGCCTCTTCCTTGGTCAGAATGCCGGAGATCAGAAAGAAGGCGGTCTGCATGATCATGTTGATCCTGGCCCCGAGGCCGATGGCCATGGCCAGACTGATGGCGTCGATTACGTAGAACTTGAGCTTCTTGTCGATGATCTGCTGCTGCACCGTGGCCGGCAGATGCTGCCACACATCTTTCTTGCTGAAGGTGGTAGTGAGCAGGAAGGTGCCGCCCTTCTCGACGTTGGCCAGCATGTCGTATTTGTCGAGGAAGGTGAAGTTGTGGCAGGCCACGAAATTAGCCTTGTTGATCAGGTACGGGGCCATGATCTTGGTCTTGCCGAAGCGCAGGTGGCTGGTGGTGATCGAGCCGGACTTCTTGGAGTCGTAAACAAAATAACCCTGGGCGTTGTTGTCGGTCTCGGTGCCGATTATTTTGATAGTGTTCTTGTTGGCGCCGACAGTGCCGTCCGCGCCCAGACCGAAGAACATGGCCCGGAACACGTCCTTGCCCTCGATGTTGAAGGCGGCCTCGTCATAGGCCAGGCTGGTCATGGCCACGTCGTCGTCGGGCCCGATGCAGAAGTGGTTTTTGGCGCTCTTGGCAGCCATGTTGTCAAACACGGCCTTGACCATGGCCGGGGTGAACTCGGCTGAGCCCAGGCCGTAGCGGCCGCCCAACACCACCGGCATCTTCTTCATGACGCCCTGGTCCACGGCCTCGCCGATGGCGGTCCGCACGTCGAGGTAGAGCGGTTCGCCGGCGCTGCCCGGCTCCTTAGTGCGGTCGAGAACGGTGATTCGCTTCACATTTTTTGGCAGGGTGTTAATGAATGCCTCGGCAACGAACGGTCGGTAGAGGCGGACCACCAGAAGGCCGAGCTTGGCCTTTTTCTTGGCGATCAGGTGTTCGATGGTGGCGCGAACGGTCTCGGCGCCGGAGCCCATGATGACGATGATGTTCTCGGCGTTCTCGGCCCCGTAGTAGTCAAAGAGGTGATACTGGCGGCCGGTGAGCTTGGCGAATTTGTCCATGGTTTCCTGGACGATGCCGGGAACCGCTTCATAGTATTTGTTAACGGTCTCGCGGCCGGTGAAGTACACGTCCGGGTTCTGGGCGGTGCCGCGCATGGACGGCCGGTCCGGGGTCAGGGCTCGCTGGCGGTGGGCAACGATTAACTCCTCGTCGATCATCTCCCGCATGTCATCAAAGGAAAGCTGTTCCATCTTCTGTATCTCGTGGGAGGTCCGGAAACCGTCAAAGAAGTGCATGAACGGTATCCGGGACTTCAGGGCGGCCTGGGTGGCGACCAGCGCCAGATCCTGGGCTTCCTGGACGTTCTCGGAGCAGAGCATGCCCCAGCCGGTCTGGCGGGCGGCCATGACATCGCCGTGGTCGCCGAAGATCGACAGGCCCTGGCAGGCCACGGAGCGGGCCGTGATGTGAAAGACGGTCGGGGTCAGCTCGCCGGCGATTTTATACATGTTGGGGAGCATCAGGAAGAGACCCTGGGAGGCGGTGAAGGTGGTGCAGAGCGAGCCGGTGGCCAGCGACCCGTGCAGGGAGCCGGCCACGCCGCCTTCGGACTGCATCTGGCTGACGACCGGCACCGAGCCCCAGATATTCTTCTGGCCGGCAGTGGCCTTGGTGTCGGCCTCGGCCGCCATGGGGGTCGACGGGGTGATGGGGTAGATGGTGATGATTTCGCTGGTGGCGTAGGCGACATGGGTGCAGGCCTGGTTGCCATCAATGGTGACCATTTTCCGGGACATTGTTCCTCTCCTTATCGTTAAGCTAAGTTGTTAATTTTTTTTCTTGGGCAGGTTGTTCAACTCATCCCTGCCGTGGAAAACTATCTCAAAATTATCAGCCAAGTCCTTGTGCAACGAGGCGTGAGACTTATCGTCCACATCGATGCGGACGGATACCTGCTTCCAGCCTTCCAGGGTGTCGGCGAAGGAGGTCAGAATACTGATGATCCGTGCCTTATGCTCACGGATGGCAGCCACCACCTTGGTGACCGATCCGGCCGTGTCCGGGACGTTGAAAATGTACTGGTAGGTGCCGTCCTTGACGCCGGCGCTGTGCAGAAAGGCGAGAATGACATCGGTTTCGCTCACCAGTCCACAGAGATGGCCGGCTTCATCGGTCACCAGGATGCCGGAGATCTTGTTTTCGAGCATGACCACCGCCGCCTTTTCCAGCGACTCGTCATCGGTCATGCAGATGGGGTCGCGGGTCATGACCTCTTTGACCTTCATCTCGGAGAGCAGGTAGTACATCTCATGGATGTCAAGAGAGTTGGTCTTGGACGGCGAGGCGTCTTTGAGGTCCCGGTCGGTAATGATGCCGACCAGCTTGCCGTGGGAAAGGACAGGCAGCCGGCGGACCCGGTTTTCTTTCATTATCCTGGTGGCGCGCATGACCGACGTGTTTTCATCTACGGTCAGAACGTTTTTGGCCATCCAATCTTTGATCAGCATATGGTTCCTCCTCAGAATGAAAAAAATAAAGGGGTATATTAGACAATACCTGGCTATACGAGTAAATAGAAAATGTCTGTTTCGTGAGAAGCTTCAAGCCGGCGCAGGGTGTCGCTGCTCTATGGACAGTGAAAAAGAATATCCTGCCAGCGCGACGTGCTGCATCATAAAATGTAACAGGTTATAAAATATTCCCGACAATCGTGCAAGGGTTTGTCGCATTTTGTGAAGATGGATTTGCAGGTCGTCCGCCGCATGGTATGATGTCCGGCCGGTCAATATTCCTGTCTGTTCGTAGCCCGCTTGCAGCTTGTTGCTGTCAGTGCGACTGACTGTTTATTTGGATTTTTATTTTTTGTGTGACTCGCCCATGTCCTTCGTCCCCTTCACCGATGTCGCCCTGACCGCTCTGCTGGCCGATCTTGAGGCCGAAGATTTCTTTGTGTTTCTTGAAACCACCCGGGTGAGCGCTGAAAACCGCCGCTCCTATCTGTTCCGGCGGCCGCGCCGTCGCCTGCGCTGCCTTGCCGGTGATGATCCCGAGGTTTTTTTCGCGGAGGTCACGGATGCTCTGCGAAAGGGCTGTTATCTGGCCGGGTGGTTTGCTTACGAATTCGGCTACCTCCTGGAGCCTGTTCTCAATATCGGCCGGCCTGCTCGG
>MGTE01000007.1:6872-18817 GCA_001799275.1 Deltaproteobacteria bacterium RIFOXYD12_FULL_57_12
ATTTTTGATCACCAGGCCGGCGCTGTTCCTAAAGCCGGACCCGGCGCCGCATTGAGCGATGCCGGCTCGGCTCGATATGCAGTCAGCAATCTGCGGCCGAACCAGGAGCAGGCAGCCTATCGGGAACGGCTTCGGGCGATCAAGTCGTATATCGCGGCCGGTGATACCTATCAGGTCAACTACACCCTCAAGCTGTGCTTTGATTTCGACGGCTCGGCCGCCGCTTTATACCGGACCCTGCGCCGCAACCAGAGTGTGGCCTACGCCGCTTATATCAGGAACGGCGACCAGCAGGTGCTGTCGTTTTCGCCGGAGCTTTTTTTTCGTAAGGAGGGGACTGTTTTGACGGTCAGGCCCATGAAGGGTACCATCGGCCGGGGTCGTACTCCGGCCGAGGATTTGCGGCAGGTCGATTTTTTGCGGGATGACATGAAAAACAGAAGCGAGAACGTCATGATCGTCGATTTGCTGCGCAACGACCTGGGCCGTCTGTGTCCGACCGACAGCGCGGGAAACGTCCGGGTCGAATCCCTGTTTGATGTGGAGACCTATGAGACCCTGCACCAGATGACCTCGACGATCCGGGCAACGGTGCGGCCTGATATTTCCCTGTTTGAGATGTTCCGGGCGCTGTTCCCCTGCGGTTCGGTTACCGGAGCCCCCAAGATCCGGACCATGGAGATTATCCGGTCGCTGGAAACCGAGAACCGCGGCGTCTATACCGGTGCCATTGGCTTTTTTGCCCCGGACGGCGATGCGGTGTTCAATGTGCCGATCCGAACCGTTGTCCTGAATGGCGACCGGGGCGAAATGGGCATTGGCTCCGGCATTGTCTGGGATTCCGATCCGGATCGGGAATGGGAGGAATGCCGACTGAAGGGCGATTTTCTGGTCAGACCGGTCCCGGAATTTCAACTGATCGAGACCATTCTCTGGCAATCCGCTGAAGGCTACTGGTTGCTTGGTCTTCACCTGGAGCGGCTGGCCGCCTCGGCCAGGTATTTCAATTTTCAGTTTGAGATGAAGAAGATCAATGCCCTGCTGGCCGAGGCTGCGGCGGGTTTTGCCGGGGAAGATCAGGCTGGTGGCCGCCGGGTCCGGCTGACCCTGGCCAAGGAGGGCGGCATCGAAGTAACCTGCCGGCAATGGCCACTATCAACGATCGCGACAACGAATGGTACGCTACCGCGGGTGCGGTTTTCCGAGAAGAGCACTGATTCGCGCTCGCCGTATCTGTATCACAAGACCACCCTCCGTAGGCTCTACGAGGAAGAATATGCGCAGGTCTCGGCCCAGGGGTTTTTTGAGATGTTTTTTGTCAACGAGCGAGGCGAGGTCACCGAGGGCAGCTTTACCAATATCTTTATCGAGAGAAATGGAGTTTTTTTTACCCCGGCCGAGTCCTGCGGCCTTTTGCCCGGGGTGTTCCGGCGCCATTTTCTGGACAGCGGCACCCCGCCTGTCCGGGAAGCGGTTCTCTCTCGACAGGACGTGGAGCAAGCCGATGCCGTGTACGCGGGCAATTCGGTGCGGGGGCTGGTGCGGGTCGAGTTAGCTTAAGGAAATTTCCAGGGGAATGGCGTGCAGGTTTTTTGACAGGGATTTTGTGTTGCCCAGACGCCAGGAGGAACAGCGGGCGCGGCCGGCCAGCAGGGAGTTGATGGCGTCCACCACGCCGCTCAGGTTGATGAGCGGGTGGCGGCTGAAGACATCGGGCAGGCCATAGGTCAGATTGCAGGCCAGGCAGCGGCCGGGCCGTTCCCGGAGCTGTAATTCGAAGCGGAGCCGGTTGGTGGCCAGGTCATGGCCCGCATAGGCCAGGGAAATATCATAGGCGCCTTCGGAGGCGTCTCCGTATAATGCCTCGAAGAATTGGTCGCTCCGTTCGGGCGGCAGCAGTTTCCTGAGCATGTCACTGGTGAACAGTTCTGCGAACATATCATGTGCCATGTCGAATTCTCGCGATGTAGGTTTCGTTTCGGTCGGGCAGGAGGCGATCTCCGCGGTCGTTGGCGTAACAGACGGATAACATATTACTTTGTTTGAAAAATCAGGTCAATGGAAATGGTGCAAATGGTGGAAGTGGCTGTTTTGCTGCGGGCTGTTCTTGCAGACCAAGGAATTTCCCCGGCCGACGTGGACAGCCGGCCGTGTCGTTGCGGCGGCCATGGTCCTGTGGTAAGGTAGCGGCCATGCAGCAGAACCTGTTTCCAGATCATGGGCCGCGGGCCTCTTCGCCGGCGTCGGTCGGTCGGCCCGGTGTGGTCAACCGCCGGGAGTTGAACGAGGCCCAGCATGAGGCGGTCACCAGTCACGGCGGGCCTCTGCTGGTTATTGCCGGGGCCGGCAGCGGCAAGACCCGCACCCTGGTTTATCGGGTGGCCCATCTGGTGGAAAACGGCGTGCCACCCGAACGCATTCTCCTACTCACCTTTACCCGCAAGGCGGCCCAGGAGATGCTCTGGCGGGCCAGCCTGCTGCTGGACGAATCCTGCCGCCGGGTGACGGGCGGCACCTTCCATGCGGTGGCGGCCCTTTTGCTCCGGCGCTACGGCCACCATCTGGGCTATCCCCCCAATTTCACGATCATCGACCGGGCCGATGCCGAGGGCATCGTCAATATCCTGAAATCTTCCCTGACCCTGGGTGGGGCCGGCAAGCGTTTTCCCTCCAAGCGGATCGTTATCAACCTGATCAGCAAGGCGGTCAACAAGGCCGTGGCCTTGAATGACCTCCTCATTGAGGAATATGCCCACCTTGACGAGTTTCTGGATGACATCCTCCTACTGCGCAAGCACTATGAGATCTTCAAGCTTGAGCATGGACTTATGGATTACGACGACCTGCTGGTGAACTGGCAGCGGGTTCTGGCCGAGGTAGAAGGCGTGCGCGCTGAGATCGCCGGCCGTTTCGACTACATCCTGGTGGACGAGTATCAGGACACCAATCCGATCCAGGCCGGCATTGTCAGGCTGCTGGCCCACGGTCACGACAATGTCATGGTGGTGGGCGACGACTCCCAGTCGATCTACAGCTTCCGGGGCGCTGATTTCCAGAACATCATGGAGTTCCCCCAACTGTTTCCGGGTACGAAGATTATCAAGCTTGAGGAGAATTTTCGCAGCACCCAGCCCATTCTTTCTTTGGCCAATGCCATCATCACCCGGGCCGAGCAGAAATATACCAAGACGCTCTACACCAGAATCGAAGGCGGCAACCGGCCCGTGGTGTTCGGCGCCCGGGACGCGACCGAGGAGGCCGCTTACGTGGCCCGTGAGATTCGCAATCTCAGAGAGCAGGGTGTCGCCCTGCACGAGATGGCCGTGCTTTTCCGTTCCGGCTTCCATTCCTTCAAGCTGGAGATCGAGCTGGCAGCCCGGCAGATTCCCTTTGAAAAACGGGGCGGTCTCAAGCTGACCGAATCGGCCCACGTCAAGGATGTTTTGAGCTTCTTCCGGGTGTTGAGCAACCCGCGGGACAATCTGTCGTGGAATCGGATCCTGCTGCTCATGGAAAAAATCGGGCCGCGTACCGCCCAGAAGATTTTGGAGGCCATCAAGACGAGCGACGAGCCGCTTACGGTTCTCCGGGAATACCCTGCCGGCCGCAGCCGGGAAGGGCTTACTGCCCTGGCCGATCTGTTCGAGTCCCTGCTCGACCGGGGCCTCACCCCGGCTGGCCAGTTTGACGTGCTTCTCGAGTACTACCAGCCGGTGTTCGAGCGGGTCTATCATGACGACTACCCGCGTCGCAGCAAGGATATCGATCAGCTCAAGACTATTGTCAGCGGCTATGACAACCTGGAAGAACTGGTAGCCGACACTGCCTTGGAGCCGCCCGAGGCCGCGACCGACGCGCCGGTCGGCACCGACCGGCTGGTACTCTCCACCATCCATTCCGCCAAGGGTCTGGAGTGGGACACGGTGTTCATCATCAATCTGGCCGACGGCCAGTTTCCCACGGTCCACGCCATGCCGGGGCCGCAGTGGGAGGAGGAGCGGCGTCTGCTGTACGTGGCCGCCACCCGGGCCAGGAAACGGCTGTTCTGTACCTACCCGCGGCAGGTGATGTCCCAGGATCGCCGATTTTTCACCACCAGTCTATCGCCATTTCTGGCCGAGGTGGAGGGCGGTTTATACAGTGCGGCCCGAAGCGGCGCCGAGGGGGAGCGGCCGGTTTTACCGCCGCCTGTGGTCGTGTCCGCCACCGGCACCGCTGGCGGGCCGTTGAAAGGCGCGATGGCGGTCGACCGGTTGCCGCCGGGCACGGCGGTGCGCCATCCATTTTTCGGGCTGGGCCGCGTCGAGGCGGTGGTCGGCAGTCGCTCGGTGGACGTGCGTTTCGACCGGCATGGCAAGAAGACTCTGCATCTTGATTTTGCCAGGCTGGAAGTGGTGGAATGACTGTGACCATGACCTATCAGGAAGCCTGGGATTTTCTCGACCAGCTGCAATTTTTCAAGATCAAGCTGGGGCTGGACAGCATGACCATGTTCCTGGCCGAACTGGGCAATCCCCAGGATTCCCTGCTCTATGTGCATGTGGCCGGCACCAACGGCAAGGGCTCGGTTTCCGCCACCCTGCTCACCCTGCTCGCCCGGGCCGGCTACAAGGTCGGCCTCTATACCTCGCCGCATCTGACCTCGGTTCGGGAACGTTTCATGATCAACGGGGTCTATATCAGCGAAGCGGAATTCGCGGCCGAAGCGAGCCGCATTCGCGCCATTCTGCGGGAGCGTCAGATCACCTATTTCGAGTTCACCACGGCGTTGGCTCTGCTCTGGTTCGCCCGGCAACGGGTTGATCTGGTCATCCTGGAGGTGGGGCTCGGCGGCCGGCTTGATGCCACCAACGTGATCACGCCTCTGGTCAGTATCATCACCAACGTCGCCATGGACCACGAGGCTTACCTCGGCGACACCCTCGCCGCTATTGCCGTTGAAAAGGCCGGGATCATCAAGCCCGGGGTGCCGGTGGTGTCGGCGGTCGGTCTGGACGGCGCCCCGGAACCGCTGGCCGTTGTCAGGGAAACATGCGGACAGCAACAGGCGCCTTTATATCTGCTGGGCGAGGATTTTCAGGCCGAACCGGAGGAAGAGGGCGCCTGGGCCTACTGGGGCATGCGGCGGAGCGGCTGCTGTTTGGTCCGGGAAAAGCTGGCCGGACTTGTCTTGAATCTTAAAGGAGACCACCAGCGGGCGAACGCGGCCCTGGCACTCGCCACCTTAGATCTGCTGCAGGCGCATGGCTTCCGGGTGTCGGCGGTCGATATTCGTGCCGGCCTGCTAACGGTGCGCTGGCCGGGCCGTCTGGAATATTTCCGGCTGGATCGGCAAAGCGGCGCGCGGCTGCCGGAGGATGCGGCCGGCTCTATCCGGTATCTGTTGGACGGCGCCCACAATCCGGCCGGGGTCAAGAGCCTGGTTGCGGCGCTCTTACGGGATTTTTTTTATAAGCGGCTTATTTTGGTCTGGGGCGCCATGGCGGACAAGGATATCCGAAGTTCGCTCGCGCAGATCGCGCCGCTGGCCGATGTCCTGATTTTGACCCGGCCGCCGGGTGAACGCTCGGCCAGCCCGGAGCAACTGCTGGCAGCCTTGCCGGAAATGGAGCGGGGCCGCGCCGAGTGCGTCGAGCCGGTGGACGCGGCCCTGGCCCGCGCCGCAGTCTTGGTCAGGGATGGCGATCTGGTCTGTGTGGCCGGGTCGCTGTATCTGATTGGCGCGGCCAGGGTGAAGCTCCTCGGACCTCTGGTTGCCGCTGACTGAGCGGTACGGGAATATTATGGATTATTTCGGATTTGACGGGGTGGATGAGGCTGAACTCCGGCGGGAGCGGGCCAAGGCGCGGGAACTGCGCAAGAGCCGCTGGTGGAAGCAGAAGATCAGCCAGGGGACTTGTTACTTCTGCGGCGGCAAAATCGCGGCGGCCGAACTGACCATGGACCATCTCGTGCCGCTTGGCCGGGGAGGCCGCAGCACCAAGGACAACGTCGTCTGCGCCTGCAAGACCTGCAACACAACGAAGAAAACCATGCTGCCCATGGAGTGGGAGGAGTACATGGACCGCATCAAGACAAAGGGCTTTACGAAGTGACCCATCAGTGGTATAAGGATCGTCGACTTTTCAAGATGTGGGCGGGTAGCTCAGTTGGATAGAGCGTTGGCCTCCGAAGCCAAAGGTCGTGGGTTCGAATCCCGCTCCGCTCACCATTTTATGTTGGCTCCATTTGTTTCCGTTTGTTACTTCGGCTGGCAGACCTCAGGCAAATTTCTGCTGGTTCTCCTGCCGACGATCCGGTTTTTTTTACCATCAAAAAAAAATAGTACCCCGGACCTAGTACTTCCTGACTAATCCCCTTCAGCCCCCAGCAAGCCATTTCAGTTGATTTTACCAGGTTGGGCCTAGTACCCGAGCTAGTATTTTTTGTTGTTGATATTCTGACGAATTTCTGCTTAACAGAAAGCAGCCTCAGCGAAGGAGTTTCTTTTTTCAGCAATTGCCCGGGTTGTCTCATCCCCAACCCAGGCCGACACTCCCCCGAAATCAGGAAACTCGCCGCTCGCTGAGGCTATTTTTCCCCCAGTAGAAGACCCCATGCCATCCAGTATTACGGAGCAGTGACGTGCAATGAGCCAATCCACATCACCCGGTGCTCATCAAGGTGAAGTATCGCTCAAGCTCCTCCGTCAGGCTCTGGCGGTTGAGCCGGCCCATATCCACCAGAATCTCGCCAATGGGTTTGCGGCTTTTGTTTTGGATGCCCAGCAGTTGGTCGACGTTTTTGTCGCTCAGAAAGCCGAGTTCCATGGCGATTTCCCCGAACATTTTGGTGGTGTCGATCTGGGCGTTGAGGATCTGGTGGATCTGCTTAACGGAAAGCATTTTCTCAAAGAGGGCGATCTTGCCGATGGGTTCGGTCATTTTTTTCTGACGGTTCAGGGCCTCGAAAAGGTCTTCCTCGGTGATGAGCCCCCGGTTGATGAGATACTGGCCGAATCGCTGAACTGCCATGCCCCCTCCCTGTAGTCCTGTAGTATGGTTGCGGCTATTATTTCAGGTGTGCCCTGAACGCTTAAACGCTACCCGCCGGTTGAAACACCCGCGGACCACTCGTCAAGTTTGGCCATCACCGCATCCATAGTCTGGTAGGAGATTTCCGGCAGACTCCCGCCCCAGATCTCTTCGGCCTGCTTGAAACCGGTCTCGATTCCCTGCCGCACCTGCTCGATGCGGCTGGCATCGTTGCCGGCAAGACTAATGGCGAACTGGAAGATGCGCTCCGAGGTCTGTTCCACCCCGAAGTAGCCGTCATCTGCCACCAGTTCCTGGGCCTGCTCCGGGCTCAGGCTTGAGATGTCGATTTCGCCTGTCCCGGTGGCGACCTGGTAGGCCACGCCTTGCTCTTGGAGGGTACTGACCACCAGACGGCGTAGCAGGACATACTTACTTTCCAGGCCGACTTCCTTCATGGAGGCGTCATAGACAACCCCTTCCGCTTTTTCCTCACCAATGGTCACCCGATCCGCTGTCGAGGTTTTTGCCTTTAACATCTGGCCGCTGTCCTGCGGTTTTGCCAGCGAGGCATCCAGAAGTTTTTTTGCCTCCAGCCTGAACTGTTCCAGATTTTTTTGTCCGACTTCTGTCAGCATGGGGAACCCTCCTTCAGTTTGGAAGATTAAAAGCGGTGAACTGATCCGCCGGCGAGGCGTGCCTAGAGCGGCAGCAACGCGTAGCACAGGCCCATGGTGTACGCGGCGTAAATGAGAAACGGCAGTGGCCGGGCCGCCGTGGTGAGCAGCTTTTTCTTGACATCTTTTCTGCTGCGCTGTTGTTCCCCGAGCAGGGCTCGCACATGACTGCGTACCCAGAACGGCACATTGCTGCCCGCCAGATACTGTTCGACGCAGGCGGCGATTTCCGGGCCGGCGGCCTGTTCGCCGAACCAGGCGTGATAGGCCTCGGCGAACAATTCTTCATGGTCGATATGAAGACGTTTTGTCACATGTTCAACCTTGTCGGGATCAACGAAGTGGTTGTGCACCTTGCTCATGTGAGCGCCCTCCATATTTAGAGCTTATCCGTAAATAAATCTTTGGTGCTTGCATCCGGCTTTCGGCCGGATTTAACCGCTCCTCAATCGCAAAATCCTCGCCGTAGCGCTGCTACGACGGCGGTTTTGTGCCGCGAAGCAAATACTCTTGGGGTACTCAATCGTCACGGCCAAATCCGTTTCAAAATCCGGCGCAATCCCTGAAAAGCTTATTTACGGATAAGCTCTTAGTCCCTTATGCGTTTATTGTTAACAAGTCGCGATCAAAAATTGCACAAACCTTACGCCCGCTGGACATTCAGGGATTAACCGCTGTTAAGGGACTTACACCCCTCAAGGGGGTACTGAAATGAGTCCAGCACAACTGGGCAATGTCCCTGGGGCAGGTGGTGATCGCTGCTTGCGCCGATTGTGCAACACTTCATTCTATTGTATTGTTTTTTTGTATTCCTGCAAGCCAAGAGAAGGAGCGTGAAATGAAAATAATGTTGCGGCGATGCGTCCGGAAGGAACGGTTTCAGGAGCCGCGGCGTAACACAGATTGAGTGAAGAATGAAACAATCATGCATGCATCCGGATGGGCGACATGGGTATTTCCAAGAGTCCGGGCGGAGGGGAAAGGCCGACGTTCCTTTCTGGGTGTTTTTTTTATGTTTGGAGTAATGGTAATGGCTTGTGGTGGCCATGCAGAGTGTTTCACTTGGGAGCCGGTTGCCGCGGAATCGGAGTATCGCGCCAATCTGCAGCGTCATGTCCGGTGTCTGGCCGAGGAAATCGGCGAGCGCAACATGGGCCGCTACAAACAGCTACAGGCTGCTGCTGCAATGATTAAAGCGAATTGGCAAGGCCAGGGCTACCAGGTCCGCCAGCAGGTTTACACGGTGCGCGGGCAGCAGGTGGCCAACCTGGAGATTGAAATCGCCGGTATTTCGGCGCCGGAGGAAATCGTCCTGGTCGGGGCCCACTACGATTCGGTGGTCGGTTCGCCAGGTGCCAACGACAATGGCACGGGCGTTGCCGTCTTGCTCGAACTGTCGCGGCTCCTGGCCGGCGTACGCCCGGCCAGGACTGTGCGTTTTGTCGCCTTTGTCAACGAGGAGCCGCCCTTTTTTTTAGGTCCGGCCATGGGCAGTATGGTCTATGCCGAGGCAGCCCGGCAGCAGGGGCTGCGGATTGTCGCCATGCTCTCCCTGGAAACCATGGGCTATTACGCCAACACCCCTGGTAGCCAGCACTACCCATTTCCCTTTGGCCTGTTCTATCCCGACACTGCCAATTTCATCGCCTTTGTAGCCAATCTCGGCTCCTGGCGTTTGGGCCGCGAGGCCGTGACTCTCTTTCGCGCCCATTCGTCGATGCCGGCCGAATGGACCGCCGCGCCGAGCCTGCTGCCCGGCATTGGCTGGTCCGATCACTGGTCTTTCTGGCGCATGGGCTGGCCGGCGATCATGATCACCGACACTGCCCTCTATCGGGACCCGCACTACCACACCGCCACCGACACCTGGGCGCGGCTCGACTACGAGCGCCTGGCCCGGGTGACCATGGGTCTGGCGCCGGTCATCGCCGGTCTGGCCGGAGCCGAAACTGAAGAAGGAAAAAGGGCAGGAGAAATTCGTTGACCCGACCATTGGCCGCCGGTATCATCTGCACCGCTGGTGCTGCTGTTTTGCAGCCGGCCGCTATCTCTGGCAAATAATCCGAACCCCTCTGATCCTGACTGGAGAAATATGAGCACATTGATCAACAACACCCTGGGGACCGCCGATGTCCTGTGGAATCTGCATGACCTGTATACCGGCTATGATGACCCGGCCATCAGCGCCGACATGGCCCGCGCCGAGGCCGAGGCCGAGGCAATCAACCGCGAATACGCCGGCCGCATCAGTGTTCTTGACGCCGTTGAACTGGCCGGTTTGGTGCAACGGCTGGAAGCACTGGAGACCGGACTCGGCCGGCTGGCCACCTTTGCCTTTTTGAATTTTGCCACGGCCACTCACGACCAGCAGGTGAGCGCCTTCCTGCAGAAGGTCCGCGAACTGGCAAGCCGGCTCGGTAAGGAGACGGTTTTTTTTGAACTGGAATGGAATCAGGTGGACGAAACACGGGCCGCGTCACTGCTGGCCGCGGCCGATCTGGCTGATTATTGCCATTATCTGACCGCCATGCGGCGCTATGCCCCGCACCAGCTTACTCAGGTCGAAGAGAGGCTGTTGCTCGAACGGGCGCCGGTGGGCCGCTCAAGTTGGACCACGCTTTTCGAGAAGATCATGGGCCAGATGAAATTCGGGGCAACAGGCCGCACCGAGGAGGAGGTGCTGGCCGATCTCTATGCTGCCGAGCGCGCAACCCGGCAGCAGGCGGCCGCCGAACTCACCGCCGGCCTCACGAGTCAGCTCCACGTACTCACCCACACCTTCAACACTTTGCTGGCCGACAAGATGATCAACGACCGGCTGCGGCATTATCCTTCCTGGGTAAGCTCCATGAATCTGGGCAACGAGTTGGAGGACCGGACAGTGACGGCGCTCATCGAGGCGGTGACCTCGCGCTACGACATTGTGCAGCGCTATTACCGGGTGAAGCGCGAAATTCTCGGGCTGGACGAACTGCTGGACTATGACCGCTATGCGCCGCTGCCGCACCTGCCGGATACCAAGATCAACTGGCTGGAATGCCGGCGCCTGGTCCTGGAGGCCTTTGCCGGTTTTTCACCGGAGATGGCCGAAATCGCCGACCACTTCTTTGCGCGCCGCTGGATCCATGCCCCGGTTGTCGAGGGCAAGCGGGGCGGCGCCTTTGCCCATCCCTGCATTCCGGCCGTGCATCCCTACGTGCTGGTCAACTACACCGGCAACCTGCGCGATGTTTCCACCGTGGCCCATGAACTCGGGCATGGCGTGCATCAGTTCCTGGCTGCCGGCCGCGGTTACTACAACAGCGACACCCCCCTGGTGCTGGCCGAAACCGCCTCGGTCTTTGCCGAGTTGATCGTCTTCCAGAGCCAGCTGGCGCTGCTCGACAACGCCCAGGAGCGGCGGGCCTTCATCTGCCAGAAGCTTGAGTCCATCTTTGCCACGGTCTTTCGGCAGATTGCCATGAATCGCTTCGAGGATCTGGTTCACAACGGTAGGCGGCTGCAGGGTGAGCTGTCCACCGAGGATATCTCCGGCCACTGGCTTGCCACCCAGCGGGCCATGTTCGGTTCGGCAGTCACCATGAGCGACGACTATGGTGTCTGGTGGTCCTATATCCCCCATTTTCTCAGCACGCCGGGCTATGTCTATTCCTATGCCTTTGGTGAACTGCTGGTTCTTGCCCTTTACAATCTCTACCGGCAGGACGGCGCCACCTTTGTGCCCAGGTATCTTGAGCTGCTTAGGGCCGGCGGCAGCAAAAGTCCCTACGAACTGCTCAAGCCGTTCGGGGTTGATCCGGATGAGCCGCGTTTCTGGCAGGGCGGTCTGGCGATCATCGACGAGATGCTGGCCATGGTGGAGTAGGATTCTTAAAGCGGGGTGAATATCCGGCTCAGATTGGCCTCGCTGTCGATGATCGGTTTGATGCGGCCGTTCTTTGACGACATCACCACCATCACGCCGGGGCCGTGGCCGGCCTGCACGCAGGCGGAGTGGACCACGATGCCGATCACGATGGCGCCGGTCTTGTAAATCCGGCCGTAGGTGGCGTCGGCATCGCTGATTGCCACAAAGTCGCCGAGTCGGATGTCCGCGAGTTTATATTCCTCCACGGTTGGTCCGTCAAAGAGCTGGATGTCGTAATCGCCGCTGAAGCTGTGGGCCGAGCCGATGCCCGAGCCCATGATCCGGGCGGGCACCACATGGGTGACCGGCACCCCCAGGCAGTTGTCCGGCCGGCCCTCCAGCGACAGG
>MGTE01000007.1:18853-22148 GCA_001799275.1 Deltaproteobacteria bacterium RIFOXYD12_FULL_57_12
GAGCACATGTTCGATGCCGCCGTGCTTGCCGGTTACCCGGCCGATCTTGCCCTTGGCCTCGCCGGACACCACCCTGGCCAGATTGCCGGCGCAGGAAAACTGGTTCAAGGCCCGATTGGGGCCGGGTTGGCCTTGAAACTGGGTAAAGTTGCTGATGCTCACCCCGGGTTCCACATGGTCGGCGAACAGGCCGCAGGCTAAATCGCCGATCCGGACGTTGTAGGTGATGCCGCCCACGCCCGGGTAGAGGTCGGGGTGGCCATCCGGATCGATCCGGTAGGGGTTGATGCCGCCGAGCGGCGAGGTGATTTCGCCGATCACCGACTGGCAGACGAGTTTTTCCCTGTTTGTTCGCAGCATGATGGTTCCTTGTTAAAGAAGGTAGATAGTCTGTAGGTGGATAGTCTGTAGGTTGAAACAAGTACACGGTCACGAAGGGGTCTGGAATACCTTCCTGCTGCCGATTGCCGTATGCGCTGGAGCACGTTTTGTTTTTCTCTACAGCCTAATTCTACTTTGTCACATTGTGGAATTCAGAATACAGAAGTCAGGAGACAGAATAAATCGAACCAGTTGGCCAGAAGTATGTTTCTCATTTCTCCTGAATTCTGACTACTGACTCCTGGATTCTTTCAGAATGTGACAAGGCAGAACTAATAGCCTACTGTCTAATAGGCTGCCTTTCCCAAAATCAGCGATTATTCCAGATGGCCAGAGCCTCTTGGTAAACCTGGGAACGGGGGAGTCCCAAATCACGGCTGACCCGCTGCACCGCTTCTTTCAATGTGTAGTCCTGCTCATGGTGCCAGCGAAGGGCAGCGGTCAGATCCGTTGCCGGCGGTGGCGCGACCGGCGCCGCGCCTTTGACGATCAGTACTGATTCGCCCTTGATCTCCCGCCCCGCCACCTCCGCTGCCAGTTCCGTTAGTTGGGCCGTTCGCAGTTCCTCGTGCAGCTTGGTCAGTTCCCGAGCCCAGAAAACCTGCCGGTCGCCGAGAATCTCCAGGCACTGGGCGAGGCTGGCTGCCAGTCGGCGCGGTGATTCATAGAACACCAGGTCCCGTTCCTCCTGGCGCAGCGAGTTGAGGAGAAGGCGTCGGGCCGTTGCCCGGGATGGCAGAAAGCCAAGGAAGACAAAAGAGGTGTCTGGAAAACCGGCCACGCATAAAGCAGCGGTGAGTGCCGAGGGACCCGGGATCGGGATCACCCGGATGCCGGCTTCCAGTGCGGCTTTGACCAGAATGGCGCCTGGGTCGGAGATGCCCGGAGTGCCCGCATCCGAGACCAGTCCCACCTGGCGGCCGGTCAGCAGCATCCGGATGATTTTTTCACTCCTGGCCTGTTCCTTGTCTTTGAAATAGCTGACCAGCGGGGTGCTGATTCCGAGATGGGCCAGCAGTTTCCGGGTGTGCCGGGTGTCCTCGGCAGCGATTACATCGACCTCGCCCAGGATGCGGACCGCCCGCAGGGTGATGTCCTCCAGATTGCCGATCGGCGTGGCGATCACGTAGAGGACCCCTGGTCTGCCCGGCAGCGGTGTGTGTTCCTGTTTTTTGTTTTTTTTGGTCGGCATGAAGGCGCCTGGCTGAATGGATTTTCCTGCGGCAGGACGAAGATGGCCGGCCCCATACTACCGCAGAGGCGATGGGTAATGCAATTCAGAAGTAAGGAGTAAGGCGTAAGGAGTCAGAAGCCAGGAGAGGAGACAGAAGGCGAAAGATAGAAAAAGCCATTCAGCGGCGCTCGGTATGTGGTGTTTGCTCCCGGGTTGGTCCAGAAAACATTCGCCAAGCAACAATGAGTTCGCTAATATATTTTTTGCGGTAACTACTCAGGGAGATAGGCTGTAGTCTTTTAGACTGTAGGGGAGATTCTGGCCGGCGGAAATGAGGGATGGCGGTACCGGGTGCGGTGCGTTTGTGATCTTCTGGAGGAAGCCATGGGTCGAGTGAACAGGGTGTTGCTGTTGTTTTTCTTCATGGGGGCGTCGGTGCTGCTGTCCTATGCCGGGTTGCCCAGGGAGATGAGCGTCCAGATTAAAGAGGGGCAGTTGCGGGAATCCCCGGCCTTTCTGGCGAAGATCGTCGCTCGCCTGCCTTATGGAGAGCCAGTGGAGATTGTGGCCGAGCGCGGTGCCTGGGCCGAGGTCAGCATCCCCCAGCGGCAACTCCGCGGCTGGCTGCACGTCTCGGCCTTGAGTTCTGAAAAGATCCGGCTGCAGGCCGGGGCTGCCAGCCAGCAGGCCGGCGCCAGCCGTGCCGAGGTCGCTCTGGCCGGCAAGGGTTTTGATAAAAACGTCGAGGAGGAGTTCCGGCGGCTGCATCCTAATCTGGATTTCCAGTGGGTCGACCGGATGGAGACGTTCAGGGTGTCGACGGCCGAGATGCAGGGCTTCCTGGCGCAGGGCGCGGTGCAGCCGGCAGGCGGGGGGGTGGAATGATGCGCATCACATCGTTTTTCTCCCGGTTTTTACTGGCGGCAATAGCGGTCGTGCTGGCCGCGGTGCCGGTCCTGGGCCTAGATCTCGGAACGCTGAATCTTGATAAATTGATTGACCGGGCCAGCTCGGCCATCAAGGTGGGCGAAACTGTTTCGAAGAGCGCGGAAAATTTCACGCCGAGCCAGGAACATTACATTGGCCGGACCGTTAGCGCCATGGTGCTGGGCCGTTATCGGCCGCTTCTTGATAACGACGCCACCTATTACGTGAATCTGCTCGGCCAGACTTTAGCCCAGGCAGCCGACCAGCCGGAGACGTACACCGGCTATCATTTTCTGCTGCTGGACACCGAGGAGATCAACGCCTTTGCCGCGCCGGGTGGGCTTATTTTCGTAACGCGCGGGCTGTTGCGCTGCTGTCAGTCCGAAGATGATCTGGCCGCGGTGCTGGCCCATGAAATCGGTCATGTCCAGAGAAAACACGGCCTGCAGACCATCAAGAAATCGAGGCTGAAAACCGCCTTTTCTACGGTCTGGGATGAAAGCGCCACCATTCTGGACAATCAGAAACTCGGTCAGGTGACTGGCGCGTTCGGGGGCACCATCGATGACATCACCGGTGCCTTGTTTAACGGTTATTCCCGTAGCGCCGAGTTGGAGGCGGATCAGGACGCGGTGACCATTCTCCGACGGGTTGGCTACGACCCCAACGGTCTGGTGTCTATGCTCATGATCATGGAGCAGAGGTTTGTCGGCGATCGGACCGGTTTCGCCAAAACCCATCCGGCGCCGGCCGACCGGATTGCCGCGGTCCGGCAGGTGATCGGCCGCTACAATCCTGTCAGTTCGCCAGCAG
>MGTE01000007.1:22164-22484 GCA_001799275.1 Deltaproteobacteria bacterium RIFOXYD12_FULL_57_12
TCTTAAACGCTTCCAGTTGCGCGGTCAGCGCGGCGCTGGGTTCGGCGCTGTTCAAGTCGGCCTGGATAAAATAGCGCATCTGCTGGGCGAGTTCGGCCAGATGCTCGGCCAATTCCCGCGCCGAGGTGATCTCCGGCGGTTGTTCCTGGCCGAAGTTCCGCAGCAGGTACTCCAGATCGGCGAACTTTTCCGGGTGGGCTTTAATGCGTTTGCCCTCTACATCGGCGATACGCACCGTCTGGCGTTTTTCTTTGCCCACATACCAGCGAAATTCCAGGTAATCGGTGAGGATGACGTTGCCGAACTTCAGATACCGGCTC
>MGTE01000008.1:0-17663 GCA_001799275.1 Deltaproteobacteria bacterium RIFOXYD12_FULL_57_12
GCAAAAACAAAATCGCGCCGCCAGCCACGATCATCAACCCGCTCAGGAGCTGGCCCATGGTGAAGGCGCCCCACAGGAAACCGATATGGGCGTCCGGCTCCCGAAACAGTTCGGCAAAGGAACGGAACAGGCCGTAGAGGATCAGAAAAGCGGCAAGCATGGCGCCGGCCGGCCAGCCCCGCCGGTGCTGCACATCCTTGAGCTGCCAGAGGATCGTGAAGAGTAGCACGCCCTCGAGCAGACATTCATAAAGCTGAGACGGATGGCGCGGCAGCGGGCCGCCGCCGGGAAAGACCATGGCCCAAGGGACATCGGTCACTCGGCCGAACAGTTCGGCATTGATGAAATTGCCAAGCCGGCCCAGCCCCAGGCCGACCGGCATGGTCACCACATAGACGTCGGCGGTCTGCCAGAAGTTCAGGCCCTGCCGTCGGCAGAAGATATAGCCGCCGGCGATCAAGGCGATTAGGCCGCCGTGGAAGGACATGCCGCCCTGCCAGGTGGCCAGGATTTCCAGGGGGTGCCGTAAATAGTAGGCCGGATTGTAGAACAGGACATAGCCCAGCCGACCGCCGGCGATCAGGCAGAGAAGCAAGGTGATGTTGAGGTTGTCGGCATGGCCGGCGAGTTTTTTCAGATTGAATTTTTTGGCCTGATGACGGACCAGCGCCACGGCCGCGGCAAAGCCCAGAACATACATGAGCCCGTACCAACGGACCTGCAGAGGGCCGAGCCGGACAATGACCGGATCGATGAGTGGATAGGGAAGCATCAGAGCAGATTGGCCTTTTTCAGGTGGATTTGCAAGGCGGAAATGGCCGCCGGCGTCACCCCCGAGATCCGGGAGGCCTGCCCCAGGGTGCGGGGCCGGACGCGGGAAAGTTTTTCCACCACCTCGTTGGAGAGACCGGCCAGCCCTTTATATTCCATGGCAGCGGGCAGATCCGCGCCCTCCAGCCGCTTAAACCGCGCCACCTGTTCATTCTGCCGATCGATATACCCTTGATACTTGATCCGCAGCTGCACCTCATGGCCGACCGCCGGACTGTAGTGGAGGTCGATGCCGGCCAGCGGTCCCAGGTCGGCCAGGGTAATCTCCGGCCGGCGCAGGAGTTCGGCCAAGGTGAGGGGCTGCTGCATGGGCGTGGCGGCCAGGGCGGCCAGGCGATCGTTGACCGCGGCATTTGGCTTGAGCACGGTTTTTTCAAGCTGTTGCAGCAATTGCTCGATCGCCGTTCTTTTCTCCTGAAAGGCCGCGTAGGCGCCGGGCTCAACCAGACCCAGGCGATAGCCGATGTCACGGAGCCTGAGATCGGCATTGTCCTCGCGGAGCAGGAGACGGTATTCGGCCCGCGAGGTGAACAGACGGTAAGGTTCCCTGGTGCCGAGGGTGACGAGGTCGTCGATCAGGACCCCGGTATAGGCCTGGGAGCGGTCCAGAACCACGGTCTCCTCCTGCCGAAGGCACTTGACCGCGTTGATGCCGGCGATCAGACCCTGAGCCGCGGCCTCTTCATAACCGGAGGTGCCGTTGATCTGGCCGGCGAAAAATAAGCCGCCCACCCGCTTGGTCTCCAGGGAGGGCAACAACTCCAGGGGATCGACGTAATCGTACTCGATGGCGTAGCCCGGCCGGACCAGACAGACGCGTTCCAGCCCCCTGATGCTGCGCAGCATGGCGACCTGGACATCCAGGGGCAGACTGGTGGAAACACCGTTCGGGTAGATTTCCACGGTGTTCGTGCCCTCCGGCTCAAGAAAAATCTGATGCCGCTCCTTGTCGGCAAAGCGCATGACCTTGTCTTCGATGGACGGGCAGTAACGGGCGCCTATTCCCTCGATAACCCCGGTGAACATGGGGGAGCGGTCAATGTTTTCTTTGATGATTTCGTGCGTCCGCGCGTTGGTATAGGTGATGTGGCAGGGCAGCTGCGGCTGCGCCGGGGCCAGGCCCTGGTCACTCGCAAAGGAAAAATAGTGAGGCGGCCGATCGCCATGCTGAGTGTCCAGCGCGGCAAAATCGATGGTGCGGCCGTCCAGCCGGGCCGGGGTGCCGGTTTTCATGCGGCCCATGGCAAAACCGGTTTCCCGCAGCCACTGGGCGAGCTTGGTCGAAGGCGGGTCGCCCATGCGGCCAGCCGGGAAATTCGTCAGCCCTATGTGAATAAGCCCGTTTAAAAAGGTGCCGGTGGCGATCACCACCGCTTTGACCCGGATGGTCTCGGCGAGTGAGGTCAGAACGCCGGCCACCCGGCCGTTTTCGAGCAGGATGCGGTCAACCACGGTCTGCCGGATTTCCAAATTCTGCTGACCTTCTAAAACGCTTTTCATCCGCAGCCGATAGAGCAGGCGGTCGGCCTGGGCCCGGGACGACCAGACCGCCGGCCCCTTGCTGGTGTTCAGCCGCCGGAACTGAATGGCGGTGGCGTCGATGTTTTTCGCCATCTCGCCGCCCAGGGCGTCTATCTCTTTAACCAAATGCCCCTTGGCCAGGCCGCCGATGGCCGGATTGCACGACATGGCGCCGATGGTGTCGACATTGATGACCGCAACCAGGGTCCGGCAGCCCATGCGGGCCGCGGCCAGAGCCGCCTCGCAGCCGGCATGGCCACCGCCGATCACCAGGACATCGTATTCGTCATCATTACTCTGCATGGTGATGGTGCCGCAAAAAACCATTGTCTCCCGCAGAGGCGCGGAGTCCGCGGAGAGGACCAATTAAAGTAAAAAAGATATTTTTTCGCTCTGCGCCTCTGCGTCGCAGCGCGAAAATAAGGTTTTTGCAAATTTATCATATTTAATCACTGATTTTTGATTTGAGATCAGGCCTGGTCTCCGGCTTGCTCGCATCCCAATAACGACTTTCCTTGCCGGTGGCGGTGACGTTTTCGTAAACGCCGTTATCCCGTTTGACCAGCTTGGTGAAACCCATGTTCTTCAGGTCGCTGTTGGTTTTAGGCGTACTGACGGCGACAAGCGATATGAGACGTTTTACTTCTTGGCCGCAGTCAGGGCATCGTGCCAATTTGTCGCTGCTCATGGTCTGGAAGAAATCGAATTTCTTACCGCGGCCGCAGCCTTCTCCGACATGTTCATATTCATATACGGGCATTGGCGAATCTCCTGGCGAGGCTTCAGGGCCGAACGTAATTGCAGGTGCGCTCGAAGCAAACTGGCACGACTCCGGACGGGATGGCGGCATTACCTGACGCGCTTCCTGTTGTTATGGCGTAGTTTGAATTTGTTTGACACGTTATTTCTGTATGAGTATATTGCCTTTCTTTTGGATACTTGATCCGGATATATATACTCAGGGCGCCAGCCACAATCGCCCTTGCGCCCTCCCGGACATGCGCATTGTAATCATCTTCCGGGAAGATGCAAGAAAGCCGTTGGCTTTTTTGCTCCAGCCGTTATGCGACCGGGCCGGGACGACTTGTTACGACATAATTTGGAATGGAACGAAGAAAAAGAAATCAAAAAAAATCGCCTCACCGACCCATTCACTTAACCCCGATAAACGGGATAAGTATCTTCACGAAATAATATTCTGCCAAAAACACGCAGAATATTATTTCTAAGGTGCTAACAACGCAAGAGGCGGCATACGTGCCGGCCGGGATATTTCCCGGACCGGTTGAACAAAGGAAGGAAAAAATATGAAAAGAACATTTCAGCCGAGCAACCTGAAACGCAAGCGCACCCATGGCTTCCGGGCGAGAATGAAGACCAAGGCCGGCCGCGCCGTGATCAACAACAGAAGAGCAAAGGGCCGCAAGCGGTTGACCGTTTAGGCTACCAGCCTTGACCGCAGGACGTACGCAGCTGGATTCTGATTCCGTCGGTGTGGCATGAATCCCTTGACGCTCCCCAAATCAAGCCTTCTTAAAGATTCCTGGGAATTCAACAGGGTGTACCAGCAGGGGAAACGGTTGCGGGGGGATAATTTCAGTCTGGTTTTCGCATCGAACAATCTTGCCGAAAATCGCCTTGGAATCAGTATTCACGGCCAACTCAAGGGCTCAGTGCAAAGAAACAGGATCAAGAGAATCATCAGGGAATTTTACAGATTAAACCGGGAATTTCTGCCGCCGCCAACGGATATTGTCTTTACGGTTCGTCAGGGATTTGCCTTGAAAAACCCGACGGAAGTTGAACAGGCGATTCGCCATCTTCTCTTGGCAAGGAAAAAGACTGGACATCATGCGGCCGGCCCCTGCAAGAGCTGAAACAGCAGTCGGCACGGCCCCTGCCTCGCTAACTGAACCGTTGATTTTTATTGGCGCGGCGCGCCGGATATTCTTCCGAAAAAGGCTATGGTTCCAGCGGGCAGCACAGTAGACCCTGTGAAAAAATGGCTACTACATTCCGGCACCCGAACCTGCCTGTCCCTGATCAGAGCCTACCAGCTGTTTCTTTCTCCCCTGCTCCCTCCTAGCTGCCGTTTCACGCCCACCTGCTCGCAGTATGCCATGGAGGCCATTACACGACACGGCTTGGGGCGCGGCCTCTTTCTGGCTCTCCGCCGGGTCTTACGCTGCCATCCCTTTAATCCGGGCGGCTATGACCCGGTTGAACCGTGACTAACCATGCACCGCGAGGTGGAAACCCGGGCGTAATCCGCAACCTGTAATCGTTCAGCAGTGCTGCAGATGCGCGAAAGAGGCCAGTGAGCTGTACTACCAGTGAGCTGTACTAGTGGATACGCGAACAGGCCGATGACAAAGCAGATGCGGTGCTGCTGAACGATTATAACCGTGACGCCCAACCACCGGGATTCTTGCCCGGCTACCTGTTGATGCCAGCCGTATGGCTGGCCGTTGAGGATAACTGATGGATACGCAACGAGTTCTTTTGGCCGTAGTTCTCTCTTTTGCCATCTTGATGGGGTATCAATACTTTTTTGTGCCGCCGGCGGTCGAGCCGCCCGCCCAGACCGGCGAGGCGACTCCCTCCCCGGCCACGGATAACGCGGCGCCCGCTGCCGTCTCAACCCCACCGGCGGCCGTGCCTGCCGCGCCGGCCACAATTCCTGAGAATTCCGCGGCCATCCAGACCCGACCGGGCCGGGACATTCCGGTGGAGACGAATCTTTTTGCCGCGGTGCTTACGGAGAACGGTGGTGGCGTGAAAAGTTTCCGGCTCAAAAAATACCAGGAGAGCATGGCAGCGGATTCCGGATTCAAGGAACTGGTGAAAACCGAAAATGCGCCGGAGTTGCCGCTCTTTTTCTCCTGGGGCGTGGAACCCGGCCAGGCCGAGGTGCCGGTGTTCACGGCTGATGCAGCGGTCATCACAACTCGCGGCCCGGCGGATCAGGCAAGTTTAACCATGCGGGCGACCCTCGCCTCCGGCCTGGAGATCACCCGCGTCCTCTCGGTTGACGCCGAAAATTATCTGATCAGACTGACAATTGATGTCCACAACATTGGTGCGCTTCCCCTGCAGGGGGCGCCGTACCTCGGGCTGACCAACCTGCCTTTTTCAGCGGACGAGGCCAAGCAGAGCATTCTTTTCGCGGGACCGGCAGTACTGGTCAACGATTCCCTGCAGGAAATCAAGCCTGCGGATCTGCTGAAGGAAAAGAAGACCGTTGCCGGTCAGATCGACTGGGCCGCTTATGAAGGGAACTACTTCATGTGCGGCATCCTGCCAGCGAATAAGGACAAAACCAGCGTCCTGCTCTCGGCCGTTGGCGACAAGGTGAGCACGGTGCTGGCCGGCGAGGTGGATGTCCTCCAGCCCCAGGCACAGAAACAGTACGCCTACTCGGTATATTTCGGACCGAAAAAGGTGTCGATCCTCAAGGAGGCCGGCGGCAACCTTGAACGGATCGTCAACTTCGGCTGGTTCGACAAGATGGCCCGGCCGGTTCTCTATCTGCTCAATTTCCTGTATAAATACGTCCATAACTACGGCGTGGCCATTATCCTGGTGACCGTCCTCATCAAGATGATTCTCTGGCCGGTTGCCCAAAAGGGCATGAAGTCCATGAAAAACATGCAAGCGATCCAGCCGAAGATCGCCAAGGTCCGGGAAAAATACAAAGACGATCCCAACCGCATGAACCAGGAGATGATGAATCTCTACAAAACGTACAAGATCAATCCGTTCGGCGGTTGCCTGCCCATGATCCTGCAAATTCCGGTGTTTTTTGCCCTGTACAAGGTTCTGCTGCAGGCCATTGAGTTGCGGCATGCCCCGTTCATGCTCTGGATCACCGATCTCTCCGCGCCGGACCGTCTCTGGGTTGGCCTTAATCTCCCCTACCTGGGCGGCATTCCGATTCTTACCCTGCTGATGGGCGCCAGCATGTTCCTGCAACAGAAGCTGTCCCCGGCGCCGGCCGACCCGACCCAGGCCAAGGTCATGATGTTTCTGCCGCTGATTTTTACCTTTATGTTTGTGAATTTCGCATCCGGTTTGGTGCTCTACTGGTTTGTCAACAATCTCTTGTCCATCGCCCAGCAATATCTGATCAATCGGTCGACGCAGACATGATGCATGAGCAGCAGGCAGCACGCATTTTCTTGCGACTGCCCTACTCCACCAGGAGATGACCGCACCGCAGAGGAAACTTATGTCATCGAGAAAAATAGAATTTCAAGGAAAAGATATCGCCGAGGCGATCAAAAACGCCTGCACGACCCTGAATGTCCCCCAGGAGGACCTCGATATCGAGGTCCTCAATACCGGCTCTTCGGGAATTTTTGGGCTGTGCCGCCAAAAAGCCAAGCTGCGGGTCTCGGTTAAGCCGGAGGTGGCGGCCGATTCTGGAAAGGATGCCGCCCCGGCAGAACCACGGCAGGCTGCGGCCGACCGGGCCGATGATCAGGAACTGCTTACCGAAGTGAAGAGCGACTTCGCGATGCTGGCCTCGGATATGGGAATCGATGTCGCCACCACGGAGCCGGACGCACCCCCGACCGACACAGGGGATGAAGACGTCGAGGCCGAAGCGGAGGATATGGCCGCCGTGGAGGTCAGTCCGGCGGTCTGCGAAACAGTCAGGGTTGAGTTACTGCGCCTGCTCGAACTGATGGGCCTGCCGGCCGAAGTGACCATCAGCCAGGAACGAAATACGGTCGTCGCCCATATCGGCGGCGGACACGTCGACAAAATCGTCGGACCGGAAGGCAAGGTGCTGGACAGCCTGCAGTATCTGCTCCGCAAGATGATCGCCAAGAAGATCGTTGAGAAGGTAGTGATCTCGCTGGATGCCGGCGATTTCCGGGCCGGCCGGGACAAGGATATAGAAGAACTGGCGAGGAAGCTGGCCGCGGAGGTCAAGGCGACCGGCAAGACCGGATCGATCCCTTCCCTCAATCCTTCGGAACGCCGCGCTGTTCATCTACTCCTGCAGGAAGACCGAGATATCCGGAGCCGCAGTGTCGGCGAAGGCCTGTTCAAGAAAGTCCTCATCTACCGACCTGGCAAGGGCAGGAAAGGCACCGCCCGCCGACGCAAGGGCGGCGGAGGCGCGCCGGGCTCCTCCTCCGAGCCGGCAGGTTGATTTGCCGCGGTCTGACATGACAGTCTGCGCCGCAGTCGTTTTGGCGGTCGGCATTTCAGGTTTTACCATCCGAGGCTGATGAGCGCTGCAACGCACCACACCGCAACCACAGACCCAGGCGAAGACACCATCGCCGCCATCGCCACCCCGCCAGGGGCAGGCGGTATCGGCATCGTCCGGATCAGCGGCCCGCTTGCGGCCGCGATTCTCACGCGGTTGTTCCGGCCGCGCCATCCCCGGAAAACCCTGGCCAGCCACCGACTGTATTACGGCTGGATCGCGGACCCGTCCAGCGGCTTGCCGCTGGACGAGGTGCTTGCTGTCCACATGCACGCCCCGCACACCTATACCCGGGAGGACGTGGTTGAGATCCACTGTCATGGCAGCTATCTGGTCCTGCAGAAGATTCTCGGCCTTGTCCTGGCCGAGGGCGCCCGGCCGGCCCAGGCCGGCGAATTCACCAAACGCGCCTTTCTGAACGGCCGCATCGACCTGACCCGGGCCGAGGCCGTGCTCGAGCTTCTGGAGGCCAGGACTACAGCCGCGCTCCATCTGGCCACCGCCCAACTGCAGGGGCGTCTCTTTCAGGAGGTTTCCGAAATCCGGGCCGCTTTACTAACGGTGCGGGCCATCCTGGAGGTGGCCATCGATTTCCCTGAGGATGATGTGGAAATTCTCGACGCGACCGCGTTGCGGGAAAAGCTGGCCAGTGAGGTCCGGGTGCCGCTTGCCGGGCTGCTGGCCGGTGCCGACCGCGGCAAGATCTTGCGCCAAGGAGTGGCCGCCGTTATCCTGGGCCGGCCGAACGTCGGCAAATCCAGCCTGCTCAATACATTGCTCCGAGAGGAACGAGCCCTGGTCACCCCGGTTCCCGGCACCACCCGGGACACCATTGAGGAATACATCGACATCAAGGGAATGCCGGTCCGCATCGTCGATACGGCCGGGATCCGAGAGACCCGGGAGACGGTGGAAGAGATGGGGATCAAGCGGGCTCGGGCCAAACTGGCAGAGGCTGATCTGGTACTCTTGCTGCTGGACGCCTCCGAACCCCTGACCGCTGAGGACCGGCAGCTTTATGCCAGCATCCGGGAACAGAATCCTGCAACACCCCTGCTCCTGGTCCTCAACAAGATGGATATTGCGGCCGGCCTTGATATTACGTCCTATGCCAGCGCCTTCGGCGCAGAAAAGCTCGTGTGCATTTCCGCCCGGAGCGGCGAGGGGATCGATACCCTGGAGGATGCCATCTTTGAACTGGTGACCGGCAGATCCGACCTGCAGGAACCGGCCGTGGCCTGCGCCCCCAACCTCCGGCATCAAGCCGCCCTCGGCAAGGCACTCACCGCCTGCCTGCAGGCCGAAGAGGGCTTCCTGCACGGTCTGCCCGCCGATCTCGTCGCCGTGGACCTGCAGGCCATTCTCGACCATCTGGCCGATATCATCGGCGAGACCACCACCGACGATATTCTTGATCTGATCTTCTCGCAATTCTGCATCGGCAAGTAGCAAGCGTAACCGCCCACCAGAACCACCAAGGGGGGGGCTTGTGAAATCAGCCCCGCGCCAGTTCCAGAACAGCTTTCACCAGATTTTCAGCGCCCTCGGCGATCTGGTCGACCCGGGCGTCCAGCATGTAGCATGGCGTGCTAACGAGCCGCCGGCGGCGGTCAACCACGATCTGGCCGTGGGTGGTGTTCTTGTGGGTGGCACCCATTTTTTCAAGGGCGGCGGCGGTGCCGGCATCGCTGCCGATGGTCACCTCCACGTCGCCGAGAATGCGGGCCACCACGGCCGGGGCAATGCACAGAGCGCCGATCGGTTTGTGAGCCGCTGCCATGCCTTTGACCGCCCGGGCCAGGTCTTCGTTAACCCGGCAATCCGGGCCGTCAAAGGCAAAGCTCGAAAGATTCTTCACAACCCCCAGCCCGCCGGGGATGATGAGGGCGTCGTACGCGGCCGGGTCAAAGGCGGCCAGATCCCGAATGTTGCCACGGGCGATGCGGGCCGCTTCAACCAGGACATTGCGGCTTTCCGGCATCTCCCGGCCGCTAATGAAATTGAGCACGTGGTGTTGCGGAATGTCCGGGGCAAAGCACTGGTATTCGGCCCCGTGTTTGTGAATGGCCCACAGGGTCAGCACTGACTCATGAATTTCAGCACCGTCTCTGTTGCCGCAACCGGCCAGCACGACCGCGATCCGTAGCTTGTCCATGGCGTTCCCTCCTTTCCCCTGCCTGCAAAGTTATTCCTGCCGGAGGTGGTAGATCTCCGGATAGTGCCGGTGCTGCTCCGCAAAGTCCAGACCGTAGCCGACCAGGAAACCCTGCTTGACCTCGAAACCGACATAGTCCACGGTGACCGCCACCTGGCGCCGCTCCTTCTTGTCGATCAGGGCGCAGAGGCGCACGGAGCTCGGCCGGTGGTCGGCAAGGATGTCACGGAGATGGGCAATGGTGCGGCCGGTGTCAACGATATCCTCCACCAGCAGCACGTCCTTCCCGGCAATGGACAGCTCGATGTCCTTGACAAAACGGATCTCGCCGCCCGATGAACGCGCGCCGTAGCTCGCCACCCGTACAAAATCCACCTGCACGGGCAGATCGATGGCCCGCATCAGGTCGGCCAGAAAAACAAAGGCGCCGTTTAAAATACCGATGAGTATCAGGCAGGAGTCGGCATAATCGCGGCTGATGGCTGCCCCCAGTTCCTTGACCCGGGCGGCGATCTCTTCTTTGGAAAGAATCAGTTCTCTTGATGGCATGGGGTTTTCTTTGGCATTGGGTTGCGTCGAGCGGGCAAGAACGGTTTACGCGGATTGCGGCTGCCGCGTCATGAAATCCGGTCGATCATTTCGAATACCTTGACTGGAGCATGTCCGCGGAACATCCTTACAATGGCGTGGAGGGCTTGTCAAGGGGCGATCACAGAGGCCCTGTTACAGCCAGGCAAGCGCGGTGCCGACAACCTTACCTACCTTGAGAAGGATGCTGCCGATACTTGCGCCGGTTTTGACAATTTCCTCGCTCTTCTTCATGTACTTCACCGCGCTGTCCATGGTTTTCTCCACGGCGCCCTTTTCCTCCCCAGCCTCGGCCTGCAGCTTTACCTTTTCAAGTTCCATGGCAGCCAGCCTGGCGTTGGCATCGGTGGCACCGCTCTGCTTCACTGCAACGAGCAGCTCCTCGATCAGCCTGGAAAATTCGGCGGCGTCCCAACTGGCCTGGCCGCGGTTGTCCGTATAGGTCTGGCTGGCGCCTCCTTCAACGCCGATCTGCACGTTGCCGCTCAGGTGGCCGCTGACATTGATGGCGCGATTCTCTCCCATGGTTGTGCCCTCCATATTGCTGTTATCACCAAAAACGATCGAGCCCTTGATCTCGGTGTCCTTGTCCACCATGAGCGTCCGGTTGTCAACGTGGATGTTCACCGTGGCATACTGCGGAATGTGCAGCTCATCAAACATCTGGTTGCCGGCCTTGGGATCGTTAACCTTAAAGGCGATCTTGCCGTTCTGATCCTGATTGACAAATACCGGAGTCTTTCGGACCGCCTGCGGCACCGGCATGCCCGGCGACAATGGCGCAATCGAACCGAACATCTCGATAATCTGTGGCAGCAATACGGGCCACATGCCAACCACGGTCATGGCGATGATTTCCGTCGCATACACGCCAAAATCGATCAACCCGATATAACAGCGCACCGCCTGGCCCGACAACATGGCAACGGCATCGAGAATACGATAGGTACAGGTATTCCCCTGCATTTGGATCTGCTGCACCGGCCCGACAATGGACAGCGGCTGGATGCCGAGATGCATCAGCATCGCCGCCGCCATCATCGGATCGGAAAGCATCCGCAACTGCGAAAAAAGTGCCGCTTTGTCAATTGGATTAAACACCTCGCGAATCTGGAGCGTTGCATAGAGGATGCCATCCCGCAGGGTGATCTGCGGAACAAAGCGGTAGGTCATATACTGCTGGGAGACAAAGACCGGCAGGGAGGGATCGGCCAGCCATGAATCACTCACTGCAAAGGAGATACTGCGTCCATAAAAGGGTGTCGGCATGGCCCGCCTCCTCTTCTTACCCTTTTGCTCAAATAATAAAATTGCGCCCGGTCCGGCAAGGCCAGAATAACGCTAGTGTCCCGTGCGGTTAATTGTTGCAGGAAATTGTTGAGACATCGTGGTTCCTCGCAAGGCGCCAAAACGAAGGCATAGCAGCGCTATGTCGAGTTTTCGGCAACGCGGCGAGGGGCCGCGAGGGCCAACAATTACTAGAAAGAATTAACCAAACGGGACACTAGAAGCGCCCCGGTTGGCATACCCGTATGCCAGATGATTGTTTATCGGTTTTTCCTAGCGCCTGTCAATCGGAAAAAGTAAAAATCGCCTGACCGTAACCACAAGATATCACGCTGTTCCGTCTCTTCGCTAAAAGCCTTCAATTCTCTTGCGGAACCGACGCAGTAACTCGTCCTTGATTGTCGCCATGTCCAGCAGGTAGATGTCCGACGGGAAGAGAAGCTCGGCCACGCCCGAATCAAAGATCCGCTTGACCTCATACTCGTCGTGTGATACCTCCCGCTGGTACATGTAGTTGAGGTAACTCCTGTTGGTGTGGACGATGAATTCCACTCGCATCCCGCCCATGCGGGCAAAAAACTTGAACATGGGCGTCTTGGCCGAGCTGCCGATACTGCCGCTGCGGTGCAGTGTGCCGTCGGCCAGGGTGTCGGAGACGTCTTCCAGGGTCATGAAGGAACCGGCCCGGATGGCGCTTTCGGTTAAATGTTTCTGAAAGAGCTTGAGGTCCATGCCTTCCTCCAGGACCCCCATGAGACCAAGTTCGTCATCCACCGCCACGGCCGGATTTTCCTCCCCCTTTCTGAGAAGTTTCAAAACCTTGGCCTCAGGCACCTTCTTCCTGATCGTCACATAGATCGGAATCTCCCGGCCGCTGGCATGAAACCGCCGACGCTTGATTAACGTCAACTTCTGACCCGCTGCCGGCTGAATGGCCTTGGCCTCCTCGCAGGAAATGGTCTGCACCGCAGTGCAGGAAAAATCCTCCGGATCGTGGCGGCTCAGCAGAAACGCCGGCTCCAGCTCACCGATCTTGATGTCGCGGCTCCAGACATAGGCGTTCAGGAACTCCAGAAACCGGGCGAATTTGTTTTCGATATCTGTCTCCCGTTCGCGCTGGTCGATGGAACCGGCCAGGTTCATCAGGACCAGCTTGCGCTTGGCCTCAAAACGCGCCTTCTTATG
This sequence comes from Deltaproteobacteria bacterium RIFOXYD12_FULL_57_12, assembly GCA_001799275.1. Classification (GTDB taxonomy): domain Bacteria; phylum Desulfobacterota; class Desulfobulbia; order Desulfobulbales; family BM004; genus YD12-FULL-57-12. The sequence continues at coordinate 12,789 of MGTE01000008.1, forward strand.
GTAGCGGTCATCAAAAATGATCAGCAGAAGCTTCACCGGACTGATGGTCGTGTCGATCTCGTTGGTCATTTCAATGTAGGGTGCATAGGGGGCGAGGACCGTGTTTTTCAGGTAGCGGACCACCCCGTCCGCGGTCCTGGAATAGCTGTCGACCCGGCTGATGATCTCCCGGGCCGTGCCCTCGATGCCGAACATGTTGCCGAACAGGGCATAAGCCCTGCTTTCTGCCTCGCCGCGGCGCGCCGCATTACCGATAAGCTGTTGAATTTCGACAAAAGACTCGATGTTTAAAAATTCGAAGAGTTGGTTGCGGATAATTCGGTAGCGGGTGGCCAGTCGGGTTTCGCGAAGCTGCTGGGCGCGGCGGCGGGCGGCTGGCGAAAAAAAAGACATATCCGGCGCGGTTTCGCCGGTGGCGAACGGCCCGTCCTGTTCCAGCAATCGGAATATATTGTCCTTGTAGCTCGAAGCGTTCATCGACGGAATTACCTCTGCAGGATATTGATGCGGACGCAACCTGTTAACAGGCCGCATTGCCGGACCTGGGTTAGCGCCAGCGCCGGGCCAACTATTTTCTGCGCAGAGTCAACCAAAAATTTTAACATATAGCCTTTTCAACAGACTCAACGATACGCCAATACATACGCGCAACACCATGAGCGAAACGGTCTTGCCCGTCCCGGTAGCCTCGGAAATCAGACCGTAGAGGTTCTCGCGCCTGGCCAACAGATTGACGGGGTACTCCCCTTGCCCGACAAGTAGTTGATCCGTGCCCATTTCCTCCTTTCCGATTTGTCGTGCGCCTTCCTATTCCGACAATCCGGAGCGCTCCAGCAGGGAGCCGTCGAAGTTGACATACCAGATCTCAGACCCCTGCGGCGTCTTGTCAAAATAGTTCCAGCCGCGCCGCGCCAGGAATCGACGGCCGCCCTTACGCCAGTACTTCGGATTCTCGGTGACGATGATCATGCCCCGGGGGTGGACGTCCGGTTCCTCGTAGGTTTTCAGGAACTCCCGGGTCAAGTTCGACACGAACGAGGTCAGGCCGAACACCCCACGGTCTGTCGGCCGGATGAACATGCGCATGAAGTAATAGATACCGCCCGTGGCCGGCAACGTATCCGGATAGACCGTGTTGACCCCGGCCAGTTGGTTGTCCGGGGTCCGCATGGTGAAGACCACTTGATCCACTCGCCGCTGGGCAGCGTCCGGCCGCAGGACCCGACTTCCCACCCAGAACTCGATGATCGCCCGGCGCTGGACTGCATCAAGGCGCTGGTAGACATTGGTAATCAACAAGCCCTTATAGGTATACTCCAGGGGGTGCATCGCGTATTCCTCTCATGCGGTCTACTGCTTTCGACAAAATCCCTCGCACAAAAAACCGCCGCAAAAAGTCAGGGACGACTTTCTACGACGTCAAGCAGTACATCTCACGCTTTCCATGTAGACAGCACTGACAACCCTCTATCACTGGGGCCGCGACCTCTGCTTGATGGCCAGCACGATCTGGTTGCGCAGCATTTTCAAATAATTCAGAGTCTCCGAGCTGATCGGCTCCCCGCTTTCCTTCATGTCGGCGTAGAGCAGGCCGATGCCGGTATTGTTGACCATCAGCGGAAAGAGGGCAAAGGCCGGCGCCTTGAGAATTCCTCGGTACCAGGCCGGAATGGCGGCGGCCACCTGCGGCGAGGCGGTATCGTCCACAAAAAAATCCTGGCCGTGGGCCAGGGCAAGATTAAAAAAATCATCGGCCGCCTGGATGGGAAAACGGAATTTTCTCAGCACCTCATCGATATAGGAACCAAGACCGAAGCGGCCGTTCATCGTGTTGGTTTTCGGGTCCTTGATGCTGAACAGAACCCGGGAGAAACCCAGCCCGCGGTATGCGGTCTCCACCACCATGTTGATAATGTCGTCCAGGCTGAAGCTGTCGTCCAGCATGGCCTGGGTCACCTCCTGGAAACCGTTCATGAACAATATCTGCCGCTCACCGGTTGTTGAGGCGGGGCCGGCCGGCGCGGCCGCCTCGCCCACCTGGAAGCGGGCCAGGTCCAGGACCGGCGGCGCACCTGGCACGGGCTGAGCCGGCGCCGGGGTCTCCTTCAGGCTCATCTGCCGGACAAGCTCCTCCTGATGCGGGGTGATGTTCATAACAAAATAATATTCCTTGGCCTTGTGCGCGGCCGTGTCCATCAATTCAAGGACCTTTTTTTCAGTGGTCGGCACAATTTTTTCATATTTGCGCAGAATCGCCTGCAGGCCCTGCCGTTTTTCGTTGGCCGGCAGGGCGCGGGCCGCCAGATTGTAGAGTTCGTTACTGAAACAGGCAAGCTTGCGGAAATCATCAACCGCGGCCGTGGCGCCCATGATCTCTGCCCGGGCAAGGCCCTTCATGCTGGTGATAATCTTCTGCGGCAGCCCCCAGGTCTCGGCGATGGCCATGCCGATTTCATCGTCCGCGCAGCCGAAGACGCTGCGAATCGCCTCTTTTTCCTGCAGCTCGCCTGCGGCCATCATCTCCTCCACCCGTGCGTATTCGCCCGGAAAATAGTACATCAGCAACAGTTTGCCGAAGTTGTGGAGGAGACAGCAGATGAACAGATCCTCGATATCGGTGATTCTCATGCCTGGGGCCATGCCCCTGGCATAAATGCCGCTCAGAAACGAAGCAAGGATGGTTTTCTTGATCGCCGCGGCCTGGGCGAGGTTGTGAAGATGCTCAAAAAAAACCAGGCCGGTGGCGGCCATCCGCACCTGTTCAAAGCCGAGAATGACCACCGCCCGGGAGACGGTGGCGATCTGCCCGGCAAACTGCCCGTAGCTCGCCGAATTGACCATCTTCAGCAGCTTGGTGGTCAGGGCGTAATCCTTGATGATGATGGCGGCCAGTTGGGCGGCGGAGGTGCTGCTGCCCGGCGCCGCTTTTTCATTGATTTCGGAGATGTATTTTGAGATGGCCGGAAAATCCCGCTGCTCTGCCATACGCTTCAGCAGAGCAGCGACCGTGCCCGTTTTCTTCTCGGCTTGGAGCGGGTTTTCCGGCAAATTATTCATGAGCAGTTGAAAAAGGGCAGGAGCATCCTCATCGGTTGGTCTTCAACAGATCCCTGATTTCGGCAAGCAGCACTTCCTCATTGGACGGCGGTGGCGGCGCGACGGTCGGAGCGGCCTCTTCCTTGCGCTTGAGCATATTGATCGCTTTCACCATGACGAAGATGGCCATGGCGACGATTACGAAATCGACCACGGTCTGGATAAATTTGCCGTAGTTTAAGGTGACCGCCGCCGTTTCGCCGACGGCCTGCTTGAGCGTCAAGGACAGATCGGCGAAATTAACGCCGCCGACCACCAGGCCGATTGGCGGCATGACCACATCCGCGACACAGGAGGAAACAATTTTACCAAAGGCGCCGCCTATGATAATGCCGACGGCCATGTCAACCACGTTGCCCTTGACAGCAAACTCCTTGAATTCCTGAACCATGCCCATAGCGTTCCTCCTCGTATCTTTTGACGGATTCGGCCCCCAATCGGCCAGTTTACGATTGTTTCCTGTGGAACTGCCTGCATTGCGACAATGTATAAACCGGATGGCAAGAAAATACCAGAGTAATTTACAAGGGTTGGCCCATCTATATAGCCCGTGTTGCCCTGAAAAAACATCTTGCCCGAGACCATGCCGGATTTGACATAAAAAAAAAGGCCCACCCAAGCGGGCGGGCCTTTTGCGCACTATTTCCGTATCGTATCAGGACCCACAACAGCCGCAACCTTTCTTGTCACTGTCGCAGGCCGCCTTCTTTTTGCAGGTATTAATGCCGAGCAACTGGTAGGGCGGGCACCAGCCTGTCAGTCCGGTGGCAATCGGCACCAGACCGAGATACGCCCACGGACTCTGGGGGCCGACAAAGGCCAGCGACAGGATTGCCGCCCCGGCCAGTATTCGGACCACCCTTTCCGCATTGCCAATGTTCTTTTTCATGTGTTGCTCCTCCTGTGTTGTTTTGGTCGCCCACGTAGCGGGCGTTGTTTGTTTCTAATTCCAAACAATAAGACAGCAGCCGGGCAAAAGCAGCGGCCGTCATCAAATTTGCTTGTTAGTCCCTTAGGCGTTGAGTGTTAACAGTTTGCGGTCAAAAATTTCATAAACCACACGCCCACAGGACATTCAGATGTTAACTGGTGTTAAGGGACTTATCCAGCTCCGCTGGGTTAGTACCTTAGAAATAATATTCTGCGCGTTTTTGGCAAAAAATTATTTCGTGAAGGTGCTTATCCCGTTTATCGGGGTTAGGGATTAAAGGAGGAGATTCAGCCGACAGGCGCGCCGGCACCCATGATTTCGCCGCTGCCAAGAACTAGGTCTTCCCGGTAAAACACGGCAAATTGACCCGGCGTTATGGCCTCTTGCGGCAGCGGGAAACGGACGGTGAGGAGACCGGCGGCCGGACCGTATGCAAGCTCGGCCGTGGCCGGTCGGTGCCGGTAGCGGATTTTGACCTGGCAGGTCAACGGCAGGGCCGGCGCAACACCGGACAGCCAGTTCACCTCCCGGACCATAAGCGAGGTCTGCAGCAGATCTGCCTTTTTACCGACCACCACGGCGTTCTTCTCCCGATCCAAGGCAATCACATAATAGGGTGTTGCATCCGGGATACCCAGGCCGCGCCGCTGGCCGATGGTGTAGGCATACAGGCCGGCATGGGTCCCGAGCCGGCGGCCGGCCCGGGTGACGATGGGGCCGGCCGCCGGCACAAGACCGGTTTGCCGGGCGCGTGCCTGTAGAAAGGCGCTGACCTCCTGGTCTTTGAGAAAACAGACATCCTGGCTTTCCGGCCCGTGGACGCCGGTTATTCCCAACTCGGCGGCCAG
>MGTE01000008.1:17671-22482 GCA_001799275.1 Deltaproteobacteria bacterium RIFOXYD12_FULL_57_12
CCCAGCCGGGCCAGAAAATAGGACTGGTCCTTGCTTGGATCCAGACCCCGGCGCAGCGCGGGATTGCCGGCTTCGTCCATCGCCAGCCGGGCGTAGTGGCCAGTGGCCATGCCATCCAGACCGCGGCCCAGAGTTTCTTCGAGCAGTCGGCCGAATTTGATTGTACGGTTGCAGACCATGCAGGGGTTGGGCGTTCTGCCGGCAAAATAGGTCGCGCAGAAATAATCAAGCACCGTTGTGGCAAACTCCGCCGACAGATCAACGACTTCAAGCGGCACGGCCAGCCGGGCCGCCACCTGCCGTACCCGGGCCAGCTGCTGCGTAAAATCGGGCTGGGCCAGTTTCATGAAGAAGCCGGTGACGGCAAAGCCCTGTTGCCTAAGAAGGGCCGCGGTGACCGACGAGTCCACCCCGCCGCTCATGGCGACCCCGACCGATGGTTTGCTTTGCAGCGAATTCCGCATAGGATTCTTGACCCGGACTTGAAAAGATACCGGTGTTGCGGTATGGCTTACAGACTATTTTTTTAGGAGGCAACGGCGGGTTGACGACAACGCCGCGTTGCCAGCCCATGATAGCAGTGATCAAGAGAAAGCGCATGTCGAAAAAACAGACAACCCGGCTCCCTGTCCCGGAACTGCTGGCACCGGCCGGCAGCTTTGAAAAACTGCGGATCGCCATCCATTACGGCGCCGACGCGGTGTACCTGGGCAGCCAGCGCTACAGCCTGCGGTCCCACGCCACCTTCCCCGATGCCGAGTTGGCGGCGGCCGTGGCCCATGCCCACAGCCGGTCGGTCAAGGTCTATGTGACAGTCAACATCCTGGCCCGGGACCGCGATTTTGCCGGCCTTGACGAGTACCTCGCCTGGCTGCGGGCGGCCACCATCGACGGCCTGATCATTGCCGATCCCGGCATTCTACAACGAGCCCGACAGGTGGCTCCCGATCTTCCCGTGCATCTGAGCACCCAGGCCAACGTTACCAACACCGAAAGCGCCCGCTTCTGGCACCAGCATGGGGTTGCGCGCCTCAACCTCGCCCGGGAACTCTCCCTGGCCGAAATAGGCGCCCTGAAAAAAGGGATGGAGCCGGGCCTGCAACTGGAGGCCTTTGTGCACGGTGCCCTTTGCATCTCCTATTCGGGCCGCTGCCTGCTCAGCCAGTATCTCACCGGCCGCGACGCCAACTACGGCGACTGCGCGCAACCCTGCCGCTATCGCTATGCCCTGATGGAGGAAAAACGGCCCGGCCAGTTCTTCCCGGTTGAGGAAGACGAGAAGGGAACCTACATTTTCAACAGCAGGGATCTCTGTCTGCTGCGGCGGCTGCCCGATTTTTTTGCCATAGGCGTGGACAGTCTCAAAATTGAGGGCCGGATGAAGAGTGTTTTTTACGTGGGCAGCGTGGTCCGGGTCTACCGGGCCGCCCTTGATTATCTTGCTGAGGCTGCGGCAAGCGGGGAATCGCCGGCCGCTGTCACCCTGCCGCCGCAATTCATGACCGAACTTGCTCTGGTGGGAACCAGGGGCTACACGGAGAATTTTGCCGACGGGCCGGCCGGTGCCAAGGATATGCTCTACGACTCACCACGCCTGCCGCCGGGCGCGGTGCCGGCCGGCATTGTCCAGCAGATGGTAGAACGCGCCGATTGCCTGCTGGTTGAGGTACGCAATCCGCTCATGCCGGGCGAGCGCCTCGAATATCTGGGGCCGGGGCTTGCGACCGAAAGCTTTCAGATCGCCGGGTTGCGCAGCACCGATGGTGAAGTCCTGGCGCGAGCCAATCCCGGCAGTGTGGTGCGGGTGCAAACAGACAGGCCGTTGGCCGCAGTGGCGGCGAACGGCCTGCTCAGGAAAGAGCCTTCATGCACGATGAAGGGTTAACAGCTCTTGATGCCTCAGCCGCCAGCCTTGGCCGGGGGAGGGGCGGCCTCCTTGACGGTGTTGAATGCGGCGGCCGAGCCGAGGATGTGCTGGCGCGACACCTTGAGCCGGACATTGTCGGCAACCTCCAAGGTGACCACCAAGTCGGTCAGGCCGGTGATGGTGCCGTAGATGCCGCCGTTGGTCACCACGGCGTCGCCCTTTTTCAGGTTGGCCAGAAACCCCTGTTGTTCCTTGGCCTTTTTCTGCTGCGGCCTGATGAGCAGAAAATAAAAAACCACAAAGATGAGAATCAAGGGGACAAAGGAGAAGAGCCCGCCCGTGGCGCCTCCTCCAGCCGCGCCGCCATCCGCGGCAAGGGCAATTGCAAACATAAGAAAACCTCCGTGTGGTAAGTCTGGTTGAATTAGTAGTAAAGGCTACTCGCCGACCGCGTTCTGCCGCCGGCCATAAAAATCCCGCCGGAAACGCAGGAAGCAATCTTGCTCGATCGCCTGCCGCATCTCCTGCATGAGTCTGACAAAATAGGCCAGGTTGTGCACGGTGTTCAGGTGGTAGGCGAGTATCTCCCTGGCCATGTAGAGATGCCGCAGGTAGGCCCTGGAATAGTTGCGACAGGTGTAGCAGTTGCAGGATTCATCCACCGGCCGTTGATCATCTCGGTATTGGGCATTTTTTATAACAACTCTGCCCGTGGAAGTAAAGAGCATTCCATTGCGGGCATTACGGGTCGGCAGCACGCAGTCGAACATGTCAACCCCCCGGAACACGCCCTCCACCAAATCCTCGGGCGTCCCCACCCCCATGAGGTAGATCGGGTACTCCTGGGGCAGCAGCGCGGCGGTGGCCTCGGTGATCTCCAGCATCAGCTCGCGCGGTTCGCCGACGCTTAAGCCGCCCATGGCATAGCCGTCGAAACCGATTTCCAGCAACTCATTCACGGCCTGTTGCCGCAGATCCTGATACATGCCGCCCTGCACAATGCCGAAGAGCAGTTGACCGGTATGCTTCTGGACGAGACGCGAGCGTCTGGCCCAGCGGCCGGTAAGCGCGGTGGCCTGCAAGGCCTCCGCGTAGTCGGCCGGATAGGGGATGCAGGTGTCGAGCACCATCATGATGTCCGAGCCCAAGGCCTCCTGCACCGCCACAGCGGCCTCCGGGGTCAGAAAGAGGGCGCTGCCGTCCAGATGGGACTTGAAGGCGGCGCCCTCTTCGGTGATCCTGGCCAGGTCCCGCAGACTGAAAATCTGAAAGCCGCCGCTGTCGGTAAGAATGGGCCGCTGCCAGTGCATGAAGGAATGCAGACCACCGAATTTCCGGATCAACTCGTGGCCCGGTCGCAGGAACAGGTGGTAGGTATTGCCGAGAATGATTTCGGCCCCCAGATTTTCGAGATCTTCCGGGGTGACCGCCTTGACCGTGGCCTGGGTGCCCACCGGCATGAAGACCGGTGTCTGAAAGGTGCCGTGCGGGGTGGCGACCTCGCCACGTCGAGCCGCACATTCCGAGGAGCGGGCCAGCAAGCGGTAAGGCGAAGAAGGACGTGAATCCAGGGTCATGCGGTTTCCTGCCAGAGGGCCAGCAGTTGATTGATGCCCTGCTGGGCCAGGTCGTGCAGCTGGTCGAATTCCGCCCGGCTGCACGGCCGTTTTTCCGCAGTGCACTGCACCTCGACCAACTGGCCGGCCGCGGTCATGACAAAATTGGCATCCACCTCAGCCTGGGAATCCTCCTCATAGTCGAGGTCGAGCAACGGCCGGCCTTCGAACAGGCCGACGCTGACCGCGGCGAGCGGCAGGATGGATGGCACCTGGGGCAGCGCCGCGAAGGCGCCGGCCGCCTGCAGGACGCGAAGGGCATCGCGCAGCGCCAGGGCAGCGCCGGTAATGGCGGCGGTCCGGGTGCCGCCGTCGGCCCGCAGCACATCGCAGTCCACCCGCAGGGTCCGCTCGCCCAACAGGCGCAGATCGACCATCATCCGCAGGGCGCGGCCGATGAGCCGCTGCACCTCATAGGTGCGGCCGCCGCGGCCGCGCACCGCCTCCCGCTCAGTGCGGGTATGGGTAGCACCGGGCAGCATGCCGTACTCGGCCGTAATCCAGCCCTGACCGGAACCCTTCAAAAAAGAGGGGACCTTCTCTTCAACCGTGACGCTGCACACCACATGGGTGTCCCCCATCTGGATGAGGACCGACCCGGCCGGCCAGGGTTGAAAACCCCGTTCAATGGCCACCGGCCGCAGTTCGTCGTCTCGGCGCTGATTCTTTCGCATGGCAATCGTCATTCCCATTCAATGGTGCTGGGCGGTTTGGAGGAGATGTCGTACACTACCCGGTTGACGCCGCGCACCTCGTTGATGATCCGGCTGGAGATTCGCCCCAGCAGCTCGTAGGGCAGTCTTGACCAGGTGGCGGTCATGAAATCCTTTGTCTCCACGGCCCGCAGGGCGATCACATACTCGTAGGTCCGGCCGTCGCCCATGACGCCGACGCTCTTCACCGGCAGGAAAACGGCAAACGCCTGACTGATTTTGTCGTAGTAACCGTTTGCATAAAGCTCTTCGATATAGATGGCATCGGCATGCCGGAGAATGTCGGCATATTCCTTGCGCACCTCGCCCAAGATGCGGACGCCAAGGCCGGGGCCGGGAAAGGGGTGCCGCCAGACCATCTGATGCGGCAGGCCGAGCTCCTCGCCAATGGCCCGGACTTCATCCTTGAACAGTTCCCGCAGGGGCTCCAGCAGCTTAAGCTTCATGAATTCGGGCAGCCCGCCGACATTGTGGTGGCTCTTGATGCTGTGGGCCTTGCCGGTCTTGCCGCCCGCCGACTCGATCACGTCCGGGTAGATGGTGCCCTGGGCAAGCCAGTCGGCATCGGTAATGCGGGCCGCCTCCTCCTCGAAGATCTCGATAAAGAGGTTGCCG
>MGTE01000008.1:22497-30329 GCA_001799275.1 Deltaproteobacteria bacterium RIFOXYD12_FULL_57_12
CATCAACCCGGATGACCTTCACCCCCATATTTTCGGCAAAAGTCGCCATCACCTGGTCGCCCTCGGCCAGCCGCAGCAGGCCGTTGTCCACAAAAACGCAGGTGAGCTGCTCGCCGATTGCCCGGTGGATTAAAGCAGCGGCCACGGAGGAATCAACACCGCCGGACAAACCGAGGATCACCTTGCTGTTCCCCACCTGCTGCCGAATCCGGGCGATGCCGTCCTCGATGATATGGCCCGGGGTCCACTGACCGGTACAACCGCAGATCTTGCGGACAAAGGTATCCATGAGGATCTCGCCGTGCGGCGTATGCACCACCTCCGGATGAAACTGGACACCATAGAGACGGCGGCCAACGTCCTGAATGGCAGCCACCGGGGCATTCTCCGTCCGAGCTGCGATCGTAAAGCCAGCGGGGACCTTTTCCACATGATCGCCATGGCTCATCCAGACCGGGCTTTTGCCGTGGATGAAAAATCCGTCAAAAAGCGGGCCGGGCGTATGCAGCGCCTCCAGGTCGGCGTGGCCATATTCCCGCTTGCCGGCCGGCACGACCAGACCGCCAAAATGGCGGGCCAGAAGCTGCATGCCGTAGCAGATGCCCAGCACCGGCACCCCGAGTTCAAACAGGGCCTCGGCCACACCCGGCGCGCCGGGTTCATACACCGATTTGGGGCCGCCCGACAGAATAATTCCCTTGGGGTTATACGCCCGGATGGCATCGAACTCCATGTCAAACGGGTGCAACTCGCAGTAGACATGGGCCTCACGGACCCGACGAGCGATCAACTGGGTGTACTGCGAACCGAAATCCAGGATCAATATTTTTTCGCTGTGGATATCCATGAACCGCTCAACTCCTTATCCTTCAACCCGGTAGTTTGGTGCCTCGCGGGTGATGATCACGTCATGCACATGACTCTCCTTGAGGCCGGCCGCGGTGATGCGGACAAACTTGGCATGCCGGCGCAGAGTCTCGATGTCGCGGGCGCCGACATAGCCCATGCCGGAGCGGAGGCCGCCGACCAGCTGGTAGATCATGGCCGATAACGGGCCGCGATAGGGGACCTTGCCTTCGATGCCTTCCGGCACCAGCTTGGAGGGGCTGTCGACTTCCTCCTGAAAATAACGGTCCCGACTGCCCCGTTTCATCGCACCCAGCGAGCCCATGCCCCGGTAAGCCTTGTAGGTGCGGCCCTGATAGAGAAAAGTTTCGCCAGGTGTTTCATCGGCGCCGGCAAAGAGGCTGCCGATCATGATCGTGTGGGCGCCGACGCCGATGGCCTTGGTGAGGTCGCCGGAGTATTTGATGCCGCCGTCGGCAACGATCGGCACCCCGTATCTGGCCGCGGCCCGGCAGCAGTCCTGCAGGGCGGTAAGCTGCGGCACGCCGACCCCGGCCACGATGCGGGTCGTGCAGATGGAGCCGGGTCCGACCCCGACCTTGACCGCGTCGGCCCCTGCCTTGATCAGGTCCTCGCAGCCTTCGGCCGTGGCCACGTTGCCAGCAATGACCGGCAACTCGGGAAAGGCGCTCTTAAGTGCCTGCAGGGCCCGGATGACGTTGCGGGAATGGCCGTGGGCCGAATCGAGCACCACCACGTCCACTCCGTTTTTGACCAGCAACTCGGCCTGGGCGAGCAATTCAGCGCCGACGCCGACGGCTGCCCCGACCCGCAGCCGGCCCTTGTCATCTTTGGCGGCGTGCGGATATTTTTTGATCTTCTCAATGTCCTTGATGGTGATGAGGCCCTTGAGATTGCCCTGGTCGTCAACCACCAAGAGTTTCTCGATCCGGTGTTCATGGAGAAGCGCCTTGGAGTGCTCCAGGGTAATGCCGACCTTGGCAGTCACCAGATTCTTGCTGGTCATCACGTCCCGCACCTTAAGGTCGCCGTCCGAAACAAAACGCAGGTCGCGGTTGGTGACGATCCCCACCAGCTTCTCGCCGCTTAAAACCGGCACGCCGGATATCTTGTAAGCGGCCATCATGGCCTGGACCTCGGAGATTCTCTGGTCCTGGTCCACGGTCACCGGGTCGATGATCATGCCGGATTCGGATTTTTTGACCTTTTCCACCTCCCGGGCCTGCTCCTCAATGCCCATGTTCTTGTGGATGATGCCGATCCCACCCTCCCTGGCCATGGCAATGGCGGTCCGATGTTCGGTGACCGTGTCCATGGCGGCGCTGACCAGAGGGATATTCAGCTTGATGGACTTGGTCAGCAGGGTCGAGGTGTCCACGTCCGAAGGGATGACCTCGGAGGCGGCGGGCACCAGCAGAAGGTCGTCAAAGGTGTACGCCGGTTTTACATCGTCAAGCATATGAGACTCTCCTTTGCAAGAAGGTGGCAAGGGCCTGGCTCCTGAGCAGGGCAGACCTCTGGTTTCGTGCGGCAAACCGAGTGGAAAAGGGCGTTAAAATACCCCAAATTTATACAAAAGTACAGGGGGAAATGCAAAAGACTTTTCCGGGCCGGCCCGGTTCAGCCCGGCGGCGATCCAGGCATGCTGCTCAGGGTGATGCCTTCCAGCAAACCGGCGTCACTGACCATCATCTGCGGTTTTGCAAGAAGCCGGAGGAGCACCTGATAAATCCTGAGCCCGGCCAGGATGATGTCGCCGCGGCCCGGTCCGAGCGACGGCAGCAGATTGCGGGCCGCGACCGGCATGGCAACAAGCCGCTGCCAGAGTTGATCCAGCACAACAGCGGCAAGCAGATGGTCCTGGATCAAGGTCTCATCATAGTGCTGCAGGTCAAGGTCAAGCGCTGCCAGGCTGGTGGCGGTTCCACCCGTGGCCACGGCCAGCAACTGGTCCGGGGTCGAACCGATGCTGGCGGGCAAGCCCAGGCTAAGCACCTTTTCGATATGTTCGGTCAGGTCCCGGATATTTTGCGCCGGCGGCAGGGGGCGCTGCAGAAAGGTTTCGGTCAGACCGACCGCCCCGAGCGGCAGGCTGGCAAGGCGCAACGGCTGTCGATCGTCGACCCGGAGAACAAGCTCTGTGCTGCCGCCACCGACATCCACTACCAGCAACGGTTGAGAAAGAGCGCGACGCGGCAGAAAGGCCAGGACACCCGTAAGCCCCAGCCTCGCCTCCTCCTCGCCGTCGATGATCTCGACCGCCAGGCCAAGGGTTATTGAGGCCCGCCGCAGGAATTCGGTGCGGTTGTCGGCCAGCCGCAGGGCGGCCGTGCCGCAGGCTCTTTGAAACTGCGGATTGTGCGGCGCGATGATTTCCCGGAACCGGGCGAGCGCCGCCAGGCCACGCCCCATGGCCGCAGTACTCAGCCGCCTGTTTTCGCCAAGCCCCTGGCCGAGCCGGACCGTGATGAGTTCCTTGGCCAGAGCAAGCGGCCGGCCAGCCTCTATCCTGGCCACTAGCAGCCGGAAGGTATTGGACCCGAGGTCAATTCCTGCAGCAATCATGCGCATGCCTGAGCAATAGACAGAAACAGGCACGGCTGCGCCGTGCTCCTGGAGTAATTTCTCCTGGCGTTACGGAAGATTTCATGCCAGAATAATGCATTTAAAATAACGCGTGGCACATGGCCGCCAGACCATTGTCGCGCTGCAGCACCTGCGTTACCAAATCAAAAAACGGCCAGAATTATGCTGCTCACCATCAATCCGGACAATCCTCAGCCCCGCCTCATCCGCCAGGCAGCGGAGCTGCTGCGCAACGGCGCCGTGATCTGCTATCCGACGGACACGGGATACGGGATCGGCTGCGATATCTATAATCAGAAGGCTATCAAGCGGATTTATCAGATCAAGCAAAGGCCGCAGCACAAACCGTTCAGTTTCATGTGCTCGAGCCTGAAGAATGTCAGCGACTACGGCCATGTTTCCAACACAGCCTACCGACTGATGCGGAAGAATCTGCCCGGGCCCTACACCTTTGTCCTGCCCGGCACAAAAATTGTGCCCAAGATCATGATCGCCAGACAGAAGACCGTGGGCATCCGAGTGCCGGACAACCCCATCTGTCTGGCGCTTATCGAGGAACTGGGGAATCCCATCCTCAACACCAGCGCCATTCTCGATCAGGACGGCTCTCCCCTGTCCGAGGCCTTTGAGTTTGAAGAGCGCCTGCAGAAACAGGTGGACCTGTTCATCGATGGCGGCAGAGTCTTCCCGGATCCGTCAACCGTAATTGCCCTGATCGGCGACCAGTTGGAAGTGCTCCGCCAAGGGAAGGGGCCGGTCACCCCATTTTATTGACGCGCCGGGCCGGTCGTGACCTCCGGCCCCGCAAAGGACTTACCCGCCCGCCTTTACCAGGGCATCCTTCAAGGATTTGCTCATGGTGAAATGCAGGGTCTTGCGCGGCGGGATGTTCATGATTTTGCCGGTCTTCGGATTCTTGGTCTTGCGGGCCTTCCTTTCCCGGACAGCAAAGCTGCCGAAGCCGCGGATTTCCACCCGACGGCCCTGGGTCAGGGCGTCAGCCATGGTTTCCAGGATGATTTCGACGGCCTGGTCGATATCTTTTTTCAGGTATCCTTCAAGATTCTCAGTAACTTCATTGATCAGATCGCGTTTCAGCATGATATTCTATTCAGGTTAGAGGTTACCCGACCACTCGTAAGAGAGAATCGGGTGTTTTTTGGTGAAAAGCAGATTAAGAAAATTCAAGGAGCTTTCCGTAGAAATCATATCAAGGAACGAATTTTTCCCGGCGGGATAAATCAGTTCCGGCAGTTCTTCCGCATCCAGCCCGCCCAGCTTGGCCGCCAAGAGCGCCGCATCGGTGAAATTGCCCAACTCATCGATCAGCCCGGCCGCCTTGGCCTGTTCGCCGCTGAAAATCCGGCCATCGGCGAGTTTCCGCACCTCGTCTTCCGGTAGCCCCCGGTGTTCCGCCACATCCCTGACAAACTGGCTGTGAATATTGTCGATCAAATCCTGCAGCAGGGCACGCTCCGCCTCGGTGATCGGCCGGCTGGGCGAGCCGATATCCTTCAGGTCCCCGCTTTTGATCACTTCGTTTTTGTAGCCGATTTTATGAAACAGCTCTTCAAGATTGGCAAATTTGACTATCACGCCGACGCTGCCGGTCAGTGTCCCCGGGTTGGCGAATATCTTTTCCGTGCCGAGTGCTGCGTAGTAACCCCCGGAGGCAGCCAGCGACCCCATGGAGGCGACCACCGGTTTTACCTTGTTGGTGCGCTTGACCTCTTCGTAGATTTCCTGGGCTGCACCTACTGCCCCGCCCGGGCTATCGATGCGCAGCACAATGGCCTTGATCGCGGCATTCTTGCGAAAGTCGGCCAGGACGGCGAGGGTCTCCTCGGACGTCGCGATCAGCCCCTTGAGGTCAACGACGCCGACACCGCTCTTCTTGCTGAACAGCGCCGAGCCGTTCGGCCGCGGCGAGATCATCGAAGAAAGAAGCAGGGATATTCCTCCTCCAAAAAGAAGGAATATCCCTGCCAGGATAAAGAATCCCGTAAGCACGGGATGTTTCTGGTGAAAGGCCATGGCGGCATCCAATCCAACGCACCCCGAAACGGGCGGCATCAACTCCGAGCGCTATTCCCCGGCGGCAGTAGCCCCGGCCTGTTCCTTGCTCTCCTTATTCTCGATTTCTTCTTTCAGGAGATCGCCGATGGTGGAAGGTCCGCTGGACTGTTTTTTCTTGTAATCCTCATAGTTACCCTGGTCAGCCCCCTCTTCGAGCGCCTTGAGGGACAAGCCGATCTTCCGGTCTTTGGCCGAAACATTAATCACCATGACCTGCAGGTTGTCGCCGACATTGTACATGCCGACCGGGGTATTGATCTTCTCCTTGCTGATCTCGGAGACATGGATCAGCCCTTCGATCCCCTCCTCAAGCTGGACAAAAACCCCGAACTCGGTGACATTGGTGATCTTGCCCGTTACCGTGCTGCCAGCGGGATATCTTTCAATCGCCGCCTGCCAGGGATCGGGTTCAAGCTGTTTGACACCCAAGGAGAACCTCTCGTTTTCCCGGTCGATCTTCAAGACAACCGCCTGAATGGTCTCGCCCTTGGCGTATTTTTCCGAGGGATGCTTGATTCTCTCGGTCCAGGAAAGGTCGGAAACGTGGATGAGGCCGTCGATCCCTTCCTCGATGCCGATAAAAATACCGAAATCGGTAATGTTCTTGATCTTGCCTTCGATAATGGAGCCCACCGGATAGTTCTCGACCACCAGATCCCAGGGGTTGGGCTGCAGCTGTTTCATGCCGAGCGAGATCCGTTTGGTCTCGGTTTCGATGTTCAGCACCATGACATCGACCTTGTCGCCGACCGCCACCATCTTGGAAGGATGGCGCGGCTTCTTGGACCAGGTCATCTCGGAAATGTGGATGAGCCCTTCGACGCCCTCTTCGATCTCGACGAAGACACCGTAATCGGTAATGCTCACCACCTTGCCGGTCGTCTTAGAGCCCACCGGATAGCGGGCGGTGACTGTGGCCCAGGGATCCGCCTTCAGTTGCTTGACGCCAAGGGAAACCCGGTCGTGTTCGCGGTCATACTTGAGGATTTTAACGGTAATCTCGTCGCCCACCTTATACAGCCTGCTTGGATGCGACACCCTGCCCCAGGACAGATCGGTGATATGGCACAAGCCGTCCATGCCGCCCAGATCAATGAACAGACCGTAATCGGTAATGTTGGTGACGGTGCCGGTGACGGTCATGCCTTCCTCAAGAGAGGAGCGCATCTGTTCGCGCATGTTGGTGCGGTCCGCCTCCAGAATAGCTCGGCGGGAGATGACCACGTTGTTCCGCTTGCGGTTGAACTTGAGAACCTTGAAGGCAAATGTCTTATTTATGAGAGCGTCCAGGTCCTTGACCGGCCGCAGATCAATCTGGGAATAGGGCAGAAAGGCGGGAACGCCGATGTCAACGGACATGCCGCCCTTGACGCGGCTTTCGACCCGGCCTTCAATGGTGCCGTCGCTGGCCTGGATTTTGGCAATATCCTCCCAGACCTTGATGCCGATGGCCTTTTCTCTGGAGAGCAGCAGACCGCCTTCCTCCTTACGTTTTTCAACGAAAACCTCGAAGGTGTCGCCGATTTTAAACGTAAGTTCTCCGTCTTCGGTCTTGAATTCAGACATCGGGATATAGCTCTCTGCCTTGTCGCCGATGTCGATGAGCACATGGTCGTCAACCACCCCCACCACCGTACCCATGAGTACGTCGCCCACCTTGCTTACCGCACTGTTTTCCGCACTTTCAAAAAGGTCCGCGAAGCCCATTTCTTCAAAGTCGCCGCCGGCTTCAGAAGCAGTGACATCTGCTGATTTCTTGTCTGCCATGTTAGTGTGTGCCCTTTGGTTTGTTGGTTTGCCTCATTGCTCAAACGCGCCATTGCCTTCTTTTCCCTTCCGGGAGAATTAAACTTGGAGATATACCAAAGAGATTGAGCGATGACAACTCTTTCTTCGAAAAAACACGACAAGGCACCAGCCGTATGCCGAGCAGCGGCGCGCCGAGCCCAGCTCCCGGGCCAGTTCCAGGCGTGCCGAAAAGCGAGATTGCCGCCCGCGCGGCCTTCGGCTATAGTGCACCCCAGCGGGCTGGTCCACTTTTGTATTTTTGACCCCAGAATAAAACCGGTGCCCCCTTGCAGGGTAAACAAGGAATGTCGAAGTTCAACTACTTCATCATTAAAACAGCGCTTTCTTGTTCGATATTCGCTGTTAGCCCGCAATAGATTATTTCATTAAATCAACGGGATGTGGGGCGGGCGAGCCCCTCACCAATGCCCGAGCAAGGAGTTTGCCATGCGGGTGGCCATGTATTACCGGAACAGCGATATCCGGCTGGAGAAGATGGAAACGCCTCGTCCCGG
>MGTE01000008.1:30354-30637 GCA_001799275.1 Deltaproteobacteria bacterium RIFOXYD12_FULL_57_12
ACTGGGCCACGAAATCGCCGGCGAGGTCGTAGGGGTAGGCGCCGGCGTTACGGCCTTCCAACCGGGGGACCGGGTGATCGCCACCCATCACGTCCCCTGTTTTTCCTGCCATCTCTGCCGCAGCGGCCATGAGACGGTCTGCGATCTGCTGCTCTCCGGCACCCATTTCGATCCGGGTGGTTTCTGCGAATACGTGCGGTTGCCGGCCGTCAATGTCGAACGGGGTACCTGGAGATTGCCGGAGACGGTCAGTTACGACGAAGCCACCTTTGTGGAGCCTCTC
>MGTE01000008.1:30661-36739 GCA_001799275.1 Deltaproteobacteria bacterium RIFOXYD12_FULL_57_12
CTGGCCGGCATGCGGCCGGCCGCCAGCGTCCTGGTGCTTGGTAGCGGCCTGGCCGGACTGCTGCACATCAATCTGGCGGCCGCCACCGGCGCCGGGCTCGTGGTGGCGACGGATGTCAGCGCCTTTCGCCTGGACGCGGCCAGGCGTTTCGGGGCCGTTGCGGCCCTGCCGGCCACCGACGATGTGGCGGCCCGCTTCCGGGAACTCAACCAGGGCCACGGCGCCGATCTCGTTATCGTTTGCGCCACGGCGGAGAGCGCCTTCCGGCAGGCCATGGCCGCGGTCGGCAGCGGCGGCACCATTCTTTTCTTCGCCCCGACGCCGGCCGGGGTGACCATCCCGGTTTCGGTCAACGACCTCTTCTGGCGCCGCGACGTGACGATCACCACCACCTACGCCGCCAGCCCGGCCGACTGCGTTGCCGCCCTCGAACTGATCCGCCATGGCCGGCTTGACATCGGCGCCATGATCACCCATCGTTTCGGCCTGGCAGATACCGGCCGCGGGTTTGCGCTGACTGCGGCGGCGGGGGATTCCATCAAGGTGATCATCCGGCCCCAGGAATAAAGAAGTTTCAACAAAAAATATTACGGACAAAGACGTTAAGGAGGGAGACATGCCTGAAGCTGATACAGAAGGAAAGGATTACTGCCTGGATATTCCCGTCGCGCCCCGCGGCTTTTTTCTGAAAGGCTCCGATTCCCTGGACTGGGGAATAAAAAACCGGCTGGCCCGGATTTTCAATCCGGCAAGCGGGCGGACGGTGATGCTGGCCATTGACCATGGCTATTTCCAGGGGCCGACCACCGGGCTTGAACGGATCGATGTGAAGATCCTGCCCATCGCGCCCTATGCCGACACCCTGATGCTGACGCGCGGCATCCTGCGTTCCGTGGTGCCGCCCGCCTATGGCCGCGGCATCGTACTCCGGGCCAGCGGCGGCCCGAGCATCCTGAAGGAGCTCTCCAACGAACAACTGGCCATGGACATGGAAGACGCCCTGCGCCTCAACGCGGCGGCCCTGGCCGTCCAGGTCTTCATCGGCGGCGAGTTCGAGACCCAGTCGGTGCATAACATGACCCGCCTGGTCGACATGGGCATGCGGTACGGCATGCCCGTTCTGGCAGTAACCGCGGTCGGCCGCGACATGACCCGCGATGCCCGCTATTTCCGGCTGGCCTGCCGCATCTGCGCGGAACTCGGCGCCCATTATGTGAAGACCTATTATATTCCGGAGGGCTTCGAAACCGTGACTGCCAGCTGCCCGGTGCCGATCGTCATGGCCGGCGGCAAGAAGATTCCGGAGTCGGAGGCGCTGGCCATGGCCTATAAGGCGGTGCAGGAAGGGGCGGCCGGCGTGGATATGGGCCGCAACATCTTTCAATCGGAGGACCCACTCGCCATGATTCAGGCGGTCAGGAAGGTGGTGCACGAAAACCTGCCGCCCGGACAGGCCTATGAATTATTTCTCGATATGAAGAAGAGGGGCTGAGGAGCCGGCGCGCCGCCGCAGAAAAAGAACCACCCGCTCGCCTTGGCAGGTTACCGCCAGTCGCGCACGAGCAGGCCAAAAGTACGGCGCCCCGCGGCTGAATTCCTCGCCCGGGGCCGCCTACTGACTATTGCTCAGAAGGCATGAAAGGCCGGCGGCTGGCAACCGACCGCCATGCCGGCACCGCTTTCGATAAGATCTCTCAGCATGGCAAACAGGTCGGCCGGAGCTTTGTCAAACTGCACGGCCCGCTCACGCATCTGCACCACGTTGAAAGGAGACTTGGGGGCGGTAGCCCTGTCCCAGACAAGCCGGCAGGGAATATTGTCAACATGCGTCGTGTCCCGGCGGAGGTTGAGCCGCAGCCGGGAAGTTTCGTGCAGTTCCTTGTCCAGATCGATGTAATTGAATCTGATGCCATCCTGGGAAATATCAACCAGAGAGCCGACCAGCTTGCCCGTTTCGGACATCAGGACGGCAACGACGCCGCCCTTGCTTGAAAAACGACTGGTTTTTCTTTGTTCCTGAAAATCCTTTGCTGCTGCCATTTCTGCCTGATTCCTTCTGCTTAATTCTGTAAATCGTCCAAGAGAAAACCCGTGCCAGAGAGGGGTTGACGCCCGCTGCCTGTTGCCACGTCCGGTTGGGCCAAACCATTTTTGGGGGTGGTGCGAAGACGGCCCTGTACGGGAAACCCGCACCGCCGATGGTGGCCCTAATGGCGGTCAGGTCTTAAACTATCCACTGGCCCTCTGTCAAGAAATTTGCGCGCCCCTGCCGCAAAATATTTCCGTTGCTCGCTTGCCCCGTCCCGATCGTCGGGCTGTCCTCAAAGCAGGTAAAAGCCCAGAAGCTGGGCATGGGAGTCATCAAGAAATTCGCAGCCGATATGCCGATTCGATACCGAACGGACAACCACCATTTTTTTTATTTCTGTCTGGGCATTGTTGTCCAGATGAAAGGCTACCACCAGCATATGGCCTTCCTCCACGGTGTGCAGACCGGCCGTCTGCAGACCCAGGCCTTTCTTGGAAAGCGAGGCGATTTTGCAGACCGCCGGTTTGCCATGATCAGCGCCGTAGAGCTGCCTGGCGGCCGCAGGCTTGACATTGTCGGGGCGAGGGGCGGCCATCTTGCCATCCTGCATCTGGTAGTGCCCCACAAGATTGGTCATCTTGCGGTAGTGCTTTCTGAATTCAAGCTGGACCGGCACGATCGTCCCACAGGAGCATTTGACCTTGAAGGGGTTTTTCCCGGGCTTGAAAATTGCCACGGGCATGGACTGCGACTTCCGGCAGGCCGGGCAGTTGAGCACTGCCGTGTTGTCGGACTTAACGAATTCGAGCTTGACCGGGACTTCCGAACCGCACGGACATTTGATCGCCTGCAGATATTTTGCCGGAATGAGCTTGGCCAGGGGTACGGTTTTGGAATCAAAGCAAACCGGGCAGGAGAAGACCGCCGTGTTGTCCGCTCCGACAATAATTTTCTTGGGTTCCGCCATGTCATCCTCCACTCCAGGTTCCTGCTGAAAGCAGCAGGCATTCGACATATTACAAAACGCCATTTTTATGTGAGACTACAAAATAATAAGTGGCATGGCAACGCTTTCTTGACACAACACACCAGGCCCTCCCGAGGACACCCGTCTACGGCAAATCCGGCACCTGGCCGTTCCACTGTCGGTACGCCCGGTCAATGAGTTTTGCCAGATCCCGACGGATGGCGGACAAGGGCATCAGGGGGGGAACGACGGGCAGCAGCTGGTCAATGGGCGGCAGGGACGCCAGCCGCATCTTCTTTTCCATGGCGTCGTCATAACCTGCCACCAGAGCGCCCTCCATGCCGCTATTCAGGGAAGCACCATCCATGCCCCGAAAAAACCCCATGATGTTGCCCAGGTCGTTTTTCTTATAAAAGAGGCGGATCTCCGCATTGATGGTTTCATAATCCTCGACCAGCGCGCCAAACTTTTCCCGATACTGCTCCACATGGCCCACCAGCGTTTCGTAGGAGTCAAGAATAAGATTCTTGAAACGGCCGGCCCGGGTGAGCCCCCGACCCTTGATCCCCGCGAACATCCTTTTTCTGATGGTCGGGGATTGCATGAAATAGGGATCATAAAACATCCTTTCCTCCAGACCGGCCAGATCGAGAAATTCCTGAATGAGCTGCTCGTTGTTCAGGAGGATGTAGATGCGAATCAGCTCGAAGCAGATCTTCTGTTCGAGGGTAAAGGAGTGTTCCCTGACCTTCCGGACCAATTCCTCCTGGTCTTCCTCAATCATCTTGCGGAAGCCGAAGTAGCGATCCGCCAGCTCCTTTTTTATCTCAAAAGCGAGGAAGTCCTCAATACCGGGCTGCATCAGATCCGTTCTTTTTTTGTTTTTGTTGATGAAGGTGAAACTCGCAACCGCCGAGGCGCTTTATCCCCTGGACCGCGGGATTCCATCGGCCGGCGTGGCCATCTTTTTGCTTGACACGGGCGGGCGATCGGTACACTATCCGTGGGCAGGGGAACGGCTTTTCAGGTCCTGCCAGAAGTCTTCACTATACAATCTTGCCTGTCGAAATGCACCCATCTTTCCTGTTGATCTTCCGGCCTTCTTCCGCCCGGCCGATGCAGCTGGCCCTTGGCGGGTCGAGGAGTACCGGCCCATGAGCCTGCCACCGGTTCAGGATAATGCCCTGCAGCGCGTCAAGGACGCAGCCCAGATCGTCGATATCGTCGGCGAGGTGGTGGCGCTGAAACGCACCGGTATCAACCTCAAGGGACTCTGTCCGTTCCATGCGGAGAAGACCCCGTCGTTCACGGTGAACCCGGACCGCCAGACCTTTCACTGCTTCGGCTGCGGCGAAGGCGGCGATGTCTTTTCGTTTCTAATGAAATATCACCGGATGACCTTTCCCGAGGCGCTCCGGGAGCTGGCCGGCCGCTATCATATCCCGTTGCCGGAAAGGGACTATTCATCGCCGACCGACCAGGCCAGAAGCAAACAGCGGGAGAGCCTGTTCAAGGCCAATGAACGAGCCGCCGCCGTCTACCACGACTTTCTGCTCACCGCGGCCGCGGCGGCGCCGGCCCGCGCCTATCTGGAAAAACGCGGCATCCCGCCCGCGATCATCAAGGCCTTCCGGCTCGGCTATGCCCCGGACAGCTGGGATTTTCTGAGCCGCAAGATAGCCGGCACCGATTTTCCCCCGACCCTGGCCGAGGAGGCCGGCCTGATCGTCCGCAAGCCGCAGGGCAGCTACTATGACCGCTTCCGCGACCGGGTGCTCTGTCCTCTCTTCGATCTTACCGGCAAGGTGATGGGCTTTGGCGGCCGAATTCTCGGTGACGGTACGCCCAAATACCTCAATTCGCCGGAAACCCCGATTTTTGACAAAGGCCGCACCCTGTTCGGCCTGTTTCAGAATAAAGACGCGATCCGCAAGGCCGGCCGCAGCCTGATCGTCGAGGGCAATTTCGATCTGCTGTCGCTTGCCGCCCAGGGGATAGACCATGCGGTAGCACCACTGGGCACCGCGTTAACCCAACCGCAAATCCGGATTCTCAAGGGCTACGCCGAACAGGTGATCCTGTTTTTCGACGGGGATGCGGCCGGGCTGAAGGCGGCCCTCCGCTCCGTGCCCCTCTTTCTGGCCGAACAGGTCTCGGCCCGGGTGGCGGTGCTGCCGCCGGAGCACGATCCGGACACCTATATCCGCCAGTACGGCCGCGAACAACTGGAGCGCCTCCTGGACCAGGCCCAGGGACTGCTGGATTTCGTGTTCGAGCAACTGATGACCCGGCACGGCACGACCCCGGAGGGCAAAAGCCGGATTCTTGCCGAATTGCGGCCTTTAATCGAGTCCTCGGCCGACAACCCCCTGCAGCACTCGGTCCTCGTCGCCCATTTCAGTGAAAGATTGCAGCTCGACCCGGGCCAGATGCTGCGCGGCTTTCAGGAGGCGGCCCGCGCCAGGTCGCGGCCTGCCCCGCCCCCTGGCCCGTCGGCATCGGCGGGCAGCGCCCTGGCTGCCTTGCCCACAGTCCAGCGGCAACTGCTGGAGTTTTTGATTCTCTACCCCCGCTATCTGCCGCAATTTCTTGATCATGGCGTTGAAGAAATCCTTGTTGACCCGGCGGCCGCCGCCATTGTCACCGGTCTGCGGGAGATAAGCGCGCTGCCGCAGACCGGCGGCCCGGAACAGTTGCTTGATCTGCTGCCAGCCGGACCGGAGCGCGCCTTTGTCTCCAGCCTGCTGGTCTCGGCCCCGCTTCTCCCCGACGACGGCAGCGAGGATGCCCTGACCCTGACCGCCAAAGAAAAACTGGTCTGGCTGGCTGCCGAACGCCACAAACGGACCAGCGCCGGGCTGCTGCGGGAAATCAAGGCAGCGCAGCGGGCCGGCGACACGGACCGCCTGCAGGAGTTGATGGTCAAAAAAATGGCCATGAACCGGGCCCAGGCCAACCGGGACACCGACAATGCAAACTGAACCGGGAAGAAATATCATGGAGCGACAGGAAGCATGGCTCACCCTGCATCTGCTGGCCGGCCTCGGCACCATGGGCTGCCGGACCCTGATCGACCATTTCG
>MGTE01000008.1:36830-38707 GCA_001799275.1 Deltaproteobacteria bacterium RIFOXYD12_FULL_57_12
CCCAGGATGCCAACTCGTCGAGCCGGTACAGGTACAGTTGTTGCCGTTCCATGTGCCTCCCGATTCCTTGCAGCCCTTACAGGCAGCACTACAGGTATCGGTTACGGGGACTTCAGGAGTGATTGTGGGGTTGGGACCATCATCATTCAGGTAGGCATCATCATACGCGCAGTCGATCGTTGCACCGGAACAGTAAGAAGGCACATACGCCTGCCCTTGATAAGGTAGGACTGCCCATTTTCCATGTGCCTCAAGACAGTCGAAACAACATGTTGTATATTCTAGTAAATCTTCCCTACTGAATTCTGGGAAGGCATCGATACAGGCTGCACTGTGCATACAATTCCCGCGCTTTTCATAGTTATCGCCAACCACCGCATAACTTTGCACGCACATTTCGATCAATTCCGATCGGGCCTCATCATTTCGGTCGCGTTCTCGTGTAGCACCAGCTGATGCGACTGAGCCTGGGGCTCTCTCGCAGCGAGCTGCACGGTACCAATCGTTTTCGCTGCGAGGTACAGAAGAAATTATTGAAGAGATAATGCTAGGATCTCCTGGTAGAAAGATGCTGCCCAAGGGACAGACACACGTATCCGCCGAAAAAATATTCCAGGCGCCGCCATCGCGGAGGCAAGCTCGGCACCTACCCTTCCTTTTCGTCTCGTCGTCGTTGTACCGTTGACATTGCGACTCGTCACCCTTGAGATAGTCTTCACGAGGACATTCATCCGCGGCGTCTGGGTCGATGCAACTGTTCCCTAATTGGTTTGCTGAATAAACGCAGCCAGCTAGATTTGCGAAATCGGCAGTGTCCATATTCCAATCATATCTCCCCCCACCCTCTCCATCTTCCCAGGTTTTCCCTATTGGGCAGACACAAGCCCCATCCTGACCATCCGGTTGTCTCCACGCGCCTAGGTGATCGAGACACGCAAAACATTGCCCGCGATATCTGCCATCGGGTAATGGATTGCAGAGGTTACGATCTCCCGTGATGTACTTGGTGGAAGGACATTCCTCGGGATTGGTGGGGTCGATACAGTCTTCGTAACGATAATTCCCGTCTGCAAAACGAACAGGCACCGCTGCCGTGTCAAGGCTAGAGTTTTTACCATCGTCTACGATGGAGATTGGTAGAGCGCAGCTAAGGGCAGAAAGGGCTAATAGCCATGAACTTACCCTGATGACATGATTTTGCTGTCCCGACGTCTTCAGAGAAGTTGTAGAAGGTCTAACGATCCCCGCTCCCTCACTACTGCGACGTTGGAGAGAATGCAGTTGTTCCATACTGTCAGTAGATCTATCCTGCATACTCGGAAGTGAAGGCTTCTCGAAGGCCACAAATCGAAAATACTTCATACTGCCCCCCCCCTCACCTCTACGATCATTCCCAGGAACAGTAGCACGTGCTGCTGATAGGGTCAATCATTTCTGTGGACAAAAATTGAGATATATTATTTTCCTGAATTTTTTTTTATATTATTTCATTGTTTTATATAAATTACTGTGTACTTATCAAGGCTAATGCAAGGCGGCAAGAACCGTTCCTGCCCTCGACTCCTTGGAGAATGGTTCGAGAGGTGGAGTCCTTCAGCGTGTTGGGGAATACCGTACTTCGACCCTGGTCCAAACCTGCCTAGGCGATCGATGAGAAAAGACCATAGGGTGTCTACAATCTGAGCTCGCTCTCGCCTTCAGCGTACGCCATGGGGGTGAACGGAACATCGGCACCAATGCGTTCCCTGGCATGGTAGTGGGTGTGGAGCAGGGCGTGGGAACGCTCGCCGAGGGGCTTTTTCAAGAAGTTGGCGTAGAGTTCCTGGACCTGCGGGTTGTTGTGGGACTTGCGCACCGGCAGGTCGCGGTCCTCGGCG
>MGTE01000009.1 GCA_001799275.1 Deltaproteobacteria bacterium RIFOXYD12_FULL_57_12
GAGATGCTGAAGGCAGGCATGGAACTGAAGGACGATGCAATGCCGATCATCCAGCAGATTCTGCCCAAGGTCACCAGTTTTCTGGGCGAGGTTGACGGTCAGTTCAAGGCCGAAGAACTCGTTGCCTTGGTGCGCAAGCTGCTTTCCAACCTTGAGAATTTCAATTCCGCCCTTGAGATGCTGAAGGCGGGCATGGAACTGAGGGACGATGCAATGCCGATCATCCAGCAGATTCTGCCCAAGGTTACCAGTTTTCTGGGTGAGGTTGACGGCCAGTTCAAGGCTGAAGAACTCGTTGCCTTGGTACGCAAACTGCTTTCCAACCTTGAGAATTTCAATTCCGCCCTTGAGATGCTGAAGGCGGGCATGGAACTGAAGGACGATATGATGCCGATCATCCAGCAGATTCTGCCCAAGGTTACCAGCTTTTTAGGCGAGGTCGACGGTCAGTTCAAGGCCGAAGAGCTCGTTGCCTTGGTGCGCAAACTGCTTTCAGGCCTCGAGAACTTCAACACTGCCATGAATATGCTGAAGGCGGGCATGGAACTCAAAGACGATATGATGCCGATCATACAGCAGCTTCTGCCCAAGGTCATCGGCTTCCTGAACGAAGTGGAACAGCGGGGAGTCTTCAGAATTATAAATCGACTGATGGATGTTGTAAGCGGTTTCCGTTGCAGTGAAGGTCAATTGGGGACGATGTGCGAGGCAATTGAACATGTTGATCTGGGCAAGCCGTACTATCTTGGCCCCGCTGAGATATTGAATGAAATCCGTGATCCCAACGTTCAGGAGACGTTGGGTTTCGCGTTTAAGATAATGCGGGCAGTGGGCTGCTGTTTACGGGCAAACCGGATTCGTCAGGTTGCGGAAGATTATCCGGAATCGACGATGAGCAGTGAAGCCCACGTCTAGCAGCCGGTGGGGTATTGCCCTGCAGCTATTTAACTGCGCAGTGTGTGAATCAGCAGTATATTCCGCATGCATTGCTGCACAGGTAGCGGAAGAGAAGTAAGTTGAGTGAACAAGGTTTTTTGAAAAAAGGTATTCAGTGGTCATCTGGTAGGGGTAGTCGCACCAAGAAAAAAATGCGTATAGGAGGCGTGATATTATGAAAAAATTAGTCATTCTCGGTGCGGGCTGTGGAGGCACCATAATGGCCAATAAAATGCGGAAGGATTTGGATCCCCTGGAGTGGAGCATTACCATTATTGACAAGGATAATATTCACTATTATCAGCCGGGATTCCTCTTTGTTCCCTTTGGGATTAACACACCAAAAGAGATCAAGAAATCGAAGAGGGAATTTCTCCCTACTGGCGTTGATTTCGTCATTTCCGCTCTGACCAATGTCGATTGGGACAAACAGGAAATAACGACAGCTACAAAAGGCAAATTTAAATACGATGTCCTGATCATGTCTACCGGCTGTGACATCAGGCCCGAAGAAATTGAGGGTATGACCGAAGGCTGGAACAAGAACATCTTCGGATTTTATCGTTATGATGATTGTCTGGAAATGAAGAAAGCGCTGAGACAATTCAAAGGCGGTAAAATGGTTATCAATATTGCCGAGATGCCGATCAAATGTCCGGTTGCGCCTTTGGAGTTCGCCTTCCTTGCCGACTGGTGGTTGACGGAACAGGGTCTCCGTGACAAAACCGAGATCCAGTTTGTTACTCCCCTTTCCGGCGCCTTTACCAAGCCGGTGGCAACCAAGGTTCTCACCTCGGCCTGCGTGGACAAAAATGTTAATATCATCCCGAACTTCAGCCTTGGTTCGGTTGACTCGGAGAAGAAGGTTATTTCCTCCTATGACGGCACTGAGGTGGATTATGACATGCTGGTTTCCATCCCGCCCAACTTCGGATCACAGGTTATGATCGACTGCGGGATCGGCGATCCTATGGGCTATATACCAATTGACAAGCATACGCTGCAACCGGCTGGACGTGATAATGTCTGGGTCCTTGGCGACGGCACCAACGCACCGACCTCCAAGGCTGGCGCTGTGGCCCATTACCAGGCCGACATTCTGCATGAGAACATCATGGCGTATATTTCCGGGGAGTCGCAACATGCCCGCTCAGACGGGCACGCCCTCTGATTCATTGAATCAGGCTTCGGGAAAGCCTACGCTATCGATTTCAACTACACCACCGAACCGGTTATTGGTAAGTTCCCCTTCCCTGCAGTCGGTCCCATGACTCTTCTGGAGGACTCGGAGGCGAACCATATGATCAAGCTGATCTTCAAATGGGTTTACTGGAATCTCCTGCTGAAAGGTGTGTGGCTCGGATATCCGCAACTCCAGATGGAAGGTAAGCGCTTGGATATGATCGGTAAAAAATAGGAAGTTTTGAAAAAGCAGTAAGTACAACCTTGAAAGACGCCGGCTTCCCTGTTTTGATCAGGGGATGTCCGGCGTCTTTGTTATGAAAGTCATGAAGGCAATGACCAGGAAAAAACGGAATAAAATAAAGTTCTGCCTCGAGGATTATATCTCTACCCTCTCAGCTGAAGAAAAATGGCAGTATATGAAGGAAATCGGTCCGCTTGAGGAGATCATTTACTCCTCAGGTGATGACGAAGAAATCATGTTGCGTGCCAGGGAGTTTGATGCTGAGCACGGCACCGACACCTTCAGCCAGGCCGTCAATCTCGTCAGCTATTGCATTGCCTGTCATAAGTTTGAATGTAACTGTTGACAGGCGCGCCAGCTGGCTCTCTGTTCGGACTTCCCACCTCCAGTTCGTGCAGTGGTAGAATATGACCTCCCATTGCCTTGACTCGCTGGGCAGTATCAAATGCCTGGAATGCGTCACAGTGAACGCCGGGGCAGACTGCCGGGCCCGAGGCAGGGAAATTCTCCTTGTTGCAACAGAAGCCCGGAATGACAACGTAGCCTTTTGATGTCTTTATCCTGACGGTCTGACAGCCGGGTGTGTGTCCCGGTGTAAAGATCAGTTCCAAGCCGGGCGAGAGTTCCAGATCGCCATTAACCGGCGTGATTCTTATACCTTCTATAAAATCAGGCTCATAGCGATAATCGAGCGGGTGGGGAGTCCGGCAGCACGCCAACTCTTTTTCCTGAATATAAAATGTCGCCTTTGTGAAGAGGCGGTTGTTTCCGCAATGATCATCGTGAAGATGGGTGTTGATTACGGTATCGATATCATCTGGGGTAAGCCCTTCAGCGTTCAGGGCATCAATCATGGTCATCGGTTCGTGCAGCCCTGTTTCCCGGTGGAATTCAGGAGGGGTCATGAATTCATCAAGGCCGGTATCAATCAAAATATGGTGGCCGTTGCCCCGGACGAGGAAGGACCACATCGGTAACCAAATGCGGCGACCGTACCGTTGTTGATATGTCATAATGCCCTGATCGACCCTACGGATGCCTACCAGTAGGGGGGTGATTTCATACGTCACTGAATAATATCCTCCTGTTTATTGTTTCCCCGGAACAACTTGCTGGGAGCGAAACTGTATGACACCCATCTTGAAAAGTCAACCTCGGATGGCGACGCGTATTTTGGTTTTTTGCTAACAAAGACCTAACAGCAACTGTGTTGCATCGGCAGGCCAGCGACCTTGAATGCCTGGTGGATTCCTCCGGGAAAAAGAATATGAAAGTATTTGACAGACCCTTTATCAGGGCCGAGTATTTCATGCATGGCGGTGCTGATCATCCGCACAACAGGATGCCCCTTTTTTTCGGAGAAATAGTTCCGGAGGAAGTCGATCACTTGGCGGTGGTCGCTGGTGATTTGAATCTGTTCCTGGGTCGCAAACCAGCTCAGAAGAGGCTCATCCCACAAAGACATATCAATCAGATATCCCTTGCAGTTCAATTCATACCGTTTGCCGGCCAGTTCTAGCCATTCATTCATCATGAGCGTTTTTCCTGTTGTGATATGGTTGATCGTTTACCCTGTTGTCAACGCGGTCAGAAAATAGGCGGCAACCGCACGGAGTTCCACTATCCATTCTTTTTCGGAGCTGCTTTTAGCTGGACACAAAACAAAACTGCATGAAACAGTTTTTTGTATGATTGTAACAGGTTAGCATTGTGTCGCAACCATGAATAAAACGCACCGTTTTCGTTGTGTTATGCCAGGAAATTTGTTAAAAAGCAGTAGTTCTTTTGCCGAGACATTGCTCGCAGGGACAATTCGCAAAAAGAATAAATCGTTCCAGATAGATAGATAATAACATACTGACAAGGAGGAAAAAATGGCAAAGATGTTGTTCACAATTTCAAAGGGAATGGAGGATGCGTTGATGGTTGCTCGGGGCTTCCATTTTGCCAAGGTGGCAAAAGAGAAAGGACACGAGGTGAGCATTTTCCTGCTGGAAGACGGGGTCCTTTGGGCACAGTTCGGGATGACCGAGGATTTTAAAACCACGACTAGGGAAAGCATGAAGGATCAAGTGGATTATCTGTCACAAAATGGTGTGACGTTCTACGTCTGCAAGGCTTGTGTTGATAAGCGTCTGCTTGATCCTGATGAGTTCATCACCGGCTGTGAACTTAAGGCCGCACCAGAATATATTGATCTTCTGGCCGCGCATGACAGCAACTTCATGATCTGATTTTTTCGATGGTTTACAGCTCATTCGTTGTGAAATCGGCGAATAGCCTCAGGGCCTGGAACTCGTCTGCAGTTCCAGGCCCTTTTCTTATTTGCTCAGTTGGCCATGCTTGATGGCCCAGACAATTCCTGGTTTTTTCCTCGATCATTTGTAATGCCCGATTTCCGCGGCCGTCTGAAGTCCACCGGTATCTCTAGTGGTTCGGACCGGCAGGGGTAAAGGCGGGGGCGGAAGATCCCTTCCTCGAGAACAAGATCAGCGACTGTCCAGAAGACTGCCGTGCCAGTAGTGATCTGCTATTCCCTGACGATAGGCAGACAGGGCCTCCGGCGATGAGTTGACCCGCAGATTGCTGTGCGTTTCATTCTGATTCTGCCAGCGCTCGTGCCAGTAGACAGCGGCTTTAACCCGGGGATATCTTGTCTTGAGAGCGGCAAAGGCCTCTGTTAGCCAGGCAGACTTGTCTCCAGAGCCAGGGAATTCCCCAGCGCCCCATTCGGCAACGATAAGCGGTTTTTGCGGATCAAGCCGGCAGAGTTCCTGATAGGCGCTGTCCATGGCCTCTGGCAGTGAAACCCAGGCAGCATCCGAGAACAATTTGCCATATACGCTCAGCCCCAGCAGGTCGACTACATCAGCGCCGGGATAATACTGGGCGATGGAATTCCAGGAAGCAATCGGGAAAGAGCGGTTGTTGACATGGAATATCCAGAGAACCTGCCGGGCACCGCGGGCTCTTGCCCTGCCCACCACATACCGGTAAGCCTTTTTGTATAGCTCGGGGCCGGCAGCAGATTGGGATTGATTGGGGCCACTTGGTTGGCTGTCGGCATAATGTACCCCGGACCAGGGGAACCAACTGCCGTTCATCTCCAGGCCCCAGGAAACCAGCAGCGGTTTGCCATAAGCCCGCGCCTCATCAGCCCACATGTCAATATAGTTATCCCACTTCCCGGCCAGGATGTTGTGCAGGCTGAATCGATCAGGTGGCCGATTTTCGAGGTATGGTTTGTCCCAGGGGGACCAGAAAATTAGGGGAATTGAGCCATGGCGGGAAATGAGTTCAATATTTTTTCTGGGAAAGCCTTGCTGCCCCCAGAAGCTTGAGGAGGCAATGACCGCCTGGTGTTTACCCACCAGAGTCTCAAATTTTTCGATTGCTTCTAGCAAGACAGCGTCCTCGGTGTCACCGAAGTCGATATAGGCGCCGGTGTATGCGCCTGTGCCCGGAAAAATTAGAGTCTGCGCCGACTGCGGCGCCGAGGTTCCCGCCGTTTGTCCGACTGACGGTTGTTCGTTGCAGCCGGCCATGAGCAGGGCCAGGCCAAGGAGGATTGTGGCGGGGAGGGCGGTGGAAAAAGCGGGGCGAACCGCTGCCCGCCGGGTTTGGGTTGGGAGTTTCGATCTAGGCATATTTTTGGGTTTCTATCTGTACTTGTCGGTTCCGCGGTAACTATTGCGCCCGTAGTCATGGGTATTTTTGGCGGCGGAAATAATACAGCGGGTTTTTATCAAACCATCATGCCTCGGTTTTGACGGTCATGGTGGCTGATCTTTCAAATTTGCCCCAGCCGACCCAGGCGCCTTTGGCCGCCCGGGTGATTGATTTCCAGATTACCCAGGCCAGCAGGGGGCGGTAGATGAAGCGCATCGGCAGGATGCGCCAGGCCTGCAGCATGGACTCCCTCTCCATCCGGCAGGCCAGGCCGGCCAACAGCAGGTCCATGGCCAGAAAGGCGAGCAGATACGGTAAAAGAGTAGATCCCGAGCCGAAGAGCAGGGAAAAAATCAGGATTGCATCGATCACCGGTCCGACGGCCACCAGAAGGATCTGAAAGAACCAGATGGAAGGCAGGCTGAACCAGCCAAGGGCCTTGTTGTGCGGATTGCCGACGAGATCGCGGTGTTTCCAGAGGCATTGCAGGGTGCCAAAGGCCCAGCGGAAGCGCTGTTTGGCTAATGTGGCGTATGTCTGCGGGGCCTCGGTCCAGGCGACCGCCAGCGGTGCGTAGCCAACCCGGTAGCCTGCCTTATGCAGGCTAAGAGTGAGGTCGGTGTCCTCGGCCAGGGTATCATTGCTGATGCCGCCGGCCGCCTTGACCGCCGAGTGTCGCCAGGCGCTGGCGGCACCGGGGACTACGGTGATGCAGTTTAACTGCTGGTAGGCACGGCGGTCGAGGTTGAAGCCGCATGTGTATTCCAGCGATTGAAACCGGGCGACAAGAGTCTGCTGGTTGCCGACCTTCACATGCCCGGACACGGCGCCGACCTGTTCGTTCCGTAAGGGTTGCACTAGGTGGCTGATGGTGTCCTTCTGGAAAATGGTATCGGCGTCCAGGGTGACAATGATCTCATTGGCAGCGACCTGAAAGCCGTTGCAAAGGGCGCGGGCCTTGCCCTGGTTGGTCTGACGGACTAGACGGAGGCGGCGGTCCCGGGCGGCGATTCTGGCCACGGCCATGGCGGTTCGATCCGCGGAGCCGTCATCGACCACGATTACCTCGATTTTGCCGGGGTATTCGGTGCACAGCAAGGAGGAGATGGTGCGGGCGATCACCTTTTCTTCGTTGTAGGCGGCGATTACGATGCTGAGTGGTGGCTGAAAGGAAGCGGGCGAGGCAGCAGGGTCCTCCCACAGGGATCGGCGTCGGTTGTGCTGGGCGAGCAGGGCGACCACCAGGGTGCGCAGGGTGACCAGGACAGTGGCCACGATCATGAAGGCCCAGCCGAGTTCTCCGACAATATGCAGTGTCCGGAAACCGCTGTCGTAGATCAGGCGCAGGATGGGTTGCTGGTTGCGTGGCAGCGGCGGCATCAGGGATTCCGGCGGGGCGCCGAGCATCTGGCTGAGGGAAACCAGCCGGTCGCCGCGTGTTTGCAAATAATCGATGATTTGCGGCAGTGCCGCAACCGTCTGGCTGCGGTCACCGCCGGCATCGTGCAGAAGAATAATGTTGCCCCGGGGCCGTTGTTCCTTGACCCGCTGGACGATGGTCTCCACCCCTGGCCGCGACCAGTCCTCGGGGTCGATATCGCTGGCCACGGTCAGGTAGCCAAGCTCTTGCGCTATTCTTACCGGAATAAGTTCGTCAGGTTCGCGGGGCTGGGAGTCGGCGTTATAGGGCGGCCGAAAGAGAAAGGTGGCGTGGCCGGTTATGGTTTCGATGAGCCTTTGGGTGGCATTTAGTTCCAGTCTGGCCCGCTCCGCGGAAACAGTTGCCAGATTGGGGTGGGTATAGGTGTGCACTCCGAATTCATGACCTTCCTGCAGGATTCGTTTCACTAATTCGGGATGTTCCTCCATACGATCTCCCACCATGAAGAAGGATGCTTTCACACCTTTGCTCCGGAGGATGTCGAGAATAGCCGGGGTCCATTCTGGATCAGGTCCGTCGTCAAAGGAGATCGCCACATCCTCAGGACGGCCTTGCCCCTGGTGGACAATGGTCAGGTATGCTGGAAATTTTTGGTAACTGGTCGCGAGGTGGCCGTCAGCCTCCAGGGATATTTCCCTGCGCCCCATGGCCGTATTCTCATCTATGGCCAAAAAATTGCCGCCGCCGATCTGAGCGGTTATCCCTCCTGGGTCAAGATCCTGGAGAAAGGCAAGGATGGAAAGCGACGGCAGGCTGGGTTGGGCCAGGGGCAAGGCGCGCCAGATGGTCGGATCTTCGGTGCCGAGTCGAAAGATGGCGATGCCGCCTGCCTGCAGACGGCGGGCGGCATGGACTTGGTTGAGAAAGGTGATGCCGTCAAGAAACCAGACCGTATGTTCGGTTTCGGTCTCGACATATGAAAAATGCGGGTTGTACGCCGGCGGCCGGGACTGGCAGTCCTGCAGCCCGGCCCGGCCGGCTCTGGTCAGCGCATCGGCAAAACTGATGACCTCGGCCTGTCGTTGGCCCAGCGTCCAATCATAGCCATAGGAGCCGATTGCCACAATCCACTGGCCTGGTTTTCCGTAACCGAGCGCGGTCTGCAGCCAGCCCTCGAACCAGGGTTGGGAGGCGACCGGCCCCGGCGGGTCGGATTCCGAGTTTTCGTCGTGGAGTACGGCGACAAAGCGGTCAACCACCCCGGCGAGCGCCTCAAGGTCAAAGGTCCTGAACTCCAATCCCATCGGGATGGCGAGCCAGAGTTGCATGTTTTTTTGATGAAGGGCGTTGCCCAGACGATTGAGCAGGTCGGTGAGCGGTCGCTGGTAGGCCGGGTCCACCTGGCCCCAGTCGATCAGCACGCCACCCGCTGCTGCTTCTTCGAGGTGACCGAGCAGGGAGGCGATGAACTTCTCCTGTCTGGCGTCCGGGCCGTTGATCAGGCCTTCAACTGCCTCTGGTTGCCACTCGTTGTCAACCAGATTGCTTACGATTGGCATGAGGACGATATTTTTTTTCTCTATCAGGGCAAGGAGTTTCTGGTCCGGTTCCGCCACGAGCGTTCCCTCGCCGTCGACGATGGTCAACCACTCCGGACTGACATGGGTAAGCTGGTCGGCATGATCGCGAAGCGAAGCATAACTGGCAGGGTCCCAGTTTACATAAAAACCAAGGCGAATTTCGCGTTCGTCGCTGACATGGTCCGGTGGGGTTGCATGCAGCGGGGCCGTGGCGGTGGACGATGCGGGTTGCGACAGACTTGCCTTGCTGAACCGAAGCCAGAGTGGAACCGGGGTCCTTGATTCCGCCTGTTTATCCAGTATCTGCGAACCTCGCAGGTGGGCCTTCAGTTGTACGACTGCGGCCGGCAGTTGCAACTGCGGCGTTATGAAAAGGGACCGTGCAAAGAGCACCATGCCGAAAAAAAGCAACAGGCTGCCAACCAGCAGGAAAAGACGCAGGCGCGGCCAGCGCTTGCCAGCCGTATCCTGAAAAATGAAGAATGAATTGTCTGGCTCAGTCATAAGCAATTTTCGCGCGCTGTAATCATAACGTGTCGGGAGATTGTTCCGTGGGGATCTGCAGAGGAAATTGCCAGAAGAGCAGGCCGGCTATTTTTATCCGGCGGGTGATTGCGGCAGTATGCGGGCGGGCAGTCCGTACCCATTGCGTTATGATCACCGCGGCACTATATCACAGGAATACATCCGGGACAAGATCGCGTTGTAGAGGGTTGATTCGGGCGGTTTGGTTGGCGCTTTTTGCGCAACCATGGGCCCCAGGAGGTCACGGCAAGAGAAAATGGCGGCCGGATATTTCGCGGAAAGAAAAACTCCCATCTGGTGGATGGGAGTTTTCGGGAATGGTCATAAGTCATTTATTTTTTGCAACAGCAGCCGCAGCCGCCGGCCGGTTTCTTTTCCTCCTGCTTCTGCATGCAGCCTTCCGCGGCGCAGGCCGGGCATTTTTTGGGTTTGCAGCGTCCGTCCTTGGTGGCGCCGCATTTTTCGCATTTGAATACTGCCATGGTGTTTCTCCTTTGTTATGGTTTGTTGGGTGGCGTCTCTGAAAGCCATTTGTTGTCTTCTCCTACTATAGTGCTTATAGTGGCCATTTCAAGGTGGTATGTGAAAAAAATTCCATATATTGCGTATGGTAGAAAGATTATTACTATGAACCATTATCTGGGTGAATTGGGTTATGAGCGAAGAACGGAAACATGATGTTCTGAAAATGCAGATTGCGATACGGGGCATGACCTGCGCCTCCTGTGCCGCCCGGATTGAGAAGGTGTTGTCCCAGATGTCCGGCATTGACAAGGCAGCCGTCAACCTTGCCGCCGAAAATCTGGATCTAACGTGGCGGCCCGGCGTTGTTGATTTTGACGAGATTGCCGAAAAGGTCAGGGGTCTTGGCTTTGAACTGGTGCCGCCCAACAAGGAAACACAACTGTCCTTGGCTATCAGGGGCATGACCTGCGCCTCCTGTGCTGCCCGGATTGAGAAGGTGGTGGGCAGCATGGGGGGGGTGGCGAGCGCCCAGGTCAATCTTGCCACGGAAACCGCCATGATCCGTTATCGCCACGGGGAGGTGAGTCCACGGCAGATCCGGGAGGCCATTGCGCGGATTGGTTTTGAGGCGAGCCCCATAAGCGATCAGGACGGGAATGTTTTGGCCCGCCAGCAACAGGATAATCTGACAAAGCTCGCCGCCATGCGGCGCAATTTGATCCCTGCCTTTGTTTTTGCATCCTTGCTGCTTATCCTCTCCATGGGCGAAATGTTGGGCCTGCCGCTGCCTTTGTTTCTTCATCCGCACCACCAGCCGTTTTCCTTTGCGTTGGCGCAGTTTGTTCTGGTGCTGCCGGTGATGTGGACGGGCCGGCGTTTTTATCTGGTGGGTTTCCCCAGCCTGTTGCGGGGAGCCCCCAATATGGATTCATTAATCGCGCTTGGTACGGGCGCCGCCTTTGTCTACTCCACCTGGAACTTGGTGGAAATCGGTTTGGGTATCGAGGTCATGATCCGAGTCATGGACCTCTACTTCGAATCCGCTGGCGTGCTTATTGCCCTGGTCTCGCTGGGCAAGTACCTGGAAGTCCGCTCCCGGGCCAAGACCTCGGATGCCATCAGCCAATTGCTGCAGCTGACACCCGATGAGGCTACCCTGATTCAAGATGCCGGCGGGCTTAACGAAAAGCAGGTCAATATCCCCGCCATCGAGATTGAGGCAGGCGATCTGATTCTGGTCAGGCCGGGGGAGAGGGTCCCCATGGATGGCGTCATCGTCATGGGTCGCTCCAGTGTTGATGAATCCATGCTTACCGGTGAGAGTCTGCCGGTATCCAAGGCCGAAGGCGATCGCGTCGTGGGCGGCACCCTGAACAAGAACGGCATGCTGCGGGTCCAGGCCGAACGGGTCGGACAGGACACGGTGCTTGCCAGGATCATCCGTCTGGTGCGGGAGGCGCAGGGTTCCAAGGCGCCGATTGCCGGCCTGGCCGACCGGATAAGTCTCTACTTCGTGCCAACGGTCATGGTGCTGGCCGTGGCCGCCGGTTTGAGTTGGTATTTCTTCGGCCACTATGTGGGCCAGACGGATTTCACTTTTGCACTCAGAATTTTTATTGCCGTTTTGGTCATTGCCTGTCCATGCGCCATGGGGTTGGCCACGCCGACTTCAATCATGGTCGGTACCGGCCGAGGCGCCCAGTTGGGTGTCTTGATTAAGAGCGGCGAGGCCCTGGAGATGACGCATCGAATTACCGCGCTGATTTTTGATAAAACCGGCACCTTGACCTACGGCCGTCCGATCTTGACGGATTTTACGATGCTCGCCGGACAGGCCTTGTCCGAGGATGACCTGCTTGCCTTGGTGGCAGGGGCCGAATCGGTTTCGGAACATCCATTGGCCGCCGCCATTGTCCAG
>MGTE01000010.1:0-11866 GCA_001799275.1 Deltaproteobacteria bacterium RIFOXYD12_FULL_57_12
TGATCACGCGACCAAGGTGGTCCGGCTGGTTCGCAGCCAGATCAAACTGGAGGAACAGGCCGCCCGGAAAAAGATCATCGATCTTGAGTATCAGGGCCGGCCCCGCAAGATCGGGGTGATCGACATCCCGACGTTTTACATGGATTTCAAGGCGCAACGGGCCGGGGAAGCCGGTTACCGGAGCACAACGGACGACGTGCGGCGTCTGCTGGCGGAACTGGTCGCCGAGCGGGTCGACGGGGTGATCATCGATCTGCGGGACAACAGCGGCGGTTCGCTGCAGGAGGCAAACAGCCTCACCGGTCT
Organism: Deltaproteobacteria bacterium RIFOXYD12_FULL_57_12; assembly: GCA_001799275.1. Classification (GTDB taxonomy): domain Bacteria; phylum Desulfobacterota; class Desulfobulbia; order Desulfobulbales; family BM004; genus YD12-FULL-57-12. The sequence goes on from MGTE01000010.1 coordinate 307, forward strand.
GTTCATCGACCGGGGGCCGACCGTGCAGATCCGCGATGCCAGGGGGCGGGTGGAGGTTCTAGAAGATCCTGACCCGGCCATCGTCTATAAAGGCCCGCTTGCTGTTTTGGTCAACCGTCTTTCTGCTTCGGCCTCGGAGATATTTGCCGGGGCCATTCAGGATTATCGGCGTGGTCTGATTATCGGCGAGGATACCTTTGGCAAGGGTACCGTGCAGACTTTGGTCACGCTGGAGCACGGGGAGTTGAAGAACACCGCTGCCAAGTTTTACCGTATATCCGGGGAAAGCACCCAGCATAAGGGAGTGGTCCCTGATCTCTTGTATCCCAGTCTGTACGACAAGGAGAAGATTGGCGAAAGTGCGCTGGAAGAGGCGTTACCCTGGGACACGATTCGGCCGCAGAGTCACCGGGATTATTTTGAATTGTTGCCTCTCCTCTCCCAGCTGCGCGCCCGGCATGACGAGCGGCTTGCCGTTGACCCCGAGTATAAATATGTCCAGGCCAGGATCGCCGAATTGAAAACCCTGCGGGCTAAGAAGGAGATTTCCCTGCGGGAGGCCGTCCGTCTCAAGGAGCGGGCCGATTTTGAGAAGCGTCGGCTGGAAATGGAGAATGCGCTGCGCCTGGCCAGAAAACAGCCGCCCTTGGCCTCGGTCGATGCCCTCAAGGAACTGGATGAGGAGCATGAAGAGCAAGAGACTGAGCAGAAAAATGATGAGGAAGCAAAGCCGATGCTTGTCGAAGGTGGCTATATTCTGCTCGATTTGGTTAAACTGGCCGGCGAGAGCGTTGCCCGGCAATGAGACGTACTGCTGGGGCCTGATGTATTACTGCTTGACAGCGAAGAAATATTTTTGATAATGAACCGCAGGTTAGGGGTGACTAGGGGGAGATTGATGCCACAGCAGATGTTGTGGCGCTGCTGAATGTTCACGAGCAAAGGACGAGGCAAGATGTCGGATAACAAGAGGGGGTTGGGCGCCTGGCTGCTGGGCGCGGCCTTGTTGGCGTTTATGGTCTTCAACGGCACGGCTCTGACGGCAAGGGCGGAGCAGGCGGTGCTGGAGTCCGCCGATTGCGGGAAGTGCCATGAAAAACAGGTCTTGGCCATTGAGTCAGACGGTGGCAGGCATCAGACCAAGGTGACCTGTGTAGACTGCCATGTCGAGCACCGACCCCGTGGGAAGGATGTTATTCCGCCGTGCGCCAGGTGCCATGAGGGGCGGCCGCATTTTTCCCTGGCGAATTGCCTGGGCTGCCATTCCGATCCGCATATGCCGATGAATTTGCAGTTGGCAGCCGACCTCACCGGACCGTGTCTGACCTGTCATGAACAGCAGGGCCAGGAATTCAAGGAGTATCCAAGCAAACACAGTCGGCTGTCATGCACCTTCTGTCATTCGGCGCATGGACTTATCCCGGAGTGTTTTCAGTGCCACAAGCCGCATGTCGAGGACCAGACCATGCCGCAATGTCTTGGCTGTCACCCGGTGCATCAACCCCGGAAGATCGTCTATCCTATGACAACGCCGCGCAGGTTCTGCGTACCCTGCCATGCCGGGATCGGCGAACTGATGGCCAAGACGAAAACCAAGCACCGAAATTTTACCTGCGCCTATTGTCACAGGGGGGATCATCCAAGCATGCCGACCTGCCGGGTTTGCCACGGAGAACCACATGGGCCTGAGATGATCGCCAAGTGGCCGGTCTGCATCGATTGTCATATCGACTCGCATAATTTGCAGAAATGATGGCGTCGCAAAAAGTCCGATCTACTTCGTTGCAGCGCATTTTTGCTCGTTCGGCATACCTGATGTATGGCCTCACTCACAAAAATACACTGCGCCTTGTATATCAAACTTTTTGCTTAGCCATCCCGAATCTTTTTTCTGGTTTCTGCAGAAATCACAGCCAGATTTTTTCTCTGGCGAAGAGGCGGGGATTGATGCGCCAGGAGTGTGGCCAGCCATTTAGGGCTTGACAAAAGCGGAACGAGTCTGATAATGAATTGCAATTCATGTTCTCGTCCTTGATTTTATATGGGGCGCCGGTCGGCTAGGGGTTGAAAAAGTCGGCCGTGAAGCGGTCTTGGTTGTATGCTTCCACTGACAGGGAGTTTTGGCGTATTTTTTTAATCCATCAATATGGAAGGGGCAATACGATGCTGAAGAAAAAAGCGGTTTTACTGGGCAAGATTCTTGGGGCGACTGTTCTCTCGGCAATGATCATGGTCGGTCTGGCCATGCCGGCAAAGGCGGCCAGGGCGCAGCTTGCCGTCACTGACTGCGTGAAGTGCCACGAGAAGGAGCCCGCCACCATTGCGGCCAACGAGAGCAAGCACAAGACTGCGGTATCTTGTCTTGAATGCCACCTGGAGCATGGCCCCTGGGGCAAGGAGATCATCCCCCAATGCGCCATGTGCCATGAGGGCAAGTCGCATTATAAGTTGGAAAACTGCCTGGGGTGCCACGTCGATCCTCACAATCCGCTCGGCATCGTATTTTCCGGCAATCTGGTGGCTCCCTGTCTGACCTGCCATGAACAGCAGGGCAAGGAGTTCAAGGAGTTCCCGAGCAAGCATGCTCAGCAGGCCTGTAATTTCTGCCACGAGAAGCACCGACAGATTCCCGAGTGCTTCCAGTGTCACGAGCCGCATGCCAAGGGCCAGACCATGGCCGATTGCCTTGCCTGTCATCCGGTGCATCAACCCCGGTCAATCGTGCCCGATGTCAAAACGCAGCGCGGTTTCTGCGTGCCTTGTCATGAGGATATCGGCGCCCTGATGGCCAAGACCACGACCAAGCACCAGGCCTTTACCTGTGTCTTCTGTCACAACGGACCGCACCCGACCGTGCCCAAGTGCCAGGGCTGTCATGGCGAGCCGCATTCAGCGACCATGCATCAGAAAATGCCGAAGTGCATCGATTGCCATATCGATCCGCACAACCTGCAGAAGTAGGCCGCAGGTCTGGGGGAGACAGTAGCGTTCATTAACGTCCGGCAACCGGTTGCCCTGAGGAGCGGCCGGTTGCCGGATGAAGATTTTATCATCCGGAGAGAAGGGGAGACTGATGACGATGAGAAAGGTGTATGGTTTGATGGGCGCGGCGTGTCTCGCTGTTCTGCTCTGCGGCTGGACGAATTCCAGTCCGGCGGCCGCGGCGGAAGGCGGGGGCAATGTTTATGATGTGGCAATCGAGCCGTTGACCGTAAAGGATTGCGGCCGTTGCCATCCTTCACATTTTGCGAGAATCAAGGAGAAAGGGGCAAAACACAGTCAGGTGGTCTGTACCGAGTGCCACGAGGTGTTCCATGCCTATAACCCGTTGAAAAATAATTACGCGGCAATCATGCCCAAGTGCGCCAGCTGCCACGATGCGCCCCATGGTCAGGATCCCGGTGTTCAGAAGTGTTTGACCTGCCATGCCGATCCGCATCAGCCCCTGGACGCTATTGCTGATCCCACTTTGCTTGAGGGACAGTGCCGCCTCTGCCATGCGCCGATCGCTCAGATGCTGACCGCTAAGCCCAGCAAGCATACCACCCAACCCTGTTCCTCGTGCCATTCCAAGAAACATGGGCGTATCCCGGAATGTTCCGAGTGTCACCAATCGCACAGCCCGACGGTGCAGATGGCAACCGCGGATTGTATGGCCTGCCATCCGGTGCACACGCCGCTGGCAATTACCTATCCCTTGACCCAGAGTAAGGCGGTCTGCGGCGGCTGCCATGACAACGCATTCGCCCTGCTGGCGCCCAACGCGACCAATGTTACCAAGCACTCCGCCCTGACCTGCGCCAAGTGCCATCCGAAGCATGGTTATCTGCCGACCTGTCAGGAATGCCACGGCAAGCCGCACAGCTCCTTGATCCATGACAAGTATGCGACGTGCGGCGGTTGTCACGGTATTGCCCATGACGTAAAGAAATAGGAAGAGTTGAAGCTGATCAGAAAATTTTTGATTAACACGACCACATGAGAGAAAAGGGCGAGCCGGGCAACTGCTGACGGACTCGCCCTTTTTGTTGTGTTCCAGCAAGAAGTGGCGTACCATGCACTGGTTGAAAGTGGTTCGCTGTCAACGTTTGCTGTTCAGGTGGATAGTTTGATGGCGTTTAGTCCCTTAACATCATGAACAGCTGAATCTAGGCGCAAGGTTTATGAAATTTCTGACCGCAAACTACCAACAATCAACGCCTAAGGGACTAAAAGGCTACAGACTAAACAATCTGGGTAGTTACGTTGTTTCTTTAGTTATAGCCGTCTTTATGGTCGTTGGTTTTGGCCAGTTCGCTGTTGCGTCTGATCCGGAGTACTACACGATTCAAGTCGGCAGCTATCCGACCCAGGCCGGCGCGGAGAAGAATTACGACGCCCTTGCCAGTTTGCTGTCTGTCAGCGAGCTTGACCATCTGCGGGTTGAGGTGATAAAGGGTTTTTATACTGTTCGGCTTGGGAGGTTCGAGGACCGCTCGGCCATTGAAGGGTTGCTGGTTAAGGTTCGTGCGCAGTTTGCCGGGGCCATGCTCCTTTCCGCCTATATCAGACCGGAACGGATTACGAAGATGTATCAATCGTCCCAGCCTGCGGCAGGGGCAGGGCAGGCGACAGTCGATTCCGCGAAGGCTGATTCGGAGAGCAGTGCCCCTGTTGAGACTGAGGCAAAGGCGGAATTGTCCCCCGCCTCCACTGAACTGCCGAAGGGTGCGGCCGGGCCAGTTGTTTCTGAAAACCCCGAGGCAGGCAGCAAGGCTTCAGCCGCCCACGAAAAGACAGAGACGCTATTTACCCAGGCTATTGGGGCAGTGCCTGGGCAGCAGCCCACATCCGGCAGCGAGGCGGAGCCGCTCGTTACGGCGGTGCCTCCGGCCGCCGAGGGTAAAGAAGCCGCGACCGCTGTGCCACCGGCCCGGCAGTTTTCCATCGAGGTGGTGGCGGTGCTGACCGCGGATGAACAGGGCAAAATCATCGCCTATCCCTCGTCGGTATTTACCGACAATCGGTCCGGCGAGGTGTTTGTCGTGACTGGCGGTGGCAGGCGGAGTACCGTGCTCTACGGTCCTGATTTCCTGCCCGATGTCTCCTTGGGGCCGGGCCGGGAGGTGGTCAGCCCGGTGGGCGGTTTTGTCGACCCTGCGGGAAAACTCTATCTGTGCCAGATAGCCACCCCGGAGAAACCGGCTAGGTTAACCATTTATAACGCCGCGTTTTATCTGGAAAAGGTGGTTAATCTCACGGATCGGGTGGAAGGGACCGGGGATTTCTCACCGAAACAGGTGGCCGTCTCGCCGGACGGCGGCCTGATTTACATCGCCGGTTCTCCCCATCCCGGCGTCATGGTCCTTGACGCGGCCGGCAATTTTCTGCGCTGGCTGCAGCCGATTAAATGGATGGGCCGTAAGGATAACACGAAAATTGAAGAGGGCCGCAAGGGCCCTGATACCATCGTTGATGTGTTCATTGACAGCGACGGCGACATCTATCTGCTGAGTGAAGAGACCAGTACGGTTTATATCTATAACAGCGCCGAGGAGTTTCAGATGGTCCTCGGGGAAAAGGGTGGGGTCTACGGCAAGCTGAGTCGGCCGAGCGGCGTTACGGTTGACAAGCAAAGAGGACTTGTCTATGTTGTTGACTACCTGCGCCATTCCGTACTGGTTTATGACATGAACGGCCGCATGCTTTCCGAGGTGAGCGGCCGTGGGGTGGGACCGGGCTGGGTGAATTTTCCGACTGATCTGGCGGTTGATGCGGCGGGCCATCTGCTGGTGGCGGATTTTTTCAACAATCGGTTGCAGGTCTGGGAGATGAAGGAGAAGCAGGCAACCCCTGAATGACAAAAAATGTTTTCAGGTTCTCTGGCAATTGACAATTTGTGTCATTTCTTGCTGGTTAAGGTGGCGTGATTTCATGGCTAGATTCGGGGCAACACTTTTGCTGATCATAAGTATTCCTTGAAATATCAGGAGATACAAGGGTGCTGTCAATGATCATGGAGCCCGGCGCGCTGCATGGTATATGTATTGCATGTTTTTAAGTGTTTAAGTGAATGATGAGATCAACAGGGGTTCAGGTTGACGGGCAATGAGGGTGCCCGGAAGGCTGAAAGCTAGCAACATAAGGCAGGTATGCGGGATGGCTGGCCTGCAGGTACAAAAAAAACAAGGAGAACGGGTTATGAAAAGTAAATTGGTTAAAGCAGGCTGGTTAGGTCTGGGACTCGGGGCAGCGGCGCTGGTGCTGACCATGTCGCAAACAGCGTCAGCCGGAGATGTTTGTGTGAACTGTCATACCATGCATAACAGCCAGAACAACGCGGTTATGGGAACCGCCGGAACTAATCCGCAACTGCTGCTGTCCAGTTCCTGTCTGGGCTGTCATACCGGCACCAACAACGGCACCACGGTCAAGCACCATGTCCTGACTACGGCGGGTGCGCCTACAGCCACGCAGTTGGCCGGCGGCAATTTCTACTGGACCGACCAGGCTGACAATGCGGCCAACGACGCCAAGGCCCACAATGTTACCGGACTTACGACTAACTCCGGTGATACCGCCCTGGGCGACACACCGCCGGGTGCTGCAGGAGCGATGGCGGGCAACATCACCTGCGCCGCGACCACTGGTTGTCATGGTAAACGGACAACGGTTTATGTGACGGGTGCCGATGAATTTTCCGACCTGGGCGGCGCCCATCATGCCAATACCAGCGGCCAGATTTCCTTGCCCACCGTTGGCTCCCCGGGAACCGGCTATCGTTTTCTGGACGGCATTAAGGGGTATGAGGTTGCGAACCGGGAATATGAAACGGACCAGACGGCTGCCTCCCATAACGAATATTACGGCGCGAACCGGGCGAATGACAGCGATTCCGACACCGCGACCATTTCGTCTCTCTGCGCCCAGTGCCATCCTAATTTTCATAATGACTCAGGGGGGCAGGCGCTTGGTTCCGGCGCAAGCAATATCGCGAGCCCGTGGCTGCGGCACCCGACCGATATCAAGATGAACAATGCCAGCGAATATGCCGCGTACTATACCGCCGGCTATAGCGTTCTGGCGCCGGTGGCCCGCTCCGCCGTGCCTGCTGCCTCTTCGGCCACGGTTGATGCGGTGGCCGGCACCGACGCCATTGTTATGTGCCTCTCCTGTCATAAGGCGCATGGCTCGGAGTATGCCGATATCCTGCGTTGGGATTACGATGCCGGCACCACTGCGTGCGTGTCCGAGATCGGTGCAGGGCCTGGCGCTGGGTGTGGCTGCTTCAAGTGCCATTCCGGCAAAGACTAGTCTGATCCCAGCGGTTGATTGAGCCGCAGCGAAGAATGCAGAAGCAGGGCCGGGTTGAAAAGCGACCGGCCCTGCTTCTGTTGCAATGGTGCGTGGCGGTCGTCGGCCACCATCGCTGATCAGGCCACAAGAATTCAGAATTCAGAATCCGGTAAGGATTGGGTGCCTGATGTTTTCACCCGGATTCTGACTCCTGTATTTTGGGGCCGCCCTCAACGAGTTGACTGACAGAAGGGAGTTTCACATGATCTCGACTGGTTGGCAGAACTCAGAAATTGAATGAAAAAGGTCATGGTTTTAAGCGCAAACCGTCTGCTTCTCCCTCTCCTGCTGTTCAGCATGACCGGGCCGTCCGTGGCTAGGGCCATCGATCTGAGCGGCAACTGGGCCTACGCGGAAAATGATGACGGAACCGAACAGCTTTCCACCTTTAACGAGCGCTACGGATTTAATTTTTCGCAACAGCTTACGCGGGCCGTGTCGTTTAACGGCGGGGTCAACTACACAAAACAGTGGACTGAAAACTCGGGTACCAACCAGACCCTGCAGCCGTCTGTTTCCCTGGCCGCGAGCAATGATATTTTTACGGCTGGTTTCAATGGCTATCTGACGGAAAGCACCGATACTCAGGACGTGGACCGCAGCGATCGTTCCTGGGAAAGCTCCCTGTCCTCGGCCTGGAGAAAAAAACTCTGGCCCAACCTCTATCTGCGGTACGGCGAGCGCACGTCATCCAACGATCTGGCGCTGGATGAGGCCGGCGCCAGAGAGCAGGATGAGAAACGGTACGGAGCCAGTGCCGACTGGGATCTGCTGCTTGGCCAGGTCTATTACGCCTACAGCGAATCCAGGATCGACGATGTCGTGGAACTGAGCGTCTCTGAAAACAAGAATCATTTTGCCAAGTTCACGACTGGTAAGACCTTCTGGCAGGACAAGGTGTCGGTGAATTTCTCCCAACAGGTCAACCAGAGTCAGCAGTCATTTCAGGCGCTGCTTGGGCCGGGCGGTTATGCGTTGCGGCCCAAGAGTCTGGTGGGCGTTATGGTGGTCAATGACAGCACACCAACGGTTTCCAGCATGGGCACCGCCCAGACTGCCCTGCGGGACGGCGATTACGATACAAGTGTGCCAGCCGCGGCCTTGCAGCCGATCCCCTACCCCCTGCCCAACGAACAGACCAACATCACCATCCAGTTGCCGCCCACTGACCCGGCGGTTGACGTCATCTATGTCTATACCGGAGTGCTGCCACTGGGCGTGGATCCCAACAACGTGGGCTTTGACCTGTACGTGCTCACCGATCCGAACATCCTGACCGGGTGGACGAATTTCGCGAACCTGCCTGCCGGCACGGTTCCTTACGACACGGTGAACCACCGGTACATGATTTCGATTGCGCAGCGCAGCAACCAGTATCTCAAGCTGGTGGCCTCCAACACGAATTTTGGCCAGGTGGTGCCGGTCACCGAGGTGACGGCCTTTCAGAAGGAATATTCCTCCAAGACCGAGCAGAAAAATACCCAGCACAGCACCAACTTTGGCGTTGGCTACCGGATAAATCCGGCCCTTAATCTCGACTACAGCCTGTCCTACCAGAAGACCGAGGTGGACGGCCGGACAACCGACCTGGAAACCACCACCCACGCCACCAGCCTGCGCTGGGATCCGCGGACCATCTGGAGTTCGCAGCTTTCCGCCAGCCAGTCCCGGAATACGGATGGGATCAATCCTGAAAACATGGGCAGATCCTATTCCCTAGGCATGTCCCTGCGGCCGATGACCACCCTCAATTTTAACCTCGGCCTTGCCAGAAGCGAGTCCTATCAGGGCGGCATGAAGTCCAGTACTGGCCACAGCCTGGTGTTGACGACCATTGCCGATTTATACCGCGATCTCAGTTCCGCCCTTGATCTGAGCTACAATACGTCGAAAAGTGAGGCCAGCGGCGATACCGCAAAGGATTACGGTACGCAGTTGCGGCTGACCGCCCGGCTCAGCCCGAAGCTGACCGTTGACCTGAGCGAGCGGTATGCCCGGAATATCGGGACGGCAGAGAGCATGAACTCCGGCAGCACGGATCTGAACCTCAGCTACCGGATTTCGGAGATGCTTTATCTGAGTACCGGCGCCAGTAATTATTGGCGTGACAACAGCGACGACACCAACACGTACAACCTGGGAGTGACTCTGGTGCCGACCGCCAAAACCCAGGTGTCGCTGCACTATGCATTCATGACCAGCACCTGGACCTCGGAGAACTATACCCTGAACTGGAACTGGGCCATCAGCCAATTTCTGTCGCTCAACGCCTTTGGCCGGTATTTGATGACCGATCAGGAAGAGACAGGCGACCAGTGGACCATTGGCACCCAGTTGTCGGCCCGGACTATGGGGTTGTAGAAGGGCAGGTTGATAGGCTGTAGGCTATTAGGCTGTAGGTGAAAGAGGTTGAAGAAAACATACGTCTAATGGGTTTCGATAAATTTTATACTTTTTAAAATAGCGGCTGGAGAGGATGGAGTACGTGGGTTGAAAACTGGCAGGGCTTTTGACCTACAGCCTCATAGTCTACAGCCTATAGTCTAGATTTTAAAAGAGGTGTTTGGCATGAGAAAGTTTGATCTGGTGGTTTTCATATTGTTGGTCTTGGGCAGCGGTTTGCTCGGCGGGTGCGGCTTGGGGGGTGACTCGCAGTCTTTTGTCCGCGAGGACATTGACTTGGGGTATTATGAAAAGGTGGCGGTGCTTCCTTTTGAAAATCACACCAGTGACGCCTTTGCGGCCGATCGTCTGCGGGATATTGCCATGACTCAGCTGATGGCCACTGGCTCCTATGATGTGGTGGATAAAGGCCTGGTGGACAGCGTCCTGTTGGAGGAGGCGATCGAGAAGAACGCGCCGCTCAGCAAAGCGACCCTGGGGCGCCTTGGCCAGTTGCTTAATGTGCAGGCCGTGCTGCTGGGCTCTGTTGATCAGGCGTCCGAGGCAAGAGGAGGCGGCGGCTTTGGCTATCCCGAAGTTTCACTGACCTTGCGCCTGGTTGATACCAGTTCCGGAACCGTTGTCTGGCAGGCAAGCGGCCACCGGAGCGGATATTCCCTGGCCGGCCGGCTGTTCGGGGCGGCACCCAAGGATGAATTTCAGATCTCTCTTGATTTGATCAAGGATCTGCTTGCAGGTGTTGTAAAGTAGTACGCAAGGGGAAGAATCTTTTAATGGCCGAACAGCGAATATCGAACAAGAAACCGTAGAATGATGAAGTAGTTAACCTTCGACATTCGACATTCTTTGTTCGATATTCTGCGGTTCAAAAAACGGTATTGGGTCGACTCACCTCGTCGTAGGGCGATATGCTGGAAAAATTGAAACATATAGGCATGACGCTGCTCTGCGGCGTCATGCTGCTGATGGCCGGGGTCGGGAACGCCTGGGCCGAGCGGGTAGCTATTTTTCCCCTGGAGGATCTCAGCCGCGGGGTGAGCGGTTACAATACCGAGGTAGGTAAGCATCTGGCCGCGGAGATCGTCGCCACTGGCATGGAGGTTGTCGACGGTCAGCCGGTCATGGATTTTCTGGTTAGAAATCGTCTGCGTTGGCTCGGGTATCTTGAGTCGTATCACGTCCTCCGGGCCAAGGAGGAATTGGGGGTCGATTATCTGTTGATCGGCCCCATCATTCAGCAGCAGGAAGTGGCAACGTCTGCCCGGATCGGCCTTACCCTGCAACTGCTCCGTACCAGCGATGCGCGAGTTGTCTGGTCCGACTCCGGCGGCATAAGCACCGCAGACAACCAGCGTCTGCTCGGGCTTGCCGAGCCGCGTACCATTAAGGAACTCCTTCCCCTGCTTTCCCGCGATATTTTGAGTACCTGGCCGGAGAATTTTGATTTTGCCGAGATGTCGGTGGCGAACATGGATATCGAATCCGTGGTTCTAGAGCCGAAATTTGTGAAGCCGGGTGAGAAAGTGAAGGTCAGTGTGCGGCTGCGCTCTTTTGAAAAAAGTGAAGAGCGGCCCCAGGTGTTTGTGCAGACCGGGTCCTCTGTCTACCTGGCCAATGAGACGCCTTATCTGCGGAATTACGAACTGGAACACGCCAACTTTGTTTATCGGGAATCCAAGGCCAAAGGTACACTGTATCGTGAGGCCAAGAGCTCGGATACGTTGTTCCGTGTCCTGGCTCCCGAACAGGTTGCACCGCGGAACGTTGCCAAACCGCAGGTTGAGGTGCCGTACAACGAGGCGAAGCAGGTTGAGGTGCCGTA
>MGTE01000010.1:11958-20427 GCA_001799275.1 Deltaproteobacteria bacterium RIFOXYD12_FULL_57_12
GCAGGTTGAGGTGCCGTACAACGAGGCGAAGCAGGTTGAGGTGCCGTACAACGAGGCGAAGCAGGTTGAGGTGCCGTACAACGAGGCGAACAACGCTGATACCTTAACCTATGAGGCGACCTGGGTCGGTTCTGATGATCGCGGTGGCGTGGCTTCCACCCTTGATCCCACCATCCGGGTGGCGGCGCTCAGCAATGATGTCAAGATCCTGCAATCGTTATGGGAAGGCATGGACCAGGATGATCGGTATCCGGTCAGCCTCGTGCTCAGTTATCCTTCCGGTCTGCAACAGACAGCGTTTCTGGGATACTACCATGTGGACAGCAAGGCGCCGCCGGTTGCCCTTGAGATGAAAGGCCACAAGATTGACGGGCTTGCCACCTTCAGGGACCAGATCGTCATTGTGCCGCGCTTGTTACAGGCCGAACCGATCAGCAAATGGCGGATAACCGTTCTCAACGAAAAGGGGGAGACCGTTGTCGATCAGGGTGGCGAGGACTCTCTGCCTCCCTCTTTATACTGGCGGGGTAAAGGGTCTGACGGGCTGGCGTTGCCGGATGGCGTTTACGAGGTCGTCCTGCAGGTTTGGGACCGGGCTCGTAATGAGGCCACGGCCAGAGAGAAGGTGGCCTTTCGGGCCAGTCCGCCGGAAATGGTTCTTAATGTCTCAAACAGTGAAGAGAATGTCACCATCGATCTGGAGCAGAAGGGTTTTGTACCAGTTGACTTCTGGCGCCTGGAATTGCGTTACCAGAACGGCAAATTTTACAAATTCGTCGAAGGAAATAAGTTCCCGGCCCAGGTTGAGATACCTCTGCCCGCTGATCTTGAGGACAGAAAACTTGAATGCTCGGTGTTGTTCAAGAATATTCTGGGCGGCAAGACTTCCAGTCGGATTCCCGATCTGGTGGCCTACTCGGCCAAGGCTGCCGCCCAGGAGGCTGAAAAAGCCAAAGGGGATCAGCCGGTCGTCGACGAATGGGTGAGTGAATTTTAAGGGATAGGTTGTTAGACTGTAGTCTGTTAGACTGTTAGCGTAAAGACTAAAAACCTAACAGATTAACAATCTGAGTCCCTAATCCGCTACATTCTAAACACCTAAACACCTACAGTCTATCTTCTGGAAATAAGCATGAAAATGTCCATCTGTGCCATGCTGCTGGGTTTTATTGTTTTGTTCAGCGGCTGTGCGGCAAACAAACCGAATCTGCAGCGTCTGACGCCGCTGCCGGCTGGCAAGATATGCCGGGTGGCGGTGCTGCCCTTTATCGATAATTCCGAATTTGACCAGGGCGGGCTTGTGGTCACGCGGGTTTTCACGGCCGAATTTGCCCGGCGCGGCAATTATATGGTCCTGCCCGAGGGCGATGTGCGAAATGTCTATCGGCATCTGCGGATTCCGCCCGGCAAGATGCCCGATGTGGAACAGATTCAGATTCTCGGCAATCAAATGGAGGCACAACTGATCGTGGTAGGGAATATCTATGACATGGAAGAGCGGACGACCGACGGTTATACGGCGAATCCGGTACTCGCCTTGAATCTTCAACTGCTCGATCCTAAATCCGGCAACATCATCTGGACCACCTACCATCGGCGTGAGGGTGCCCAGTACCGCACATTTATGCATTTCGGCCTGATCAATACCATCTCGGAGCTTGCCCGGCGGGTTTCTCAGGAAATTCTGGAACAATGGTTTTCCGCCGGAGGTCTTAAGCCGTGTTCGGAATAATCAGAATTGCTTTCATCGTTCTCATTCTGCTTTCAGGTTTCACCTCCGCCCCGCATGCGGTTGGCGCCATTGCCGATAAGTCGTTGGTAACGATCAACGGGCAGAATCATACTGCTGAGGATTTCATATCCTGGTGGCAAAACTGGCGTGAACCGGAAACCACTCTGCCTGAAAATCCGGACGATTTCATCGAGTGGCAGCTCTTGGTAGGTGAAGCAAAGACCATGGAGCTCTTTCGCGAGCCGAGCTTTCAGCACAAGGTAGATATTTTTCTCAAATCAAGGACATTACTGCTGTTAAAGAACGAGGTCGTTGACTCCAGGATTAAAATCAGTGAAGATGATCTGCGGACCCGCTACAATGCCCGGTACAGCCCGCGAACCAGGATTCAGATTCTTTATTTCAATGATCCGGAGAAGGCGGCCGCAACCCACAAGGCCCTGAAGGGCGGCGTGCTCACGATCAATGATTTCCGAGGGCGGACCACCCTGCAGGGTTCGGATGTCTATTTTCAGGAAAAGACGTTCCGGCCCCAGGCAATAGCCGAGCCTTGGCAGGGGTTGGTCGCCGGCTTAGCCGAGGGGGATATCACTTCTCCTTCCCCGTTGCAGGAGGGATATGTTATAGTCGTAAACGCCGGACAGATCGGTTTTGAACAGGAGGATTTCGACAAGCTGCGAGACGGACTGCGCACCGAGATCTGGAAGGAGCAACAGGCCGAGTTGACCAGAGCCATGCTCGAGGATCTGAAGAAGCGCTATCAGGTTAAGGTTGATGAAGAGCTGCTGGCGAAATTTGATCCGGAAAAACCACCCGAGTCGTTAACCGATCGGCCCATGGTGCAGACCAATAAGGTTCCTGTCACTGAAAAACAGTTTGCCGAGCTGTACCGCCAGGAATTGGCCCGGCGGCAGTCTTACGGCATCAAAGAGGAGAGGAACCCGGCCGAAATAAAACAGTGGCTGCTGGACAGCATGCTATCCCAGAACCTTACCAACTGGGCGGCCCTGGATCGGCATTTTGAAGAGGAGCCGCCATTCAAGTCGATTTATACCTTTTATACCCAGCATCGGCTGATCAAGGAGCTTGAGGCCCGGCTTTTCATGGCTCAGGCCCGGGTAAGCCCGGCGGAGGTTGCTGCCTATTATGATGAACACCGACAGGATTATTCCGCGCCCGACGTGGTGAGCCTCGGCCTTTATATCGGAGAACCCGACCAGGCGAAAAAGATATGGAGCGCGGTGTCGCTTGGCGCGGATTTTCTGGCAGCCGTGGAGAAATACACCGGCAGCAAGGAACAGATCCAAGATCTGCGGGTAAATGAACTGGCGCCTGAGGTCAGGGATGTGGTTGCCAATCTGGCCAAAGGCGAGTTGAGTGCGATCTTTAAGACGGGTGGAAAATCAGCCGTGGTGAAACTGGTCAACCGACAGCCCGGTGAAACGCAGCCGCTAGAACAGGCCGGAGGTGGAATCAGCTCCCGGTTGCAGGAAGGAAAACTCACGAAACTGCGCGCGGCGTATGTGGCCGAGCTTAAGGGCAAATCACAGATCAAGATGAATAGAAGTGTCTGGAATGCCGTGCGGAAGGAACTCTCCCAAAAGGAAGAAAAATGATGCACTGGTCGGAGATATCAGGAAAATTGTCGGACAGAGCAGGGCTTGCGATGTGTCTCATCCTGGCGCTGCTGGTGCTGGCACTGCCGGCGCCGTTGTTGGCCAAAACTAAACAGCCAGCGGGCGGCGGCGGCAAGAAGAGTTGCCTGGATTGTCACCCGGAGATGCGGGCGAAGTATATGCAGGGCACTATGCATGCACCGGTCAAGGAGGAAAACTGTGATGCCTGTCATCTCCGGCACGGCCTGATCGGCGGCACTCAGCTTCGCATGACCGAACCGAATCTCTGCTTTACCTGCCACAAGGAGATGAAGAATGCCCGCGAAAGTCGGTCGGCGCATAAGCCGTTGGTTGACGGCACCTGCAGCTCCTGTCATGAGATACACAACAGCCCCAACGCCGGCCTCCTGAAGGCGGTTGGCCAGGAATCCTGTTTTGCCTGCCACGACCGCGTCGCTTTTACCAGGAAGGTCATCCATCCGCCCATGAAGGACGGATGCGCAACCTGTCATGATCCCCATGCCGCTGACCAGCCGACCTTACTGAAGAAGGCCGGACTCTGCCAGACCTGCCACAAGACGGACACGGCTGAATTCAAGAAGAGCCACGCCGGGTACCCGGTGGCAACCGGCTGCGTCCTCTGCCATTCGCCTCACAGCTCCGACCTCCCCGGCCTCCTGAAAACCGTGGTGCACGCGCCGATCAAGTCCGGCGACTGCACGACCTGCCATCCGCAGGCCGGCCAGGGCTCCTTTGCCGCGGCAAAGGACATTGGCCAGATTTGTCTTTCCTGCCATGAGATCAGTAAGGGTCAGGCCAGCCAGCATGCACCTTTGGTCAAGGGTGAGTGTACCGAATGTCACGCCACCCATGCCAGCAACTATGCACACATGCTGGCAAAATCCCCGGAGACGGTCTGTCTCAAGTGCCACAAGCAGGCCCAGGGCGACGATGCGACCAAGGTCAGCCGCCACGCGCCGGCCAAGCAGGGCAAGTGTCTGGCCTGCCATTACGGGCACGGTGGCCAGGAAGAGAAGCTGCTGCGCAGCAAGGTCGAGACGCTCTGCATCACCTGCCACGATAAAAAGGAGTTCGGCAGCGGTCCGGTGACCCATGGTCCGGCTGCCAAGGGCCGCTGCGATGCCTGCCATGTGGCGCACGAGTCGGCCGAGCAGAAGCTCCTCATCAAACCGCAACTGGAACTCTGCCTCTCCTGTCATCAGAAGACCAGAGACGAACTGGGCCGATTCAGTCTGCACCGACCTTTTGTCAGTGGTGATTGCACCGGCTGCCATCTGCCGCATCAGTCGGTCCAGAAGGGATTGTTGCGGAAGACGGCGGCGAAGGGCGAACTTTGTCAGGAGTGCCACCGGAAGCTATATGAGGGGCAGCCAGCGGAGTACAAGGTTCATAAACCCTTTGCCGACGGCAACTGCACGACCTGCCACGCGTCCCATGGTGGCGATTTTGTCGGGGTTACAAAGGCTCGGACTGGCGAACTCTGTTTTGCCTGTCATATCGACCTGCAGACCGCCCTGCCCCGGCAGAAGGTCAAACATCCGCCGGTGGACGAGTTGAAATGCGCAGTCTGCCATCTGCCGCACGGTTCGACCAGGGCCAACAATCTGACCAAGGGCCAGCCGGCCCTCTGTCTTGACTGTCATAAGCAGGTCGGTCAGTTCTGGGTAGATGGCGTCGCCCATGAGCCGGCTGCCAAGGATTGTTCCCTGTGTCATGCCCCCCATGGGTCCGGGAACAAGGGCATGCTCCACACCGAACTCGGCGCCCTGTGCGCCAAGTGTCATCAGACCGGCAGCAGTGGATTCCTCAAAGCACACCAGGGCATCAAGCCGGGGCCGCAGTCATGCCTGAGCTGCCATGATCCGCATGGCGGTCCCCGGAAGAATCTACTCTATCCCGTGGTGCATACCCCGTTCGGCGAGGGGTCCTGCAAGCCCTGCCATAAGGAGGGCGGAAAATGATGCGGAAACCGACGCAACTCTTCATGCTCCTTTTTGTTGGAATCGTACTGTGGTGGAGTCGGGCCGATGCCGGCTCGGCCGTCTGTTTCTCCTGTCACGAGAAGTCGGCCTTTTCCGGGCCGGTCGTGCACCAGCCGGTGGCCAGCGGAGAGTGCGTAACGTGCCACAACCCGCATGTGGCACGTTACGACGGCCTTCTGTCGCAGTCAGTCGCCGACCTTTGCTACTCCTGCCATACCAAGGAGGCCAAGGCCTTTACCAAGGGAATCATGCATATCCCGGTGAGCCAGGGCAAATGCCTGGCCTGTCACGAGCCGCATAAGGCGGATGCCAAGGGGTTGATCAACGGTCGTCTGCGCGACCGCTGTCTGGCCTGCCACAAGACTCTGACCGCCCAGTATCAGGTGACCCACGCCCCGTACGCGCGCGGCCAGTGCGAAGCCTGCCACCAGCCGCACAATGCGGGCAACACCATGCTGCTTAGGGATGACGACCCGGATCGGCTCTGTTCCTCCTGCCATAATCAGGACAAAGTCCGCCAGGCCCATCCGAATTATCCGGTCGCGGTCAAGGGGTGTCTGACCTGTCACAATCCGCACGGCAGCAGCCGGGCCAATCTGGTGCGCAACACACTGCACGCCCCATATGCCAAGGGCTGCACCGGCTGTCATGTGGCCGGTCAAAGCACGGTGCCCGTCGAGACCTGCCTGGGCTGCCACAAGGAGATCAGCGGCCAGCTTCGGACCATCCACAGCCATTTGATCGGCGGCAACAGCTGCACGAACTGCCATTCGCCGCATGCCGGCGATGAGAAGCGGCTGCTGCGGGGCCGGCAGATGCAGATCTGTCGGACCTGTCATGAGGATACCTACAGACGTTTTGAAAAAAGCACCTACGTCCACACCGAATCCGTGAAGGAATGCAACGAATGTCACGCGGTGCACGGCTCGAACCATATGGCCATGCTGCGCGGCGATGGCAACGGGGTCTGCTCGCGCTGCCATGAGACCCAGGGCAAGTTCACCCATCCGGTCGGCGACAAGGCCCGCGACCAGCGGACCGGTCAGCCCATGACCTGCGTGAACTGTCATAATCCGCACGGTAGCGAATATAAGGGCCAGATGCGGCTGAATCCGGAGAAGGAGCTTTGCAACCAGTGTCATCAAGGCTATTGATCGCGGGTGGCAGCCGGGCCGGCACGGACAGGATATTATGAAAAACCAGGTAACAACGCAGGTTGATAGTCTGTAGGTGTTTAGTCTATTAGTTGTGGGGAATTACAAGATGAGGCCTGCTTTGGCCCTGCGGATTCGACCTTTTTTTGTCTAACAGACTACAGTCTAACAGGCTAACCAACCTGAGTAGTTATAAAACCAGGAGGAAAGTTACATGCTGATCGAAAGATTATTGCGCCGGGCCGTCCCCTGGGTGCTTTGTATTCTGTTGCTATCGACCTGGGTTCCGGCGGCCGTTGCCGGCCCCTGGCAGTGGAAGATCAACCTGCAGGGTCAGACACCGCCCGACGCCATGATCATGCCATCGGCGCTGGAGTTCGACACGGCCAAGGACCGTTACTATGTGGTGGATTCCGGCAACAACCGCCTCATGTCCTTTGACCGGGAAGGCAAACTGCTGTCCGCCTTCAATGCCGGCGACAGCCTGCAGGCCCCTTATGATATGGTGCGGGACGAAAAGGGTGTCCTCTGGGTGGTGGAAAAGGGCCGCAACAGTTTAACCAGTATCGATTTGAGCGGCAAGACCACTGTTCCCCACACCCTGAGTTACCAGGGCAGGACAGTTTATGCCGACCGGCTGGCCTATGCGGCAGGGCAGTTCTATGTGCTGGATCGGGCGAGTGGCGGGATTCTGGTCTTTGATCAGGACTTGCAGGGCAAACAGTCCTTCGACTGTCCGGACTGCGGAGACGGCGGCTTTGTGGATTTCAAGCTGCAGGGCGGCGAGCTCTGGGCGCTCAGCATGCTGAATCGCACCATCTACCGTTTCGGGGCGGATGGCCGTCTGGCCGCGAAAATATCCCTGGGCGACGCGGCCCGGTTCCCTGTCTCCCTGGCGGTTGACCCGGCCGGCCCCATCTATGTATTGGAACGGCATCAGGGCGGGATTGCCGCCTTTGACGCGACCGGCGAATTGAAATATCGTTTTCTTGAGCCCGGGCAGACCCGGGGGCAGCTCTATTTTCCGGTGGAGCTGCAGATCGATCCCTGGGGCCAGTTGTGTGTCGTGGATGAAGGCAACGGCCGGGTGCAGATTTTCGGCCGTTATTAATCAAGGAGTCATGGGCATGCGTGGTCGACTGATATCCTGGGGGCTTGTCGTTCTGCTGTCGTATCTGGCGCCGTCGTTGGCCGCAGCCGCCGGCACGGAGTGCTGGAAATGCCACACCATGCATAACAGCCAGGGCGGCTTGGCCGTTACTGGGGCTAACATTCCCATGTTGCTGATGTACAATACCTGCCTGGGCGTCACTGCCTGCCATACCGGCACCAACAGCGCCACCATTAAGTATTATGTGCTGACGACCGCTGCGGTTCCTACCGCCACCCAATTGGCCGGCGGCAATTTCTACTGGACCGAGCAGGGTGCCACCGCCACCTTTGATGCCAAGGCGCA
Organism: Deltaproteobacteria bacterium RIFOXYD12_FULL_57_12; assembly: GCA_001799275.1. Taxonomy (GTDB): domain Bacteria; phylum Desulfobacterota; class Desulfobulbia; order Desulfobulbales; family BM004; genus YD12-FULL-57-12. Next base: position 19,920 of record MGTE01000010.1, read on the forward strand.
CAACGTGACTTCGCTCACGGTCAACAACAACGATGAAACACTGGCCGATACACCGCCGGGCGGCACTGCGCTGACGGGCAACATCACCTGCGCCGGGGCCACGGGCTGTCATGGCAAGCGGGATGTGGCGAGCCTCAATCAGTTTGAAGACATGGGCCGCGCCCATCACAGCAACAAGAGCGGCCAGATTTCGGTGGCCGGCGCCACCACGCCCGGCGCCAGTTATCGTTTTTTGAAAGGCGTGGCCGGCTATGAGGATCCGGACCGTGAATACGCCGGCAGCGTGACCACGGCGCTCCACAATGAATACTATGGCGAGGCGCGTGTGAATGACAGCGCTTCCAGCACCGCGACCATCTCCTACCTCTGTGCCAAGTGCCACCCGAATTTTCACAATGACAGCGGCGGTCAGCCACTGGCCAACGGTGCGAGCAATTTTGCCAGTCCATGGCTGCGCCATCCCACCGACTTCCGGGTTCCCAACAGCGGCGAGTATACTGCCTACTAT
>MGTE01000010.1:20438-22432 GCA_001799275.1 Deltaproteobacteria bacterium RIFOXYD12_FULL_57_12
CAATGTCACCGTGCCGGTGGCCCGTACCACCGTGCCGGCCGCTAGCTCGGCAAGCGTCACCGGCGCCGGCACCACTGATGCCATCATCATGTGTCTGACCTGCCACCGGGCCCACGGTAGCGCCTATGACGATATCCTGCGGTGGGACTACAAAGCCTGGCCAGGCACACCCGGTACGGACGGCTGCTATACCTGCCATTCGGTCAAGAACTGAGCGATTGCCCGGGTCGTTTCATGCAATCGGCCTCGCTGCCAGGCAGAAAAGAAGCCGGCCACAACGGAGGAAGCGCATGATGGGAATCAGGGGAGTAGGCGGTCAGAGCATTGCATTGCGTCACTGTTTTCCTGCTTATTTTTTGGGCGCGGTCGTTATTATCCTGGTTTTATTGAGCGGCTGTCTGGCCGAGGATGGATCAAGGGGCGGCGCGGCCGTCGGCAAGGCGCAGCAGCCGGTCGGCAATGCTGCCCAGGTTTCCGCCTTCCTGCAGCTCAAGGAGCCGGCCGGACCATCTCTGCAACTGTCGATCTCCCGGGTGGAGATCTTGGCGAACGGTATCTGGACGGAATTGTCCGTCGAACCCCGACGCGTCGATGCCGCCAAGCTTGCCGCCGGTCAGCTTTTGCTCTGCCGCAATGTTGTGGAGCCGGGTCGCTACCAGGCCCTGCGCCTGACCTTGGCCGAAGCCGGCGTTTTCCGCGTCGGCCGGAGTATCCCGCTAACGCTTGCGTCGACCCAGGTCGAGTTACCCCTGGCCGTTGACCTCGATCTGGCGAAAGGCGACAGCAAATCGCTTTTTATCACCCTGGACACGGTGGCATCCCTGCTCGGCGGCGATACCCTGACGCCGGTCCTGTCGGCTGTGGTTCAGACCCCGCCGTTGGTCGCCGACCTGCTTTATGTCGCCTGCCCGTCGATTAACACGGTCTATCTGGTGCGTTGTGACAAGAACTGGGTGTCCGGGTCGATCGGAATCAGCGGCCGGCCGACTTACCTGGGGGCGGATGCGGTTGGCAAACGGCTTTATGTCCTGGCCAGCGGCGAGGCGGTGATCAATGTCATCGAGTCCGCCACCAACCGGATCGTTGACAAGCTCCGCATCCCGATGGTGATGGAGCCCGGCTTCATGACTGTCAGTCCGGACGGAGGGCCGGCCTACATCCTTGACAGCCGCAGCGGCAACGTTGTTCGTTTAGAGCTGCCATCCGGCCGGCTGGCGGCCCAGGTTCGGCTGGGCGAGCGGCCGGAGTACGCCGCCTTTCTTGCCGAGCAGGGCCTGCTCGCGGTCTCCTCAGCCATGGCCAGCACGGTTTCGTTGCTGAACACCACGAATCTGGCTACGGTCCAGACAATCACGGCCGGCAACAGCCCGGAGGGTATGGCCGGGGTCAACGGGATACTGTATATTGCCGAACGGGCCGCCAACACAGTGATGCTCTATGATCTGAAAACCGGCCGCATCCGCGACCGGTTGCACGTCGGCTTCGGGCCGCGGCGGATACTGGTGAGCAACAATCAGATTTACGTTGCCAGCAGCAATCCGGCGATTGGTGTGCTGCTGGTCGGCCAGCTCAGCACCACGGCCGAGATTGCCACGACCGGCAAACCCCTGGAAATGGCGGCTGCCGACCGGCGGCGCTGGATTTATGCGGCCGGCGACAACCCGGCCGGGCTGACCGTGATCGACAACACCACCAATCGGCCGGCCGGCTTTATCGAACTGGGCGCGCCGCCCCTGGGCATGGCGGTGCTGCAGTAGGTTGAAGGCCTCGGGCTAACCACCTGCAAGGAATTTATCAACAATGACTCGCTATCTCGATTGGCTGCGCCAGGCAGAAAATGACCTGCAATGGGCGCAACATTCCTTTGCCGGCGGTTTTTTTTCGCAGACCTGCTTCTGTTGCCAGCAGGCCGGTGAAAAGGCCTTGAAAGCCTATTGTTTTTTTAAAGAGTATGATGTGATCCGGTCCCATTCCCTTTTTCAGATTATCCGGGC
>MGTE01000010.1:22462-25734 GCA_001799275.1 Deltaproteobacteria bacterium RIFOXYD12_FULL_57_12
CCAGGTGGGGCACCGTTTGAACTGCTTACCGAAGAGCAGGCGACACGTGCGCTGACCGCGGCAAATGGTATTTACAGCATCATCAACGAACGGTTACCGGAAGATGAAGGGTTCGCAGGCAAAAATACTTGAGAAGAGCCGTCCGCAAACAAGCGTTCTCGATTACAGCCGGGAAGAGCTCGTCGCGCTTCTCCGTGAAAAGCTCGCAGCGCACCCTGATGTTGTGCAGGCCTTTCTGCATGGTTCGGTGGCAGGCGGGCGGGCAGGGGCCTGGTCGGATCTCGACCTGATTATCGTGGCGCGGACGGCAGAGCCGTTCATTGAACGAGCCCGCGCCTTTTTCAATATTCTGGAGATTGGCATCCCGGCCGATATTCTGGTTTACACGCCGGATGAGTTTGCTGCCATGCGGGCATTGACAACCGGTTTCTGGAAAGGTTTCAGGGAAAACCACATTCAATTGGTTTGACAAAGATGAAGAATGGGAAGACTAGTAGAAAATTAGAAACAATATGCTGCGCGGTTTTGGCAGCATATTGTTTCGTGAAGGTATTTGTCCCGTTTGTCGGGGGTTGGAAAAGCAGATGGGCATGCTCTGCCGCCGGGTTCGCCCTGCTGGGTGTGACCGTTTTCTGCCTGCCTCTGCAGGCGCAGGCTGGAACCTATCTCAGTTCCGCCCACGGCAGCAGCACCACGGGAGTAGACCGTACCGATGCCCGGCTGGACGGCTATGCGATGGGAAACTGTGCCCATTGCCATGAACAGCATGCCTCCATAGCCGGCGGCGAGCCCGGTCCCGAGACAGGCGGGGCTGCCGTGTTCGCCCTTTTCGCGCCCAACCATAATACCGCTGCCGTGCCGGGCTCCTATGTCCAGGCTGACAACTTCTGTTTTTACTGCCATAATTCCCTTGGCAGCGGCCAGGCAGTGACCAACTACGATTACAGCCGGGTCTTCGGCGGCGGCACCATTGGCGTGACCTCCATCCTGGCCGCCTTTAATCAGACCTCATACCACGATCTCACCGACATTGCCAACTATGCTAAGTCAGTGGCGGCCTGGACCTGGTTCAAGAAAGATGGAGCCTCAAACCCGCTTTCCAACCCTTGTGCCGGCTGCCACAATCCGCACCTGGCCAAAAGAAACCAGTCGGCGCCCGCTGATCCGACCTTATCCGCCATTTCCAAACCATCGGACCACGGCAATCTGTTCGGGCCCGCCACGCCGGCCGAACGCATGTCGCAGAACACCACCTATGCCGCGCCGTACAGCACCTTTGGTGCCGGCCGGGAACCCGCCGGCGCCGGCACCGGCACCGGCTCGGACATGCCCGACTATGTGGGATTCTGCACGGATTGCCACAACGCCACCAATACCATCTACAGTACCCGCAAGGGCGGCAATCTCAGGTTCATCGACTGGTCGGTCAACGGCGACAAGCATGGCGGTCGCGTTTTTCTGGACTCCAACATGTATCCGGTCGGCTATGTCGACACGCTGACTATCCGAGCCCCCTATGTCGCCTCCCCACCCCCGTCCGGGATCAACTATGTTCTCTCCTGCCTGGACTGTCATGAACCGCATGGTTCATCGAACATCCGGCTCATCAGGCGGCGGGTGAACGGCGGCGATCTGGCTAACGCCATAACCACCTACAACCCGGGCGTTGGCGATGCCACCGCAGTCCAGTGGAAGGCCCTCTGCGAAAGGTGCCACGACATGAGCGCCGGTAGTTCCGCCCTCCATCACTCGGCCGATCAATCGTATGGTGACTTTGGGGAGTGTTTTGCCAAGTGTCACGATTATTCACCGGTCGGCGGCTCGAACAAGCCGTGCATGGATTGCCACTACCACGGTTCGACCACCGGCGTCTTCAGCGCGGCTCCCAATGCAAACCTGCAAACCAGGACTTTTTAGGCCCTTATGCGTTGATTGTTAACAAGTTGCGATCAAAAATTGCACAAACCATGCGCCACGTAGACATTCAGGAAGTAACCGCTGCTAAAGGACTTATCCAGCTCCGCTGGGTTAGTTGATTCTCTCCGGAGGGATTTCAGTATGGGGCGTTGTACATCAATTCTGGCCTTTGCCTGTTTCAGCCTGCTGCTTATCGCTTCCACAGCGAAAGAGGTTCAAGGCGGTCCCCCGAGTCTGCCTGCCGGATTCATGGAAAAACATATCGAGCAGATGAAAAAGGAGCGGCCCGGGCAGTACCAGAGGCTGTTGGCGGCGGCCAGACAGCCGATCACCGACTGCGGCAGTTGTCACGTTCAGGCCCGCCGCCCGAGCAAGTGAGAAACAAGGCCGGATGGCCGTGCCTTTTTTACTATTCTGGAGCTTGGCATCCCGGTTGATATTCTGGTAGAAACGTCTGGTAGAGTTTGATGCAAACCGGGTGTCGACAACAAATTGGTTTGACGAAGATGGAAAAAGGGAAGACACGCAGAAAACGGAATCTGTCCTTGTTGCCGATCGGGAAAAGCGGCTGGGCATGCTCTGCCGTCGGTCTCGCCCTGCTGGGCGCGGCCGCTCTTTGTCTGCCGATGCCGGCTGCGGCCGGCACCTATAAATCCTCGGCGCACGGCAGCAATACCACCGGTTTGTACCGGAATGCCGGCGGCGTCAACTGGCTGAACGCGCCTTATTCCTATTCCCGGGGCAACTGTGCCCATTGCCATGAGGAGCACGCCAGCATGGGCGGCGCCGAAGGCATCCCGCCGGCCGCCGCTACCGGCTCGCCATCGGTTTATCTTGGTTTTTCGGTGGAGGAAAATCTCTGTTTCGGCTGTCATAATGTTGCTGTGCCGGTGGGTAGCGCCACCGACAAGATCAAGACCGACACGGACAAGGCCTACGGCCACGGCACCGGCACCACCTTGAATATCCTGGGGATTTCCGCCCGGCACCGGGCCAACGAGACCTCGGTGACCGGCGTTTCAACCTCGGCGCATGTGGAATGCACCGACTGCCACAACCCGCATGTGGCAAGGACCGGCAATCATACCGCCGCCGGAGTCAACGGCAACGCCATCACCGGGCCGAGCCCGCTGGAGGGGGTGAGTGGCGTTGATTTCTCCCCATACCCGTCCACCTGGGCGAATGTAACCAGTTGGAGCGCGGCTGGCGCCACTGCCTATGCCACCGCCACCAAGGAGTACCGTATTTGTTTCAAGTGCCATGCCAGCTCCAACAGCAACACCGACGACTGGGACGGCAACCCTGCCGGCGCCAACGCCGCCAAGGAATGGACCGATGTCGGCCTGGAGTTTAAT
>MGTE01000011.1:0-111 GCA_001799275.1 Deltaproteobacteria bacterium RIFOXYD12_FULL_57_12
TAATGGGAAGCCGACTTCATATAAGGCTACGCGCACTGCTTTGCCTATTCGCCTGATTGCTTCTACGACCGCCATCCCCATCGCGCGATGATCCGGGTGCATCTCGAAAAC
>MGTE01000011.1:234-376 GCA_001799275.1 Deltaproteobacteria bacterium RIFOXYD12_FULL_57_12
AAGGAGATGGGCAGCAGTAATGCTTTCATTCCGGCGTTGCCGGGTGTATTCAGTTTTGTTTTCGTCGCTTACGCCATGCGCACCATCGGATACGATGATGACGCGAACAGGAACATTCTGTTCAATGTGACGCATAATGGCG
>MGTE01000011.1:382-999 GCA_001799275.1 Deltaproteobacteria bacterium RIFOXYD12_FULL_57_12
CAGCCGAATACGCAGATGAGCCGCCGCGGTCTGCACTGCCGCAGGGTGGCAAGCACGTTTTCCAGGGCCTCCGGGGTGTGGGCATAATCCACAAAGACAAGCGGTCCGTCGTGGTCGACCTCTGACGGAGATACCCGTTGCAGGCGGCCTGGAACGCCGGTGGTGGCGCCGAGTCCGGCTGAGATGGTGTCGGAGTCCAGGCCCAGGGTAAAACCGATGCCAACGGCCGTCAGCAGGTTCTTGACGTTGAATTCACCAACCAGCGGCGAGCGGATGGCAACGGTGCCGGCAGGCGTCGCGATTTCAGCCGTAATGCCCTGCAGGTCGAAGGAGGCGCGTTCAGCATGGATGGTGTTCGGGCCGGTCAGGCCGCAGGTCAGGTAATGGCCGCGGTCGGGTTGCTCAATCGCCAGTTCCGTAGCCAATCTTTCACCCCAGCCCTGCTGGCCGGTGGTCTGGTCCGCGAATGATGACTCTCTGACGATCAAGGCATGGCTGCCCGTCTTCAGGTGATCGGTGAACAGCAGTTTTTTACTGGCGAAATACTGCGCCATGTCGCCGTGAAAATCCAGATGATCCCGGCTCAGGTTGGTGAAAACCGCCACGTCAAACTCAAG
>MGTE01000011.1:1015-12361 GCA_001799275.1 Deltaproteobacteria bacterium RIFOXYD12_FULL_57_12
AAGGGCGTGGGAGGAAACTTCCATGATGACATGGGTGGTCCCGGCGTCGGCCATTTCTTTCAGCAGGCAGTGCAGGGTCGGGGCGTCCGGGGTGGTGTGCGGGGCGGGCAACTCGACCTGGCAATTCCGGGCGTCCTGGTATCGATAGTTCACCGTGCCGATTACCCCGGGGCGAAAGCCGGCGTGGCGCAGCATGGTTTCGGTCAGATAGCTGGTGGTTGTCTTGCCGTTGGTGCCGGTAATGCCGATCATCTTCAGCCGGCTGGCCGGCTGACCGTAGAAGGCTGCGGCCAGCACACCCAATGTCTGCTGACTGTCAGTGACTTCGATCATGACCGGTTGGCGGCCGTCGGCTGCAACGGCTGGCAATCGGCCGGACTCGAAAATTACCGCCGCGCAGCCCCCGACGATCGCCTGTTCGACAAACCGGTGGCCGTCAACGGCTAGGCCGACCACGGCAACAAAAAGATTGCCGGGCTGCACCAGGCGCGAGTCCGCGCAGATGCCGGTTATCTCGACCGCCGCAGAAGCGGCTGGCAGGGAGATGCCGACCTCGTTCAGGAGGTCGCTTAATTTTTTTTGCGCGTCGATTTGCACTTGAGTATTACTGTTTTATGTCTAATTCAAGGAGACAGGTGTCGCCTTTTTTGAGCGGGGCTCCGGCCGGGGGCTTTTGTGCCACAACCATGCCGGCCCCTTTGACCTTGACTTGTACTTCATAGCGCTGCAGGGTCTGCAGCCCGTTACGCAGGCTCTTGCCGATTAAAGCCGGCATCGGACCGATCTGGTCCGGCTCGGCTGAGGTCGCAAGTTCGTCCGTTGTGGTGACTTTTTCCTTTAGCAGATTCTCGAATCGGAGTATCCGATCTTTCTGCCAGAAATCAGCGGCGACGATGGTAGACGGTTCCTGCGAAAATTTCAAGAGGGCCGGGAGGAGCGTGGTGGTTTTGTTGAACATGGCGGTGGCCTGGGCGATTTTGTCTGCCCCCGGAGGCAGGACGCTGTTGTTCAGGACTACCAGCAAGACCAGTTCCGGTTTCTGCCGGGGTGCAACCCCGAGAAAAAGGGTGTGATGCCGGTTGACAGCCGATACTGCCGGCGCCGGCGCTGTCGAATCGTGGCCGGCCGGTGGGCTGTCTGTCGTTTCCTTGAAGGCGTTTGCCGGCGAGGCGGTCACAAAGTATAACGAATCAGCCGGGCCCGAGTGCCATGATTTGTCGAGTGATGCCCAAATATCCCGGCTGGTTTCCGTCGGCGGTTCAGCTGTTTTTTTTTGTCCGTAATTTGTTTTGAATTCTCGTTGGCTCTGGATATCCAGCACACTATTCAGCACATGGGGAATGATGTCGTTGCCGCCGTTGACAAGCCGGGCCAGGGTGGCAAGGGTCTGGAGCGGGGTTGGGATGACGGGCGGCGCTGCGGCGGACGGCTCGGTGGCAGGCTCGGCCACAGGTTTTGGAATCGGCAGATCGACCGGCCAGACAGGCTTGCCCGCAAGAAGCTCCGCGAGATCAAATGGCACGATGTCGGCAGGGGGGGGCGCTTCAGGCTGGACGAGTGATTTTTTCAGCTTGCAGGGCGAGATGAAAAAAAAACCTTTGATCTTGGAGAGCACGGCCTGGTCATCGGGGCCGGGAATGGTCGTCTCGTCCGACTGACCGTCGGCTTGGGAGGCGGGCGCTTCCGGCGGGAAGATCTGGTCGGCAATGGCCTTGTTTCTACGCATCTGATCCGTGAACGCCCAGAATCGGTTCGGATTATAGGTGGGACGGTTGGCCAGGGCCAGAACGGCGCCGTTGTTCGGGTCCATGAGAATCGCCGTCCCGGTCGTGCCATTCGCTCCCAGGACGAGGTCGTCCAGGACTTGCTCAAGCTTGGCCTGGCTGCGTAGATCAAGGGTGAGAACAACGTGGGCGTTGTTACCGGCGATTTCATTTGCCTCGGTAAAATCAAGCATGGGCATATCCTTGCTGGTCGCCGAAACGCCGCGCAGGATGCTGTCGTACTGGTATTCCATGCCGTCCAGTCCCTGTTCGTTTTTGACAAATCCGACTACATGGGCCGCGATTTGCTGATTTGGGTAGATGCGGTTCATTTCATCGATCAGATAGATGCCTGGCAGTTTCAGGTCTGCAATCTGGTTGGCGGGCGCGGCCGCGATGTTGTGGCCGAGCCACACAAAACTGCGTTCGGACCCGAGAGTCGTCAGCAAGTCTGTTTCGTTAAGCTGCAGAATTTTGGCGAGTTGCTTTGCCGCCGCGGCCGTGTTGGTCAGCTCCAGGGGTCGGGCAAAGACGGCCTTGGTCTGGTAGCAGCCGGCAATGACTCGCAGATTGCGGTCATAAATATTGCCGCGTTCTTTTTTCAGGCCGTTCAGATCGAGACTGATATCGAGCTGTGTCTCGTTTTTCTTGGTGAAATAGTCGCGAAGTGACTGGTTGTGCCAGGAGTGATACAAAAAAAAGCCGACCGCAAGACAGAGGGCAGTCACCACCCCGACGGGGGTCATGAACCATCGTCGGGTCGGTTGCCGCTTATTTGTTCGTTGCTGCTCCGACTGAATCGTCTGTTTCATTCATGCCAGGCAGGCGCTACGGCCTGCGGATTTGAGCGGTTGTAGGTGGAAACAGCCCGAGTTTTTTTGCTGCTTTCTCGACATGCGCCCGGGACAGCAGCCGGTCGCGTTCGGCCAGGAGAGTTTGGTGCTGATTGGTTTGTGCAAGCGAGAGCGTGCTCTGCCGACCGATTTCATCCAGGGCGATTCTGACCCGCTGGCCGTACACCATGGTCGAGGCGACACCGGTGACCAGGGTCAAGACCACCAATACGCCGATGGCCTTCAGGAAAAACTGGTGGCCGGTTGCGGGCTGCATGCGGTTGGCCGCCTTCTGCCGCGGATTGCAGTAAAATTTGTCAACCGTGGTCGAAGAAAAGGAAACATAATAATCGTTGATCATCGCTCGGCCTCCCTGTCACAATTTGATGGCGGATCTCAATTTAGCGCTTCTGGCCCGTGGATTTTTTTGACATTCCTGCATGGTTGGAATAACCGGTTTTTTGCTTAGTTCCTGCATGGTCGGGTTATTTCGAAAACCCCACTTGATCATCCGGTCCTCCAGAGAGTGGAACGAGATCGCGCAGAATCTGGCGCCGGGGTTGAGGAGCGGCGGCGCATCTCGCAGGATGGCTTCAAGATTTTCAAGTTCATGGTTGGTCGCGATCCTGAGCGCCTGGAACACTTTGGTTGCCGCATGAATTTTTTTTGGGTGAAAGCGTTTTGGCACGGCGCCTGACGCAATCGCGGCAAGTTGCTCGGTGGTTTCGATTTTTTCCTGTTCCCGGGCGGTAACAATGCCGGCGGCAATTCGTCGGGCCTGTCGTTCTTCGCCGTAATAAAAAAAAATATCTGCCAACTCTTCGGCTGCGGCGTTGTTAACCAGATCGGCTGCGGTGCGTGGCATCCGGTTGTCCATTCGCATGTCAAGGGGTTCGCCGCCTCGGAAGCTGAAGCCCCGCCCGGTGCCCGATACGGTTTTTTCGTCCAGATGGAGGGACGAGAGGCCGAGATCCAGAATCAGCCCGTCAATTGCCGGGATGCCAAGGTCGGTCAGACCTTGCTTGATTTCAGCGAAATTGCGGCGGACGATCTGCACACGGTCACCGTAAGTTGCCAGTTTTTTCTGCGCCAGAACTATTGCCCGGGCATCCCATTCAAAAGCGATGACGCGGCCATTGGGTGAGCAGCGGTCAAGGATGGCTGCCGTGTGGCCGCCCAGACCCATGGTGCCGTCGACGTAGATGCCGTTGTCCCGGGGCAGCAGATGGGCCAGTATTTCTTCCAGCAGCACGGGGCAGTGAATCTCGCCATGAGATGGAGTGGTCTCTTGCGGCATCTGGCCTGCTGCCCGGGACAGCGTTGATAACTAAAGTTCATCCGGGAGACCCTGCCTACAGGATCCCCAGGGTTGACAAACTCTGCTCGAAATTCTGGAAGTTCTCGCGTGTCCTTCTGGTTTCCGCATCCCAGGCAGCCTTGTCCCAGATCTCAAAATGATCAAGCATGCCGTTCAGCACCACCTCTCTTTTGAGATCAAAATCGGTCCGCAGGGTCGCGGGCAGGAGAATGCGGCCCTGGCGGTCAACCGGGCACTCGGTTACGCCCGAAATGACATAACGGCGAAACTCAGCCATGCCCGGCTCTTTCTTTCCCTGGTTGAGCAGGGTGGTTTCGATATCTTCCCACGCCTGCGGGGGGTAGGCCTTCAGACATTTATGCCAGTTGGTGACTACCAGCTTGTCGTTGTATTCTTCGTGCAGTATTTCGCGGAAACGCGCCGGGATGCTCAGCCGCCCCTTCTCGTCCAGGCTGTGTTCCGATCGGCTTCGGAAGCGACTCTCTGTGGGCCTGCCTTCTTTTTTCATGGCCGAAAATTCCCCTTGCTACCCCTTTTCTCCACTTTGTACCACTATTGATTACCTTTTTATAGAAACGGCGGTGTCCTGTCAAGGGAAAAAAATGCTAATTATCCGGTCTGCAAAGGTGGTCCCGGCCTGAATTTGATTTGCTCGCTATATGTTGTGTTGTTGTGCGTCGGTTGGCACTGTATGTGGTATTCCGGCAGAGCATTGCCAGACGGGATTTTTTTTGGGTGGACTAGAAGTGGCGGATGTGCGGAAGGGTGTAAAGTGGGGTGAATTTGTGACGGCGGATGGACGGGGTGTGCGCTTGTCGGTTATTGGTCAGCAAGTGTCCTACATGACAGCCGCAGGCAGGGCCGTAAGCGGGCCACGAGAATCTTCTTGCTTGTCAGGCGGGAGCCTGGCCAGCGACCTCGAGCCGGAGGGTATTGTCAAGGGCGTCAGCCCTGCCGATACGGACCATAAGCATCTGGCCAGGAGTGTAGCGGCCGACCTCTGGTGCGGGCAGATCGGCATCGAGGAGAAAATCCACCAGCAGGAGATGGGCGCGTTTCGGCCCCTTTTCAATGAGCAGGGCCTTGATAAGTTCGCCGGTTCTGGATTCGAGGTGCTTGAGTATCCAGTATCGTTGTCTGAGATATTTTACTCCGTTGACCTTGTTTTGATTGGCCAGGATGATGCCGGCATAATTCTTCAGTTCACTTTTTTGAAAGAAATGCCCCTTGCCCTTGACCAGATGTTTGAGTTGCAGTTGCATGAGAAGGTCCAGCACCCGGCGGATGGGTGAGGTGACCGTGGTGTACTGGGCGACCCCGAGACCGCTGTGTGGTTTTGCCGTGGTCAGCAGCGACATGGGGGAGAGTTTTTTGCGCTGCAGAATATTGTGAAAAAGATCCTTGTCCAGCCCGTGAACCAGACGCTGGCGGGGCGATGGCTGCGACCTGAACAGGCCGGGCGCCATCCTCTCGGCCAGCATCTGGGCCCCCAGCGCATTGGCGAGGATCATGAATTCCGCGACCAGGACCCGGCTGGGCGTGTCTACCTCGGACAGGCCTATCTTGATGGCGTCATCCGGCTCGATGCGGATATTGACGTCGGGAAACGGCAAAAGAAGAGCGCCGGCCGTCAGTCGCCGTTGTCTGAGTTTCTGGCTGAGCTGGGCGAGTTGGCCAAGCTCCCTGTCGTTTTGTAACAGGCGATCGGATTCCCCATAGCGCAGTTGCCGTTGCACCGATACGACGCTGGGAAACAGATCGTACTCAAGCATTTCGCCATCCGCCGAGAGCAGCACGAGAAAACTGAGCGCCGCGCGGGGCTGGCCGGCAACCAGGCTGCAGATCTCCTCCGACAGTTTTTTGGGCAGCATGGGAATGAGCTGGTCCGGGAAATAAAGAGATGTCCCCCGGTTTACCGCCTCCTCGAACAGTGGCGTCCCGGGTAAAACATAGTGGGCCACATCGGAGATGTGGATGCCGACCAGATAGTTGTCGCCCTGTTGTTCGATATGCAGGGCATCGTCGAAATCCCGGGTCTGATCGCCATCGATGGTCAACAGCGGCAGGTGCCGGAAGTCCCGGCGGCCATCGGCCAGAAGGGCGGCCTCTTCGGGCAACTCCAGGGCTTCGGTCTGGAGGAGTGCCTTTTCCGGAAAGGCAACCGACAGATTCTGGCGAAGGAGAGGGATGTTTTCATTTTGGCCCCAGACACCGGCTTTCACCAGGAGATGGAAGGCATCGTGCGGGCCGTTGAGCTGCGCCCTTTTCAGCAGTTCTTTTGCCAGCACGTTTTCTGCCGCCTCATTACCGAACAGATAATAGTCGCGGATTACCTCCAGGCATTGCGCCCGTTCCGGCCAGTCACCGGGATCACCATGTTTCCAGAGTCGCATCAGATTGTCCGCCCCGTTGGTGAGCAGTGATTCCTTCTGGAGTTCCCTGGCTATGTGCAGCCGTTGCTGCTCGACTGTTTCCGGTGGGTGGGCGACGATGTCGCCGGCCTTGTATTTGAAAAAGAGTTTGTCCATGAAGATGCGTCGCAGAAAGGCCGCAATGTGGTCATCGTCGGTGTCGCGGCCGAAACAGAGCTCGGCCAGGAAACTCGGAGTAAAAACGTTTGCCGGCTCGGTTGCGGTCAGCTCCCAGATTTCCTCAAGGTTTATGGCCATGGCCAGGGCCTGGCGCTTTTCGCCGGCCGCTTTCAGCCGCCGCGCCAGTTCTTCTCTAGGCAGGTTGAGGGGATGGCTGGTCCGGGATGCATGAATAATTCTCGAGTGCGGAAGATTCGACTCCCTGCCGTTCTGGGAGAGGATGCGCAACCGTTTTGCCGAATCCTCAAGGACCATGGCGCAGTTGAATCTGCCGTCGTCCAGGTATTCTATCAGTTTTCCTTGCAGGGTCATAAAAGTGGATTTTGGAATTCTTCCAGGTGCCTTTGCATAAATATAACTGTTCGGTGCTTCTGGTCGCAACCGGCCGCAGGCCCAAAGGTATGGCCCGGCCGGTCGGGAACCGATGATCTAACAGGTATAAACTGATTTGTCATTATATTTACGGTGTAGGTTTCTCCGCAACAGGGTACAATTTAAGCTGACATCGGATACGCCGCCACGCCGGTACGGCTTCTCGCTACCGGCATTCTCGAGAAACCATCCGGCAACCGCCGCTTAGAGTTTAAGGAATAAAGAGGGAAATTGATGCTCAGTGAACAGAATGCCCTGTGCAAATCCGGCATGGTGGCCATCATCGGTCCGCCGAACGCTGGCAAGTCGACATTGATGAACAGTCTGCTGGGGCAGAAGATTTCGATCGTTACCCCGAAGCCGCAGACCACAAGAAATCGGATTCTGGGAATCATGAACGAACCGGCGTATCAGATCGTTCTTCTGGACACCCCCGGCCTGCATCGCGCCCGGCTGCCGCTCAACCAGGAAATGGTTAAAAACGCCGTGGCCACCCTTACTGATGTGGATCTGCTGCTTTTTCTGGTCGATATCTCTCTGCCCATGCCGGAGAAACAGGCCTCTACGCTCAGCTTTCTGGAAGACGTGCGGGTCCCCGCCATCCTGGTGATGAACAAGATCGATCTGGTGAAAAAAGAGTTGCTGCTGCCCATGATCGAGGTGTACAGGACCATCTATCCTTTTACCGCCATTATTCCCGTCTCAGCCCTGCATAATATGGGAACAGCCGATTTAGTCAAGGAGATGCTGGAGAGGTTGCCAATCGGCCCCCGTCTCTATCCGGAGGATATCCCGACCGACGCCACGGAGCGGTTCATCGTCGCGGAGATCATCAGGGAAAAGATCTTTCTGCAGACCAGCCAGGAGGTGCCGTACGCCACCGCCGTGATGATTGATGCCTTTCAGGAGGACGAGGCCAAGGGGATGACCACCATCCACGCCACAATCATTGTGGAGAAAGGTTCGCAAAAGGGGATCATTATTGGCAAGGGCGGCAGCAGGCTGACAAAGATCGGCAGCGATGCCCGGCGGGATATCGAGGCGTTGCTTGGTCAACGGGTCCTGCTGAAGCTGTGGGTCAAGGTCAAGAAGAATTGGACCTCTGACCTGCGCATGTTACGGGAACTGGGCGTGGCCACCGGTTAGGGGTTGCTCGGAACTTGTCCCGCAGTCGGTCGCCGGGATTCTCGAAGGCCGTCCGGCCATGGCCTGCTTTGCCCGACTTATTGTGTGCTGTCAGTTCTGGCGCTGGCCGCTAAAAACCTTCAGGCTTTTCAAGACCGTGAGCGCCGTGTTGAGCTGATAATCTTTTTCCACGTCTTCCAGTTTCTGGTCGCTCTCAGCGTCATCCGGCGGGGCGGCTTTCTCCTGGTCTTCAATTTTTTTGTCATCTTGCGCCGGTGGCGTATCTTGCTTTTCCTCGGCCGGTTCATTGCCGTTCTTCACCGGTTCATTGCCGTTCTTCAAATGATGCCGCAGGTCGCTCTCGCGCAGGGTTTTCTTGGGTTTGCCGTTGGTGTCCGGCTGTTCCGCGTAGGGAGAGCGTTCAGGCACCAGCACGTCGGGAGTGATGCCCTTGGCCTGGATCGACGTACCGTTCGGTGTATAGTAGCGGGCGGTTGTAAGGCGGAGACCGGCGCCATCGCTCATTGGAATGATGGTCTGGACCGAACCCTTGCCAAAGGTCTGGGTGCCCAGGATCAGGGCTCGTTTGTGATCCTGGAGGGCGCCGGCAACGATTTCCGAGGCGCTGGCCGAGCCGCCGTTGACCAGAACGACCATGGGGAACGAATAGTCATCGCTGCTGGTGTGCGCCTTGTATTCCATGTCCTGATCGGTAAGGCGGCCGCGGGTGGAAACGATGTCCCCTTCTGTGAGGAAGAAGTCGGCGACTTTCACTGACTGATCCAGAAGGCCGCCGGGATTGTTGCGCAGATCGAGAATGAGTCCGGCGAGTTCCTTGTCCTGGGAGAGGTCTTTCAAGGCCTTCTTGAGATCCTTGCCCGTGTTGGCTTGGAAATTGGTGATTCTGACATAGACGTAGCCAGGCTCAAGGCTTTTCGAACGGACGCTGTAGAGGGGAATGACATCGCGGGTTATCGTGATTTCCTTGCTTTCCGTCCATCCCTGGCGGAAAATGGAGATGGTGACCTCTGAGCCCTTGGGGCCGCGCAGTTTTTTGATCGCTTCCATCAAGGACATATCCTTGGTCGACTCCCCGGCGATTTTGACAATCATGTCGCCGGCCTTGATGCCCGCCTTGAAGGCCGGCGTTCCCTCGATCGGCGAAACCACGGTTAAAACGCCTTCCTTCAGAGTGATCTCAATGCCGATTCCGTTGAAGCTGCCCTTGGTTTCCACCTGCATTTCCTTGAAATCATCCGGGGTCATGTAGGAAGAGTGGGGATCAAGCGCCGCCAGCATTCCCTTGATGGCGCCTTCGAGAAGCAGTTTAGGGTCAACTTCCTCGACGTAGTTCTTCTGGATTTCATTGAGAACATTGGCGAACACTTCCAGGTTTTTATAGGTTTCCTGGGTTTTGTTCGAGTTGCCGAAGGAAAGGCCCAGAAACAGCAGGCATAAAGGCAGACTGGTCAGACAGATAACCAGCAATCGCCTGAAACTTGATTTGTTCCGGTACATGGGGGTCCTGTGAGTTGCAGAAGTATGGTTGGTTGTCAGGCAGGCGGCGATGCAGCCTGCCTGATATTTTTTAATTCATTTCTCTTTAGCACGTCGGCTTTGTTCCAACAATAGAATTATCGCGGAAACCAGGCGGGGAAGAGAAAGGAAAATGGCAGCGGGACGGCGGCAGGACACCAGGCCGCCCCCATATCTAAAAAACATACCGCGCTTCGGCCCAGATGTTGCGGCCTTGCATGGGGTAATCGTTGGGGATCGATGACCGGCTCGGCTCCCGCACATCTTCATTGAAGAGATTGCGGACGGCGAGGGCGACATCCCAGTGTCTGGCAATCGCCTTGCGCCGCACAGTGAGGTTGACGATATCGTTGTCCTTTATCCCCTCCCGCATATCGTCACTGGCCCGATGCCGTTTGCCGATCCAGAAATACTGGGTGTCAAGGGACCACGCCGGCAGAAATTTCCAGTGCAGGTTGGCATAGAATTGCATCTCGGGAACGTCGGGAACGATCGCCCCGGTGCTTTTGTCCTCCGAACGCTGGTAGGCGAAATTGGAGCGCAGTCGCAGGGAATCGGCAAGCAGCCAATCCGCTTCGATTTCAAAGCCGCGGCCCTGCTGGTCCTTGGCATTCTGCGCCGTTTTGCTGGTCTGGCCGGGATCGGCGACAAAATCGATGAGGTCGTTGATTTCGTAAGCAAACAGATTGCACTTGGTAAGAAGGCGGGCAGAGGGCTTATATTCGAAGGCCAGTTCCAGGGTGTCAATGGTCTCCGGGGTCAGGTTTGGATTCCCGAGTGATAGGGGATTGTTGATATAGTAATTTTCCTTGAACGAAGGAGGCCGGAATGCACTGCCGTATAAGAGCTTGGCGGTCAAATCTGCACGGGCTGTCCATACCAGGGCCAGGCGTGGGTTGAATGTGCCGCCAAAATCCGAATAGCGGTCGTAGCGAAGCCCGGCGGTCAATTCCCAGTCGCGGGCAAAACCCCACTCATCCTGAAGCAGGACATGCCATAGCTCTCTGGTTACGTCCGGCACAAAGATGTACGGCGTGCCGGTGACCTCGGTGAAGGCGCCATCCTGGACAGGCTTGAAGTGGGAACCGTCCAGCACGCCCGGCCCGAAATTTTTCTTTTCAAAGGCCTCCATCGCTATGTACTGGAACCCGGTGCCAACTTGGAGGATATGCTCGGCCAGGCCGTGAAAAGAGGTGTTCATGGTGATGGCATAGTGGTTTTCCGTACCACCTGGGTTGCCAATGAACCCGTCCGGAAAAGAGGTGACGCCCACCGGGTTCGCAAAATTGATATTGCCGTCAGCGCCGATGGGCAGTAGCGCACCAGGCGGAAAAATACGGAGCAGACTGTCTTGTTTGGCGTATTTATAGTTCAAACCAAAGGCCAGATCCAGGTCGGGGACAAGACCCTCCTTACGGTAGATCAGGTCGCTCAGAAGAAGAGTCTGCTTTTCTCTGCCGGTCGGGTCCAGTGCCTGGCCTCCTCCGGCGCCTTCGCCGCCATTGAGTTGGGACCAGTTCCACAACCGGAAGGTCCAGTTGTTCTTTGCGAGGCCCAGATGGGCGTCAAGGATTTGGTCATCCGTTTCCAGATGGCCGGGGGCAAATGAGACAGTAGTACCCATGGCGGTGTCGAGCGCGGTCTGCTGGTCAGTGTCGACCATGCGGTCGTTGTCACCGTCGCTTCGCAGAAAATCAAAACTCATGGCGACATCCCAGCCGTTATGCTGCCCGCCGTACTGCAGCCAGGTATCGGTTGCGCCAAAGGAGTCGGCCCGCGCACCGACCTTTGCCCCGTTGATCTCCAGT
>MGTE01000011.1:12374-12516 GCA_001799275.1 Deltaproteobacteria bacterium RIFOXYD12_FULL_57_12
AGTTCAGCGCTCGCAGTGCCTTCCTTGACATGGCCGGGCCCTCCACTACTTTGCGGTTCGCCCTTCGGGTGTCCGGGGCGTTCGGGTCAATTCGCGCGGGTCAATTGGCGGTCTCTCATGGCCTCGAAAGCTTGGTTTTCAC
>MGTE01000011.1:12604-12705 GCA_001799275.1 Deltaproteobacteria bacterium RIFOXYD12_FULL_57_12
GTACACGTTCCCTCAATGAGAATCAAGGCGCGTCAAGCTCCAGAAGTCAGACGGTTAGACCGGAAAAACTGACTTCGGATCAGAAGGTTGGGGGTTCGAGT
>MGTE01000012.1:0-4352 GCA_001799275.1 Deltaproteobacteria bacterium RIFOXYD12_FULL_57_12
GTCTTTCTGTCTCCCGCGTCGGTGGTGCGGCCCAGGTAAAGGCCATGAAACAGGTGGCCGGCACCCTGCGGCTCGACCTTGCCCAGTATCGCGAACTGGCCGCCTTTGCCGGTTTCGGTTCCGATTTGGACAAGGCCACCCAGCAGCAGCTCCGCCGCGGTGAACGTCTGGTCGAGATTCTCAAACAGCCGCAATATAAACCGCTGCCCATGGAAAAACAGGTGTCGATCCTCTATGCCGGCACCCGTGGCTTCCTTGACGAACTGCCAGTCAATCTCCTGGCCGAATACGAAGAGCAGCTTTATCAGCACATTGAAAAGAATGCCCCGGATATCTTCAGCGATCTGATAGAGAAGAAGATGTTCGACAGTGCCCTGGAAGAAAAGATGAAAAAGACATTGACCGCATTCGGCGCCTCGTTCAAGGCTGCAAAAGGCCTCAACTAATCAAGGGGAAAAGGCTGAGCAATGGCTACGTTAAAGGAAGTAAAAACAAAAATTGGTGCGGTGAAGAAGACTTCACAGATCACCAAGGCCATGAACATGGTGGCAGCCGCCAAACTGCGTGGAGCCCAGCAGAAGATGGAGGATTTCCGTCCCTATGCCGGGAAGTTCGCCAAGACCATGTCCACTCTCTCCGGCAGCATGGACAGCAGCCAGTTTCCGCTGATGGAAATCCGTGAGGTCAAGACGGTCGAACTGGTGATCGCTTCCACGGATCGGGGACTATGCGGCAGCTTCAACGCCAATATTTTCAAGAATGCGGACCGGCTCATCAAGAAGTACGCCCAGGAGGGCAGGAAGGTCAGCATAGTCTGCATTGGTAAGAAGGCCAGGAATTATTTCAGAAAAACTGGCATGATGCGCAAGGATTACGTTGACATCATGAGCACCTTTCAGATGTTCAACGCCCGGGCCATAGCCCAGGACATTTCTGCAAACTTCCTGGCCGGCGAGGCGGACGAAGTACACATCCTTTATGGCAAATTCATGAATGTTGCCGTGCAGAGACCGGCCCAAGAGTTGATCCTGCCAGTGAAACCGGGGGAGGCAACGGGAACCGATCAAGCAGGCGCGGTCAGCGGCGACTATATCTATGAGCCAAGCACAACGGAGATCATGGAGGTTCTGCTGCCGCTTTACATGAATGTCGTGGTTTACCACGCCATGCTGGAGACCAATGCCAGCGAACAGGCAGCGCGGATGACCGCGATGGATAATGCCACCCGGGCCTGCAAGGATATCATTCATAATCTAACCCTGCTATACAACAAGGCTCGCCAGGCAGGTATTACCGCCGAACTCATGGACATTGTCGGTGGCGCCGAGGCATTGAAATAATAAGCGGTCCATTTGCTGCGTTAAGAGAATACGGGAATCAAATTTTAATAAACACATTGGGGAAGCTGAGGAGGCTTGCTGCTATATGAGTGCAGAAAGAACTGGAGGGAATGTCGGTAAAGTTGTTCAGGTAATCGGGCCGGTCGTGGACGTTGAATTCTCGCCGGGCCTGTTACCGAATATCAAGAATGCCCTCATGGTCAGCAATCCGGCCATCAATGACGTGCCGGACAACCTGGTCATTGAGGTTGCCCAGCACCTGGGGGACAACGTTGTCCGTTGCGTGGCCATGGACCAGACCGACGGTCTGGTGCGCGGCATGGAGGTCCGGGACAGCGGCGCGGCCATCATGATCCCGGTCGGCGCCCCCGCCCTGGGTCGGATCATGAATGTGGTCGGTCGGCCGGTGGACGGCCTGGGTCCGATCACCTCCGACAAGATGCGCGCCATCCACCGACCTGCACCGGCTTTCACCGAGCAGGACACCGAAGTCAACGTGCTTGAAACGGGCATCAAGGTTATTGACCTGCTGGTCCCCTTTCCACGCGGTGGCAAGATGGGTCTGTTCGGCGGCGCCGGCTGCGGCAAGACGGTTATCATGATGGAGATGGTCAACAACATCGCCATGCACCACGGCGGTATTTCCGTGTTCTGCGGCGTTGGTGAGCGGACCCGCGAAGGAAACGACCTTTACCATGAAATGAAGGAATCCGGCGTTCTTCCCAAAGCGGCCCTGGTGTACGGTCAGATGACCGAGCCGCCGGGTGCCCGGTCGCGAGTTGCCTTAACCGGTCTATCCGCCGCCGAGTACTTCCGTGATGAAGAGGGTCAGGACGTGCTTTTCTTTGTGGATAACATCTTCCGGTTCACCCAGGCCGGTTCCGAGGTATCGGCCCTGCTCGGTCGTATCCCTTCGGCGGTTGGTTACCAGCCGACGCTGGGAACTGACCTTGGCGAGCTCCAGGAACGGATCACCTCCACCACCAAGGGTTCGATCACTGCGGTGCAGTGTGTATACGTACCGGCCGACGACCTGACCGACCCGGCCCCGGCCACCACCTTTGCCCACTTGGACGGCACCGTTGTTCTTTCGCGTCAGATCGCTGAGCTCGGCATCTACCCGGCCGTGGATCCGCTCGACTCCACGTCCCGCATTCTCGACCCCAACGTTCTTGGCGAAGAGCACTATAAAGTGTCGCGCGGTGTGCAGGTAACCCTGCAGAAGTATAAGGATCTGCAGGACATCATTGCCATTCTCGGTATGGATGAGCTTTCAGAGGAGGATCAGCTCACCGTGACTCGCGCCAGAAAAATGCAGCGTTTTCTGTCACAGCCCTTTACTGTTGCCGCGGTTTTCACCGGCATGGCAGGAAAATTTGTCCCCGTGGCCGAGACGGTGCGTGGCTTTAAGGAAATCCTTGAAGGCAAACATGACGAACTGCCCGAGACTGCTTTCTACATGGTCGGCGGGATCGATGAGGTTTTGGAAAAAGCTGCGAAGGCCAAGGCCGCTGCATAGGCCGCTCCTATTTGGCACGAGACGCAGGTTACCAGCTTATGTGACGTGAGACGGCAGGATTAGCCGGAGTACAATCTTAAGGAAAACGAGAATGGCTGAGAAGATCAGACTGGAAGTGGTAACGCCGAAGGGTGCCGTGCTGGACAAAGACGTGGATATTGTCACCGCTCCTGGTTATGGCGGCGAGTTCGGTGTGCTGGCCAATCACGCCCCGTTTCTGAGCACCATAAAGATAGGGACCCTGACCTATAAAGAGGGGGATCGCGCGGCGCATTTGATGATCAGCGGCGGATTCTGCGAGGTCTCCAACAACAAGATCTCTTTTCTGGTGGAATCTGCGGAAGTAGGCCATGAGATCGATGTGGATCGTGCCCTGCGGGCCAAGGAAAGGGCTGAAAAGCGCCTGGCCCAGGCTCAGCAGCAGCAGGAGAAGCTTGATCGAACCCGTGCCGAGGCTGCCTTGCAACGAGCACTCGCTCGCTTGAAGGTTGCCAAAGGGCAGAATTGACAGAACCCATCTCCCTCTGCTAGAAAATAACGATAGTCAGAAAAGGCCGCCCCTGTTCGGGGGCGGCCTTTTTTTTGTTGCCAGATCAAATACTTGCGTGAAGTTACTTGGAAGTAGGGCCTTGTTGGTGCGTACCGGCAGATGCCGGAGATAGAGGGGACTACGGTATATTGCACGCAAGGGGACGAATGTCACGTTTCCTTTTCATTGTCGTCTTTCTCTTCTTGCTTCGGGGCAGGTTTTGTGACCTTGCCCGTGGTGACATACTCGTGGATGCTGCGTGCCGCTATCTTGCCCTGACCCATGGCTGAGATGACGGTTGCGGCGCCGGTGACGATGTCCCCGCCGGCAAAAACTCCTTTCTGTGAGGTCTCGAAGGTGATCGGGTCGCACTCAAGGGTGCCCCAGCGGGTGGTCTTGAGATTTGGGGTGGTCATCGGAATCAGGGGATTGGGGCGGTTTCCGAGGGAGGGCACCACCGTGTCGCATTCGATCAGGAACTCGGATCCCGGCACCGGCACAGGTTTTCTGCGGCCGGAGCTGTCCGGTTCGCCAAGCTCCATCTTGATGCATTCCAGCGCAACAACCCTGCCGTTTTCATCGCCGATGATCCGTGTGGGGTTGGTGAGTACCATAAGCTGCACGCCCTCTTCTTCGGCGTGGTGTATTTCCTCTGAGCGAGCCGGCATCTCTTCACGGCCGCGCCGGTAGACGATGATCGATTCGGCGCCAAGCCGCTTGGCAGTACGCGCGGCATCCATGGCAACGTTGCCGCCGCCTACGGTTATTACCCTTTTACTGCGGATAGGGGCAGTGGCGTATTCCGGGAACAAAAAGGCCTTCATCAGGTTTGAGCGGGTGAGATACTCGTTTGCCGAGTAACAGCCGATCAGGTTTTCACCGGGGATACGCATGAAGATCGGTAGCCCTGCGCCGGTGCCGATGAACACGGCATCATAGCCGCCCGCGAGCAGCTCGTCCACGG
>MGTE01000012.1:4365-7906 GCA_001799275.1 Deltaproteobacteria bacterium RIFOXYD12_FULL_57_12
TTTGAGGTAGTCAATCTCGAACTGGACAATTCTTTTGGGGAGCCGGAACTCGGGAATGCCATACATGAGCACACCGCCGGCCACATGAAACGCCTCGAAGACCGTTACCGCATGCCCTAGTTTGATAAGGTCGCCGGCCGCGGTCAGGCCGGCAGGTCCTGAGCCTACTACAGCAATCCGTTTTCCGGTTGAGGGAGGCAGGTCCGGTATTCTCATATCGCCGGCGTTAATCGCATAGTCGGCAGCGAATCTCTCCAGGCGGCCGATGGCGCAAGACTCGCCTTTTTTACTGAGAATGCACCGCGACTCGCATTGAACTTCCTGGGGACAGACCCGGCCGGTGACAGCGGGCAGGGTGTTTTGCTCCTTGAGCTTGCGAGCCGCTTCGAGGAACTTGCCCTGCTCGATGAGGCTTACAAAACCGGGGATGTCAATGTTGACCGGACAGCCCTTGACGCAGCCCGGCTTTTTGCATTTGAGGCAGCGCTGCGCCTCGCGGATCGCCAGTTCTTCGGTATACCCGTAGGGAACCTCCTCGAAGTTGTGTCTTCGTCGGCGGGGGTCCTGCTCCGGCATCTTCTGTCTCGGTATTTTTTGTCGCTCTTTCGGATTCATCCTGTTTTCCCTATACCCTCTTGCCTGTTTTTGCCGCGGCCAAGTAAGTATTATTTGTTTTCGCACCTGCAGGCCTGGGCAAGGGTCAAAACCCGTACGCCCGATTGCGGCAGGGACTCAACCTCTTGCATCCCGTATGCGGAGTTCCTTTTGATCAGTTCTTCCCAATCAATCTTGAGACCGTCGAAGAACGGGCCGTCCACGCATGCAAATTTCATCTCCCCGTCCAGGTTGACCCGGCAGGCGCCGCACATCCCGGTGCCGTCGAGCATGATCGGGTTCATGGCGGTCTGCACCGGCACAGCAAGCTCTTTTGCCACCCTGCTTACCAGCATCATCATGAAGGTGCAGCCGATGATGTATGATTGGTCAATCTTCTCGCCTCTCTTAACGAGCATGGCTATGACATCCTGAATGCCGCCTTTCATGCCGACAGAGCCGTCCTTGGTGACAATCAGGAATTCATCGCAGACCGCGGACAGCTTGTCCTGCCAGTGGAGCAGGTAGTGGCTGGATGCCTCCTCGATGCAGATGACTCGGTTGCCGGCCTCTTTCATGGCCCGCGCTATGGGGAAAATCGCCCCCACACCGTAACAACCGCCCGCGCAGACCACAGTGCCGTAATTCTTCACCTCCACCGGTTCGCCGAGGGGGCCTGCCACATGCGCGAGACAATCACCTGTGCCAAGAAGCGCCAGCTCGCGGCTCGATCTGCCCAGCTCAAGCGTTACCAGGGTAATGGAGCCCTTTTCCCGGTCAAAGTCGCAAATGGTATACGGAATACGTTCCGATTTTTCACTGACCATGGCGATGACGAATTGGCCGGGCAGGCATTTTTCAGCGATGGCCGGGGCATGGATGGTCGTGATGTGGGTATTGGGCACGACTTCGATCTTCTCGATGATCCTGAACGGTCGGTTATCGGACGCAGGGGCAGGCTCCGGACTTGCCGCCGGTTTTGCATGCCCGCCGATGTCGCGCAGTGCAATCACGATATCACTTATCAGGTGACCGCGATATCTTTGAGGCAGGGCACGCACGTTATCTAAAGGCGAGGGAACGGGAGCCTTGCCTGGGGCCACCAGGAAACCGGTTGCGGTCATTTCCTCTTTGATCTGCTCGGTCGATTCGAAATCAAAGTCGGAGGCGCCCATATTTTTGGCAATGTCGCAGATAATCCGCCAGTCGGGATTTAAACCGGCCGCAGGTACCGCCGCCTTAGTAAGGGGCCTGATTTCATCAGAAGCGGTTACAAAGGTCCCATCGGTTTCCGCAAGGGCCGCCGCCGCAATCACCACGTGCGCCGCTTCCTGGGCAGCGGACGGAAAGAGGTCGGCGATAACCAGGGCATCAAGCGTCGCAAGTCGAGCCTGATCAGCCGTATCGACAAGATCACCGGTCATGTAAAGCGCCTTGACCTCAGCAGGAATTGCATAGTTGCTTGCCGTAGCGGCATCGGTGATGATGATATTTTTCGATTTCATGACCTGACGCGTAAACTTGTCAAGGATGTATATCTCCTCGCGGCTTGCCTGGGGATGGGTCAGAAGTGCGAAGGAATCGCCCTTGAAGGGGAGAAGCCTGCTCGCCGCCTCGGAAACCGCATCTTCGTAATCGGTCTTGATCAGACCATCGGCGATCCGCACCCGGTGCGCGGTAAGGCGCCGCGGGTTGGAGAGCAGTTGGGCAAGGCCGAACCGACCGAGTGCGCATATCCGGCCGGCCCGTGAAAGATCGGTCATGCCGCCGCCGAGTACCTTGCCTTCTTTAAGGCTTAATCGTACCCGACAACCGAGCGGGCAGAGCACGCAGGAGGTCTCGGCAAATCTATCCGGGGCTCCATGCCACTTGGCAAAACGGTCGGCAAGCACACCGGTGGGGCAGATGTCTATGCAGGCGCCGCAGAATTTGCAGTCGGCCTCGGTGTGGTCGAGTCCGAACGCGGTGCCGATTCTGGCATCTTCACCCCGGTTGATGAAGCTCAACGTGCCCTTGCCATGTATTTTTTTACAGATCCGTTCGCAACGGCCGCAGAGTACGCATAAATTGTAGTCGCGATCCATAAACGGATCACGGCGCTCAAGTGGAATATTTTTATAGATGATGGGCAGGTCGAAGTCATTGATCTCATACTCGGCGACCAGTTGTCGTAACTCGCAGTTGTCACGATTTGCGCAAAAGGTGCAGCGGGTGGTCTTGCCGGCCTTTAACGGTCGCGGCCGGTATTTCTCGCACAAGGTCCGGTCGTTGCACACGAGGCAGGGGCTTGTATGATTGCTCAGCAGGAGTTTTATAATCTCCCGGCGCAATTCAACGATCTCCTCGGTCCTGGTATGCACGACCATGCCGTTGGTTGCTGGCGTGGTGCAGGACGTTGGGTTGCCGCGCATGCCTTCGATGTTGACGATGCAGAGCCTGCAGGAGCCGAGCGGCTCAAGTGCGGGATGCGCACACAAGGTCGGTATCCTGATGCCGGCCCGGCGCGCGGCGTCTAACACCGTGTCGCCCTTGGCCGCCTTGATCTCAATTCCGTCTATCTTTAACGTGATCTCGCTCATTGCCGATTTTTTCTCCAGGTTTCCTTGTGGGCCGTTTCCTCAAGGCCTCAGTCTCTAGGGGCAAACGCCGTAAATCCTTTCTTCAAACAGAAGCGCCAATGCCCGGAGACGTTTTTTGCACCGATTCATACGGGCACACTGTCCAGCAGGTGCCGCACTTGATGCACTGCTCTTGATGCACGATGAAGGGTTCTTTTTTCTTCTTGCTGCCGGTGATCGCTTGGGTCGGACAACTTTTTTTGCAGATGCCGCACGATTTGCACTTTTCCTGGTCGATATCATAGACCAGGAGGGCCTTGCATTTAAGAGCAGGGCAGCGTTTTTCAATTATGTGCGCCTCGTATTCGTTTCTGAAATGGCGGATGGTG
>MGTE01000012.1:7932-8246 GCA_001799275.1 Deltaproteobacteria bacterium RIFOXYD12_FULL_57_12
CCCCAGACCGCACAGCGAGGTGGCCTTGACCGTATTGGCAAGCTTTAACAGCCTGTCGATCATGGAGCTGTCGCCGCGGCCCTCGGTGATATCGGTCAGCAGGCGCAGCAGGTGCTGCGACCCCACCCGACAGGGGACACACTTGCCGCAGGATTCGCTGTGCGTGAATTCGATGAAGTATCGTGCAATATCCACCATGCAGGAATCCTGGTCCATGACGATCATGCCGCCGGAACCCATGATCGAGCCGGCCGCGGCAAGATTCTCGAAATCGACTGGGGTGTCGAGAAGGCTTTCAGGCAGACAGCCGCCGG
>MGTE01000012.1:8269-11170 GCA_001799275.1 Deltaproteobacteria bacterium RIFOXYD12_FULL_57_12
GCCGGTAAGCGCAAAAACAGCCGTGCCCGGACTCTTTGCAGTGCCGATCGAGGCAAACCATCCCGCTCCCCGGTTGATAATCTCGGCTAGATAGGAGAGGGTCTTGACGTTGTTGATGATCGTGGGCTTGCCAAAGAGACCCTTCTGCGCCGGAAAGGGTGGCCGGACACGCGGCATGCCGCGGTACCCTTCGATAGAGGCAATAAGCGCGGTTTCTTCACCGCAGACAAAGGCGCCGGCGCCAAGAAATATCTGCAGGTCGAAGTCGAAATTGCTGCCCAGGATGTTTTTACCGAGCAGGCCCTTTTCACGCGCCTGGTCGGCCGCGATTTTAAGGCGCTCGACCGCAAGCGGATACTCGGCCCGCACGTAGAAGTACCCCTTGCTGGCGCCAATGGCGTAGCCGGCAATGATCATGCCTTCAATTACCTGGTGCGGGGAGGCCTCCAGGATCGAGCGGTCCATGAATGCTCCGGGGTCACCCTCATCGGCGTTGCAGATGATGTATTTCTGGTCACCCTCGGCATCCCGGCAGAACTTCCACTTGACAGCGGCCGGGAAGCCGGCCCCGCCACGGCCGCGCAGGCCGGATGTTTTAATCACTTCGATCAATTGCTCCGGCGTCATGTCGCGCACAACCTTTTTCAGCGCCGAATAGATACCGACCTCGATCGAATCCTCGATCTTCTCGGGATTGATGTGGCCGCAGTTTTTAAGGACGATCCGGTCCTGGTTGGCATAAAACGGAATATCCTTGTAATGCATTATGGGTTTGTCGGTGACCGGATCGCGATAGAACAGTCGTTCCACCGCAACATTGTTCATAAGGTGAGATTCCACGATCTCGGCAACGTCTTGTTCCTGGACCGCCGAGTAAAAAACACCGTCCGGCTCGACAATGACTATCGGCCCGCGCTGGCAAAAACCGTGACAGCCGGTGAGCTTGAGGTCGATGCCTGCAAGGCCTGTTTTGCCAAGTTCCGCAGCCAGGGCATCGAATATCGAGCCTGCGCCCGAGGATACACAGCCGGTGCCCTTGCAAACGAGAACCGTGCGGTCATTAGATGCATGTCCGCTCATTATTCTTCCTCCTTGACGGCCGTACCGAGAATTTTGAGCGCCTTTTTCGAGGTCAACCGGCCGTGAACATCTTTGTTGATGGTCATGCAGGGCGCAAGTGCGCAGCAACCGATACATGCCACTGTCTCGAGGGAATACTCGCCATCCGCCGAGGTTTCGCCTTCGTTTATTCCCAGGACCCTTTGGACCTGATCGAGGATCTGGTCGGCATCCTTTACGTGGCAGGCCGTGCCGCGACAGACATTGATATGTTTTCTGCCGACCGGTTTGAAGCGAAACATCGTATAAAAGGTCGCGACCCCGTAGATATCACTGCACGACACGTTAACATGATTTGCAATCTCGCCGACCGTATCCCTGGAGATGTAGCCGAAGACTTCCTGTACGTTCTGCAGGATCGGGACCAGGTTGCCCCTTTCAAAGCTGTATTGAGCGAGAATTTCCGCCAGTTTGCCGTTGCTGTTCATAGCCCTCGTCCTTTGCCATCCAGGTGATATAAGAGGTAATAATAATCGATTGTGACAAAAGAGGGACTATAGCAAGGCGGGAGAAAGGGCGTCAAGCGAAAAAAAGCTGCCTCGTCGGCGCCGGCCCGGGCAGCAGGACCGTGGCCTTTTTTGTTCCCAACTCCTGGCAGATCACTTGGCGGCCGACGGACTCGACAGCATGGCCATATTCGACTTGGTGATGTAAGCGTTGATGCCGGCGGATAACTGCTCGGCAATGGTGCCCAGGTAGCTGTCCTGTTTTAATTTTTTCGCCTCGTTCGGATTGGTGAGAAAGGTGATTTCGCTGAGTACGGCCGGCATCTGGGCGCCGATTAACACGTAAAAAGGAGCTTTTTTCACCCCGAGATCTTTCAGCTTGAGGCCCCGGACCATGTTGCTCTGGATAAAGCCGGCCAGCCGGGCCGACTCATCCTTTTTGGTGTTGGTCAGAAGGTCTGCCAGAATTTTCTGGAGATCGCTGACCTTGCTGGTGGAGGTGGCGTTTTCAAAGGCGGCCAGCCGCATGGCGTTTTCGTCGTTGGTCAAATCGAGCAGATAGGTTTCAACCCCATGGATATCCGGCGATGGGGCAGCATTGATGTGCAGGGAAACAAAAAGATCGCCTTTACGGGTATTGGCAATGGCGGTTCGTTCCTCCAGAGGAATGAAGACATCGGAATTCCGAGTCAACACCACCTCGCAGCCGAGCAATTTTTTCAGCCTTTCCGCCAGTTTTTGGGCGATGTCAAGCACCACGTCCTTTTCCTTGACGCCGTTGGCGGCGATTGCCCCGGGGTCCTTGCCGCCATGCCCCGGATCAATGACGATCCGGCTGACGCACAGGCCAAGCTGCCTGGCCAGTGATGGCGGCGCCGATTTGTCTACGGCGGCCGGCAGCTTGGCGGGCGTGGCGGGAGCCGTCGATTTGTCGGGTGTTACGGCGGGGGGCTCCGGCGGCTTGTCGGCCTTTTCAGCCGGTTTTTGCTGGTTGTTCGCGACAACAGCCGGCGCCGGAGCGGCCGCGGTCTTGCCGTTGCCATTTCCCGTGCCCATGACATCGATTACGAGCCGGGATGGATCCTGCAGATAGAAGATCTTGTAGTTTGAGATGCTCTCGATATCCAGCACCACCCGGACCGTATCAGCGTTGAACTGTCCGGCCCTCGCCTGTTTGAGGAGTCCGTCCTGAATGGCAACCGGGAATTTGGCCTCCGGCGCCAGCCGGCTGTTGGCAAAATCGATGAACAGGCGGCGAGGCTGGTTGTCGGTTTTCTCAAGCAGTTGTTCCGCATAGCGAACCGGTGCCGAGGTCTTGACAACCACCCGGGTGTAG
>MGTE01000012.1:11243-22957 GCA_001799275.1 Deltaproteobacteria bacterium RIFOXYD12_FULL_57_12
GATCTCCACGGGCTGATTATTTTTTTGACTGCCGCCAGGGCCGGCCGCAGATGTCCCCTCCCCCTGCTGCAGCGTGGCGAGTTGCTTGGTTGCCAGCTCGGCCATATCGCCTTCTGGATAACGTTCCAGGATTCTGCTGAAAAATCTGGCGGCCTGTTCCCGGTCATCCTTATCGGTGACATAGATGAGACCCAGACGATACAGGGCGTCGTCGGCCAGGCGGCTTTGGGGGGAAAGGGTGACCACGTCCTGAAAATAGGCGATGGCCTCCTCCAGATCATGCATGTTGCGAAAACGGCCGAACATGTCATGGTACAAGCGGCCCATCATGAAGAGGCTGGAAATACCAAGCTCTTCCTTTGGTTCAGCCAGATAGATCGTCCGGAAAAGACCGACCGATGCCTCCCAACTGGTCCGGGGCGGGTCGTTGTTTTTTTGCTTTTTCTGGTTGCGGAGTTGCTCGTAGTTTGCCTTGGCCTGGTCATACTGCTTCTGGAGGGAAATCGCCGGGCCGGCAGCGGCGGCGGCCGGAGAAGGCGCGGCGCCGGGAGAAACCGCCAGCAGCATGGCGATCAGCAAAATGGCGATCCATGCCCGGCAAGGAGACCACTGTTCTGCCGGTAATTGTGCAGGCATGAGTTGCTGCAATATTCCTCCTTGGGCAAGGGGAGAGTTTCGATTACGCATCGTCGGGGTTACATTTCCTTCAGCTCATAGAGCAGGCTAAGGGCGGCAAGCGGCGACAGGCTGTCCAGTTGCGTTTCCCGCAGCCGCTGTTTTATCGCATCATCAACGCCGGCGAACAGCGACAGCTGGCTCGGTTTGCCCTCGGGCCGCAACCGTCCGCCCTGGCCTGTCCCCCGACTCGCGGCGATCCGCGGCGCTCCCTGCCGGTCGAATTCGCCATTTTCAATATTACGCAGGATTTCAGAGGCTCGGGTCACCACCCGCGGCGGGACTCCGGCCAGGGCTGCCACCTGGATGCCGTAACTTCGATTGGTGCTGCCTTTCATCAGTTTATGGAGAAAAATTATGGAATCGTTCCATTCCCGCACCGCGATATTATAATTTTTTACACGGCTGTGGGTCAAGGCCAGTTCGGTGAGTTCGTGATAATGCGTGGCGAACAGGGTTTTCACGCCCTTGCCGTTCCTGGTCACCAGGTCCTCGGCCACGGCCCAGGCAATGGACAGCCCGTCGAAGGTACTTGTGCCGCGGCCGATCTCGTCGAGGATGACCAGGCTTTTCTCCGTGGCATTATTCAGGATGTTGGCGGTTTCGTTCATCTCGACCATGAAGGTGGACTGGCCGCGGCGTAGGTCGTCCATGGCCCCGACTCGGGTAAAAATCCGATCCACCATGCCGATCTCGGCCTGGTCGGCCGGCACGAAGCTGCCCATCTGCGCCATGAGCACGATCAGGGCGGTCTGCCGGAGCACGGTTGACTTGCCGGCCATATTGGGACCGGTGATGATCAGCACCTCCTCGCTGTGCTGATCGAGCCGGACATCATTGGGCACGAAACGCCCGGCCGGCAGGGCCTGTTCGATGACCGGATGGCGGCCTTCGCTGATGGTGATCGCCTCGCCGTCATTGACCTGCGGCCTGACATAATGGTTGCGGACGGCGGCCTCGGCCAGGCAGCTGTAGTAATCGAGCCGGGCGAGCTGGGCCGCCGTCTGCAGAATAGCCGCGCTTTCCGTGGCTACCTGCTGGCGGATTTCGCCGAAAAGCCGGTATTCCAGTTCCAGCTGCCTTTCCTGCGCCCCCATCACCTTGTTCTCAAACTCCTTCAACTCCGGCGTGATGAAGCGTTCGGCATTGACCAGTGTCTGCTTACGGATAAAGTAGTCGGGCACATTGGCCAACTGGCCGCGGCTCACCTCCAGAAAATAGCCGAAGACCTTGTTGAATCCCACCTTGAGGTTGTTGATGCCGGTCCGCTGCCGCTCGCGGCTTTCCAGTTCCAGGATCAGCTTTCGACCGTCCCGGAGAATGAGCAGCAGTTCGTCCAGTGCGGCATTGAACCCCTCCTTGATCAATTTGCCTTCCCGGAGGGTGATGCCGGCGTCCTCCCGAATGGAGCGCGCCAACAACGCATGCACCTCGGGCAACACATCGAGACTTGCGTGAATTTCCCGCAACAGCGGGTCGACCGTCGGCGCCAGGAGTTCTCGGAGCAAGGGCAGTCGGGCCAGGGAATGTTGCATGGCGAGCAGATCCCGGCCATTGGCGCTGCCAAGCACCACCCGGCTGTTCAAGCGCTCCAGGTCGTACACCTCGCCGAGCTGGTCGCGCAGGGCCTGGCGTAGGCCCGGATCGCCATACAGGGTATGCACAGCGGCCAGACGCCGGTTGATCCGGGCCTCGTCGCGTAAAGGGAAAAGCAGCCGTTTCCGCAGCAGCCTGGCGCCCATGGGGGTGCAGGTATAATCGAGGGTGGCGAGCAGCGAACCCTCCCGCCGGCCGCCGACAATGGTCTGGACCAGTTCCAGATTACGGCGGGAGGCGTCATCCACCAGGAGTACGTTGTCCAGTTCCAGGGGGGTCAGCTTCTCTATATGGGAAAGATCGGTCTTCTGGGTTTCCTGGATATACTGGAGCAGGGCGCCGGCGGCCGCCAGGCCGGCCGGCAGGTGATCGCAGCCGAAACCGGCCAAGTTCACGGTCCGGAAATGGGCCTGTAGCGTGTCGCGGGCCGTTTCCGGATAAAAGACATGGCCCGGCCGCTCGGTCAGGCAGAGGCCGGGCAGCAGCGGCCCGATACTTTCCCGCAGAAACCGGCTCGTTTCCGGGTCTGATTCGTCGAACAGCAGCTCCGACGGGGCTAAACGGGCCAGTTCATCGGCCACCGTCTCAAAACTGTCCTGTTCGGTAACCAGGAATTCGCCGGTGGTGATGTCGATCAGGCTCAGACCCCAGTTGCCGGCCTGTTCGGACCACGCCGCGTTTTTCCTGGCTGCTGCCATACAGACCGCGGCCAGATAACGGTTGCTCTTGTCGTCGAGCAGCTGTTCCTCTGTGGTCAGGCCCGGCGTCACCACCCGCACCACCTCGCGTCTGACGATCTGGCCGCTCTTGACCTGGCTCGGGTCTTCGGTCTGCTCGCAGATGGCCACTCGGAACCCCGCCTTTACCAGCTTGGCGAGATAGGCGGAGACCGCATGATACGGCACCCCGCACATGGGCACCTTGTCGCCCGCGTCCTTGTCCTTGTTGCTGCGGGAGGTGAGCGTAATGCCGAGCACGCGGGCGGCGGTCACGGCATCGTCATAGAACATTTCATAAAAATCGCCCATCCGGTAGAAGAGAATGGCGTTTTCGTGCTGGCTCTTGATCTCCAGGTACTGCCTGGTCATGGGGGTTACTTTGTGAAGAACGGAATCACTCATGGTCTTTGATCAGCGGTCATGCAGAGAAATGCCTTGCCAGTGGCGGGTCAGTCGCCGGCCGGGCTTGGCCGGCTATTAAAAAGAATCTGAAAATCGGGCAGCAGCCGGTCAAAGGTCTGCTCGATATGTTCCGGTATGGTTCTGATCTCGGCCAGCACGGTCATGAAATTATGGTCCTCTTCCCAGCGCGGCACCACATGAAAATGCAGGTGGTCGGCTAAGCCGGCGCCGGCTGCGGCGCCGAGGTTTAAGCCGACATTGAATCCGGCCGGCCGCAGATGTTTCCGGAGAATGGCTACAGCCTGGCGGAGCATCCGCATCAGAGCCTGCTCCTCGACCGTTGTCAGTTCCGTAAGTTCAGCCACATGCCGGGTCGGGGCGACCAGCAGGTGGCCGTTGGCATAGGGAAAGCGGTTGAGCAGCACCGCGACCGCCTCATCCCGGTACAGGAGCAGAGCCGGCCGATCATGGCGCTGCCCGGCGCCGGCCTCGAAGATACAGCCCGTTTCCCGGCCTTCCCGGCCAAGAATATAGGACATGCGCCACGGAGTCCAGAGATTCTTCATGCCACCCTCCTGATTTCATGAATCGTGGCGGTCAGGGTCTTGCCCACCGTGATGATGGCGTAGGTGCCTGGCGCGCCATACCGGGTGCGGGGCATGAAACTTCCCGGGTTCACGAAGAGGACCGGCCCGTAACGGTGACAGGCCGGATGATGGGTGTGGCCGTAGACAATGCAGTCCACCGGCGCGAATTCGTCATAGAGCCGCGCCTCGACATCATGGCCCCGGCCATCCCCATGGCAGAGGCCGATGGAAAACCCGCCGATCTGAAGCACCTTTTTCCGGGGAAGCACGGCGGCGACAGCAATCTCGCACATGTTGCCGCAGACGCCATGCGCCTCCTTGCCAGCAAAGACATCCAGCACCGCAAGCCCGGTCAGATCGCCGGCATGCAGCACCATGTCGACGTTGGCGAAACAGGCCAGGGCCTGTCGCCGGAACAGTTCGCTTGGTTCGTGCAGATGGGTGTCCGACAGCACCCCGATGGTGATCAGCCGGTCTGCCTGGTCGCTCATGACCGCGTTACTGCCTGACTCTGACCCGGTAGGTCAGCACTGCCTGGCCCTTGGCCGGCACCGGCACCATCCAGGCCGCGGCCGCGGCGCTTTCCTTCCGGTGCGGCAGGTTTTCCTCCACTACCTCCCAATCGCCGGGCAGCGGTTCCACCACCTTGACAACCGTTTCTTCGTCCTTGGCGTTTTTCAGTTCGATCTGATAGGCGCTTTCATACTGGTTGCTGAACCGGCCGAAACCGGCCATCTTCTTGAAATCGGTCTGCTTGCGGTCGGCGGTCACGTCAAAGGCGTCGCCGAGCTTGAGCCGCACGGTTTCGTTTTCCGGCGTGTGGTCAATGCGGTCCTCGCCGATGAACTGGACATTGTTGCCACCATCCCGCTTGTAGACCCGCACCACGCCCCTGGGCAACGGCAGGCCGAGATTGTCCTGTCGGGTGTTGGCAAAACCCAGATAAACCCCGACCTTGATTTTCCGGCCCAGATCGCCTTGGGGTGATTGATAATAATAGTCCTGGCCCTGCAGGACGTATTCCTTGCGGCAGCCGACCCGGGAGGCCTGCAGCAGGGCGACCTGCTTCGTCTGATTCTCCATGATCGAGGTCGGCCTCTCCAGGCTGTAGAGGTGGTATTCGAACAGGCTCTCCTCGGCCATGGCCGGTGCCGCCATGGCCATGACCTGGTCGGCCTTGCCCTTGTAATCGCGGACCATGGCCGGCCGTACCTGGTTGACATCGCCGGCCATCAACTGCAGCCGGGCATTCCGGTAGGTGGTGCCGCTGGTATTGGTAAGGGT
The DNA here is from genome assembly GCA_001799275.1 of Deltaproteobacteria bacterium RIFOXYD12_FULL_57_12. GTDB lineage: Bacteria > Desulfobacterota > Desulfobulbia > Desulfobulbales > BM004 > YD12-FULL-57-12. The sequence goes on from MGTE01000012.1 coordinate 16,507, forward strand.
GACCCAGCCGTTTAAGGCGAGCTGCCGGTCATTCTGGTCAAGTTCGGCCACGTAATCGGCCTGCCAGCCGAGCCCGCCGGTCAGATAGCTCAATTCCACTTCCTGCGGGCCGGCGCTGTCGCTCGCCACCTTCATCACCAAGGTGGGCCGCTCCCGCAGGTTGGCCGGCACATCGCTAAAAACCAGCCGGCCGGGCACCCCGGTCTCGATTCGGTCGCCGACCCGGAGGACCACGCCGCTGTTGGCGCTCAGCACCGTGGCCTCCTCAATCGTCTCGGTGCCGGTGGTGGGATGGGTCTTGACGATACCCACCTGTCGGCCCACGAATTTTTCAAGCATCTTCTGGGGGGTCAGCAGATCAAAGTCGAAATTCTGTTCGAGCACGGTCAGCGTCGACCGGGGCCCGATGCCGCGCATCAGGGCTGTTTCCGGCCGCATGCGGCCAGAAACCTCGCGGAAGGCCAGATCGGCAACGCCGGCCGGCAGAATCAGCCGGCGCTTGTCCTTGACCAGGGCCAGGTTCTCGTTGTAGATGGTCACCCGGACTTCGGACTGGTCCGCCAACGTACTTAATATCTCCGGCTCGGTCGCGCCGCATAACGTTGCGACCGACAAGGCCATTGTCATCAGAAGCACCCCGCTCATCAAACGTCCCATGCCTTCCTCCCTAGCTCTTTGGTACAGTTCTCGCGTACCCTGAATTCATACTCTACCCCACCGCTCGGCAATCCGCCATTATCTGTTGCGAAAACCGACAAAGAAACGGTATATTGCGCGGTCCCGATTCCATCAACCGCATCAATATAAAGAATTAACGGAGAAGCACACCATGTTCACCGCATCGGATTTACGCAAGGGCTTGAAGATTCAGATCGACGGCGATCCTTACCTGGTCGTTGATTTCCAGTTCGCGAAACCGGGTAAGGGCCAGGCCCTTTACCGGACAAAACTGCGCAATATGCTGAATGGCAACCAGTTCGAACGCACCTTCCGGTCAAACGACAAATTCGACCGGCCGGCGCTTGCCGAACGACACATGCAGTTTCTCTACTCCCAGGCCGACGAATTCCATTTCATGGATTTGAACAACTACGAACAGATCGTGATGAACCGGGAACAGGTGGGCGATGACGTCAACTTCCTGATCGACAACATGGAGGTCGATGTTCTCCTTTTCAATGACCGGCCAATCGGCCTGACCCTGCCCAACTCCGTCAACCTGAACGTTACCAAGGCCGATCCCTGGATGAAAGGCGATACCTCGGGCAGCGACACCAAGCCGGTCACCGTCCAGACCGGTTATGTCCTGCAGGTGCCGCCCTTTGTCGAAGAGGGCGAGCTGATCCAGATCGACACCCGAACCGGCGCTTATATCACCCGGGTGAAGAAATAACCTGCGGCCGGCTTCCTGGCCGGCCTTTGCCTGATCTCCTCCAACCATGCTTCGACCGGACGGTCTGAAAAAGCGGGACGCGGTTCTCCGGGCTCTGCGCCAGTTCTTCCACAGCCAGGGCTACCTGGAGGTGGAGACCCCGATTCGTCTGCCGGCCCCGGCGCCCGAGGCCCATATCGAGCCGGTGCGGACGGACGGCTGGTTTCTGCAGACCTCGCCGGAGCTTTGCATGAAGCGACTCCTGGCGGCCGGTTGCGACAAGATTTTCCAGATCTGCAGGTGCTGGCGCCGGGGTGAGCGCGGCAGCCGCCACCTGCCGGAATTCACCATGCTGGAATGGTACCGGACCCACAGCGACTACCGGGACCTGATGGCCGACTGCGAGGAGTTGTTCCTTCATCTGGCCGCGGCCCTGGGCGGGGAACGGGCCGTTGGCGGGCCGCCGGCCCTGACCGTGGACGGCCGCGTCATCTCCCTTACCAGGCCCTGGGAGAGAATAACCGTGGCCGAGGCCTTCCACCGCTGGGGGCAGGTTTCCCTGCGAACCGCCCTGGCCGACAATCTTTTCGAAGAGGTTCTCTGCCGGGATATCGAGCCCCATCTGGGGCAGGCCGGCCCCGCGCTGCTCTACGACTACCCGGCCGCCCTCGGCGCCCTGGCCCGCCTGAAGGCGGATGATCCGCAGGTGGCCGAACGCTTCGAGCTCTACATAAACGGTATTGAAATCGCCAACGGCTTTTCCGAACTGACCGAGCCGGTGGCGCAGCGGCGGCGCTTTGTCGCCGAGATGGAGACTGTCCGCAGCCTTGGCCGGCAGCCCGGTCCCATGCCGGAGCCCTTTCTGGCCGATTTGGCCCGCCTGCCGCCAGCTGCCGGCATCGCCCTCGGCGTCGACCGGCTGGTCATGCTCCTCCTGGACGTCCGCACCATCGACGAGGCGGTAAGCTTCACGCCCGAGGAACTGTGAGGTAAGCGGTCACAGGGTACCGCCTCTCCTTTGTCATCGGCCTGCCCGCATACCTGATGTATAGCGAACAGGCCTCGTTGTCGGCATACGGAACTGCCGACGATTGACACGCGGATCTGCGGCACCCTGTAACCGCTTACCGACTTGGGCGCAGGCCGCAGGCGCTCGCTGTAAGTGGTTTGCCCGCTAGACGAGCGGCCGTTTCCAGATGGCCATAAAACCCTGGCGGCCGAACAGCACCTGCACCAGTTCCCACCCCTCGCTGCCGCGTTCATTCAAAATATTTTTCAGAATTTCCGGCTGATCCGGCGGCACCTGATCCAGGCTGCAGGTCCCGTCGGCCGTGCAGAAGATCACCAGTTCGTTGAAGATTTCCGCCGGATGTCTGGATATCTCATATTCGAAACGCGTCATGTGTCTTTACCTCCCGGCTGGCATTTTGAGTTACCCCTTTCCCCTACCGTAATCATCATCAAGGCGGACAATATCGTCCTCGCCCAGGTAGCTGCCGTTCTGTACCTCGATGAGTTCGAGTACGACCCGGCCGGGGTTTTCAAGACGGTGTTTTTCACCGGCGGAAATATAGGTGGACTGGTTTTCCTGCAGGAGAAAGGTCTTGTCGCCGCAGGTGACCCGGGCGGTGCCGTGCACCACCACCCAGTGTTCGGAACGATGGTGGTGCATCTGCAGGGAGAGCTTGGCGCCGGGGTTGACGGTGAGGCGCTTGATCTTGAAACGCGGCTGCTCTTCGAAGGTGGTAAAGCTGCCCCAAGGCCGATAGACGGTGCGGTGCAGACGGTGTTCCTCCTTGTTGCCGGCCTTGAGGCGGGCAACGATCTTCTTTACCTCCTGGGACCGTGACAGGGGCGCCACCAGCACCGCGTCGGCGGTCTCGACCACCAGGGTGTCCTCCAGTCCCACGGCCGCCACCAGCCGCAACTCGGAGCGCACCAGGCTGTTGCGGACATCCTCCAGCATGACGTTGCCATGCACCACATTGCCGGCCGCGTCCTTGGCCGAGACCTCCCAGAGGGCCTGCCAGGAACCGATATCACTCCAGCCCAGATCCACCGGCACCACCGCCACCCGGTCGGATTTCTCCATGAGGGCATAGTCGATCGAATTCTCCGGACTCCGGCTCATGCCAGCCTCATCCAGTCGGAAAAAGGGATCGTCCGCATGGCCTTTTTCCACCGACTCCCGCATGGCTTCAAGGATGGCTGGGGCATGGCGCGCCATTTCCGAGAGCAGGGTGTCGATGGTAAAGGCAAACATGCCGCTGTTCCAGAAAAAATTTCCGCGGGCAAGATAGCTTTTGGCGGTTTCCAGGTTCGGTTTTTCCACAAAGGACAACACCTCGTTGCCCTCACCCTTTTCGATATAGCCGTAGCCGGTTTCCGGCGCATGGGGCTGGATGCCGAAGGTGACCAGCCGGCCGGCCGCGGCCAGTTGCACCGCTTCGGTCACGGCCGCGTAAAAAGCCGCCTGGTCGCGGATCAGATGATCGGACGGCAGAACGAGCAACACCGTATCGGGGGCATGCTGGGTGAGGCTGTAGAGCCCGGCAGCGCAGACCGCCGGGCCGGTGTTGCGGCCAAGGGGCTCGAGCAGGACAGAGAGCGGCTCTGGCAGACCCAGTTCCTTAATCTGATTTTGAACCAGAAAACGATGTTCGTCGCCGACCACCACCAGGGGAGGCAGGGTGGCCGGAATGGCCAGCACCCGTTTGATTGTGGCCTGCAGCAGGGACTTCTGCTCAATGAGATTCAGGATCTGCTTGGGATACAGCTCCCTGGAAAGCGGCCAGAGGCGGGACCCGCTACCGCCGGCCAGGATTACGGGGTGGATTGCAGTCATGCGTAACTCCCATGTTCGTGAGATTTCAACTGCTCAGGTTGGTTAGACGGTTAGGCTGTAGTCTGTTAGCAAAAAACGACTGAGAATAAGGTGACAGCGTACAATCTCTGGGTTTTTCAGTTGCTAATAGACGAAACACCTACAGACTATCCCCCTGTGTAGTTCCGATTTTTTTATTGAACCGCTAGTTATCGGTTGCTATCACGGCAAACATGCTATATCAACAACAACTGAAAGAAGCAAGCAGCAGTTGCTCGACTCCCTAAAGGGCTTTCGTATGACCATCGAACAAAATACAGCGACCGACCCAAGCCCACTGCCAGGAAACCGGCTGGTTCCTATTCTGCGGGAGGGGATTGGCGTCATCAAGATGATCTGTTACAAGAAATTCCGGGATCATCTCGCCCGCCGCTATCCGCACCGGCCGTCGGGCGATACCAGTCGGCTGGCCGGCGCCCTGCTCAACGAACTCTTCGGCACCCCGAACCACGAACCGCACTTCGTCGCCTTTGTCCGGGAGAACCAGGAGGTGCTCGACACCGAACTGCGGGGCATCGCCACGACTTTTGCGGAGTTGCGGATTCCGATCACCGATGCCCTGCGCATGCATTTTCTCTGCGATTCGCAGGAAGGCGTCGACAGCGGCGCCATTCTTGCCCGGGCCCATGCGCTCGGCATCCTGCTGGTCGACCGCCAGGTGCCGTTGCCCAAGAATTTCCTGAATCTGGTCCGCTCCCTGGGCAAGTCGTTCAACCTGCTGATCCCGGCAGAGACCCCCGGTCAGGAGGAAACTTCTCCGGCCGGTGAAGCATTGCAGTAACCGCCCTCTCAGGCGATTTTAACCAGATCGACCTTGCCCCAGGCCCCCAGTTGTTCATTTTTGATAATGACCACGCCCATGATGCCCGGAATGGTCTGGGCCAGTTCCAGGGCCGCGCCCATGGTCTGCTCGTCCTGCACCGCATTTCCCACCAGGGTGGCAACGGCGTCGGCTAACGAGGCGGAGGCGGCCAGCACGGTCACGGCATCGGCCGTGCCCAGGCTTAAGGAATGGCCGACCGTGCCGGACGACGTGCAGAGGCCGAGCGGCATGTCGGCGGCGGCGATTCGGAGTCCGACCCGCTGGCTTAACGGCGAGGGCCCGGCAAAGATGGCGGACACGCACTCCCTGGTGCGCATGAGGAAAATATCGCCGCCGTTTTCGACCATGACTTCGTCAAGGCCGCCGGCCAGCAGATCGCGGCCCACGAACTCCGCCACCGCGCCGGCCACCGCGGCCATGGGTCCGACCGCCGCCACCTGGCCGGCCTTCAGCATGGCCTTGACAATCGGCGGCGCCAGGGGATCGGCCGGCAGCGGCGCCAGCGAGGTCAAAAAAGCGGGATGCGTGGCTATATAGTTTTCAAGCTGATTCCGATAATGGTATACCAGATCGTAGGCCTGGGTCGTGACATCCCGCGGCGCCAGGATTTGTAGATCGGTCTCACGCACCGTCACCTGTGAGGAGACAAGCCCGTTGCTTTCCACCAGCGCCCGGTACGTCCGCTTGCGGTAGGAGTTCGGCGCGAGTCTTTTTTTCTGCCGTTTCTGTGATGCGGAAGTCATGGCAGCAACATACCATACCCGCAGGCAATCCGCACATGCCTGTTGCGCTCTTTCCCTAGGCATGAAGCAGACACCATGAACAAAACGCCGCCCCACGAAGTTCTCATTATTTTCACTCGCTATCCTGAGCCCGGTCTGGTTAAGACACGTCTGATTCCGCTTCTGGGCGAGGCCGGCGCCGCTGATCTGCAGCGGCGGATGACCGAACACGTCCTGGCCGAGGCCGGCCAGCTTGCCCGGCAGCGGTCAATCGGTCTGGAGGTTCGCTATGCGGGCGGCGACGCCGGAAAAATGCGGCAATGGCTCGGTCCCGGTCTTAACTGCCGGCCACAGGCTGCCGGTGATCTGGGGTCTAAAATGGATAACGCCTTCCGGGACGCACTGGCCGCGGGCACAAAAAACGTGGTGCTGGTCGGCAGCGACTGTCCCGGACTCTCCGCCGAGATTCTGGCCGCGGCCTTCACCGCCCTCGACCAGACCGATCTGGTCCTGGGCCCGGCTCGGGACGGCGGCTACTACCTGATCGGGCTTAAGCAGGGAATGCCGGCCCTGTTCACGGACATGCCCTGGAGCAGCGGCACGGTCCTGGCCGCCACCATGTCCAGGGCCGCGGCCCTCGGCCTGCGGGT
>MGTE01000013.1:0-1146 GCA_001799275.1 Deltaproteobacteria bacterium RIFOXYD12_FULL_57_12
GCTAACACTTACAGCAGCGGGTTAGGTGTCACGGTATGCGTTGTTGATACCGGAATCCAGGGCACGCATCCAGACCTTGCCGGAGCGGTTGTTGGCGGTGAAAATTTTGTGGTTGCCAGAGGGAAAATCGATCCGACGAAATGGAGTGATGACAATGGCCATGGCACCCATGTATCCGGGATCATTGCCGCGCGGGAGAACGATAAAGGCGTCGTCGGCGTCGCACCCGCGGCCTCTCTTTTTGCCGCAAAAGTCCTCGACAAGAATGGATCGGGCTATACCTCGGCCGTGGCCGACGGCATTATCTCCTGCGTGGAGCACGGCGCTCAGGTCATCAACATGAGCCTCGGCAGCGCAGCGGATTCCAAGGTCATGCACGATGCGGTTAGTTATGCATCTGAGAAGGGCCTGATACTTGTTGCCGCGGCCGGCAACGAAAGCGGTGGTGTGAGTTATCCGGCCAGATATCTGGAGGTCCTTGCCGTCAGCGCTGTGGATGCGAACCTGGATTTCGCCTGGTTCAGCAATTTCGGGCCGGAAATTGCTTTTGCCGCGCCAGGTGTGGCGATTAATTCGACATATCTGGGCAGCACCTACAAGGTGCTCAGCGGCACATCAATGGCGGCGCCACATGTTGCCGGCGTCGCCGCCCTGATGTTGTCTCCTGACAGCCAGGGCATGCTGCTGCGGGCTCAGGAGATCTTTGGCCTTGATTCGGACCATCAGGGAGCCGGTCTGATCAATGCCCTGGATACGGTTTTGAACCAGACGAGTCCATGAGACTGTGGTAATCTTGTAGGTCGCTGATCCGGGTTAGCCACAAGGCATGAACTAAAAAATGAGGTAGAGGTCGTACCTGATTTTCTTGCCGATCCTGACAGGTATTGGCTATCAATGACCTGTCTGATTGAACCTTCGAGTGGCTGAGTCAAAGAACCTTTTCCGCCAGATCTTCACCAGCGGCTGCCTCCCGGAGTTGGTCGTCAAAGGTGAGCAGACGGATTTCGGGCAGATCCTTTTTCAGGCTGACGGCCAAGGCCAGGTGCCATAGATCGGCGCCTCTAAGCGGCCACTTCCGTGAGAGATCCATAACAACGCTCCGGTCCGGCAGGCCGTTCAGTGCCCGCCACGGGCCGCTTTCCATGG
>MGTE01000013.1:1154-1260 GCA_001799275.1 Deltaproteobacteria bacterium RIFOXYD12_FULL_57_12
ACTGTCTCGGCGAGGTCGGGGGTAATCACCGCCTCTTTCGTCATCCTGGCAATGACCGCGCTCGCCTCGGCATGGGCAAGGGAGGGCAGAAGGTGCACTGCCTCGG
>MGTE01000013.1:1280-1452 GCA_001799275.1 Deltaproteobacteria bacterium RIFOXYD12_FULL_57_12
GTTCTGCTGTGGATATCACTGAAAAAACGAGACAGCAAGGCGGAGGTATCCCAGTAGAATACGGTTGAGGTTTCACCCATTCTCCCTATCCTCCCGGAGGAATTGCTGCGCTATTCCGTTCTGGACCGCAAACGGGAATTGTTGTCCGGTTCCCCGGCGGGTCGGCTGGCGG
>MGTE01000013.1:1512-3538 GCA_001799275.1 Deltaproteobacteria bacterium RIFOXYD12_FULL_57_12
GGGATAGGTACGATTTTGCCGACCGGCACTCCCCGGTCGGTTAGGATAACCTCGGCTCCCTGGCTGACGATTTTCAGATACTTGCTCAGATGTGTCTTGGCTTCCCTGATGCCGATGACTTCCGTTTTCATGTTGATCTCCATTTGATTGAGATATTAGGGACGCGGAAAATACTAATATACCATCACGCATCCCGTCTTCGGGCCATCTTTGGTCTTGCCTCAATCGGCGCAACCAAATCTGACCCCAATCCGGGCGCGATCCAGGTACATTAGTATTTTCCGAGTCCCTTAGCTGATCATGTAGTCATTGTAACTACATTGGACGGAGGCGTCAACCAGCGGTTGTCTTGTTGCGGTATTTTTTTCAAGTGCTGCGTTGTTGCACTTTGGCGGGATCATCAAATTCGCTTTTCCGTATTACGCTGATGTAAAAAAACAAAACGCCGCAGGCTGAAGAGCCTGCGGCGTTTTGTTTTAAGAATGCGAGGTTGACGAACTCAGCGGGCGCGGCGGCTCTGGCTGGTTGGCCGGGCCGCGAACTTGATACCGAGCGGTGACGCACCCCTGCCGCCTTGCGAACTGCCGGGGCGGGCGGGTGCTTTTCGGTTGCCATTGCCCGGGGCGGCCGGTTTTTTGCCAAAGGCGCTCGTCCCGGCGCCGGCCGGCTTGCGGCGCGGCATCGGCTGTCGGGGCGGCCGGGCGAATTCCTCGTCCTTTTTCGGGGCCGGCGAGGTGTAGTTAAAGCCTTCAACCACGCGGCGTTCGATGGTGCTGCCCAGGACCCGTTCGATGTTGCGGACCATGACCGTGTCTTCGCCGGTCACCAGGGTGAAAGCATCGCCGTTCTTCGAGGCGCGGCCGGTGCGGCCGATCCGGTGGATATAGGCGTCGGTGGTGTTGGGGATGTCGTAGTTGATCACATGCGAGATCTGGCTGACGTCGATGCCGCGGGCCGCGATGTCGGTGGCCACCAGGATCTGGAAGGTGCCGTCCCGAAAGCCGTTTAAGGCCGCCTGCCGCTTGGACTGCGACAGGTTGCCCTGCAGCGAGGCCGCCTTATAGCCGGCGCGGGTCAACTGTTCGCCCAGGCGTTTGGCCCGGTACTTGGTGCGGGCGAAAATGAGCACCGAGTCCGTGTCGGTGTGCTTGAGCAACTCCAGGAGCACGCCGGTTTTCAGATGCTGCGCCACCGGGTAGATGGCATGGCTCACCGTCTGGGCCGGGGCCGTGGTGCCCACCTGGACCGTGACCGGATCGGCAAGCACCTCGCGGGCCAGGCGTCGGATCTCGTCGGGCATGGTGGCCGAGAAGAGCAGGGTCTGGCGCTGTTTGGGCAGTTTTTGCAGGATGCGCCGGATGTCCGGGAAAAAGCCCATGTCGAACATCTGATCCGCCTCGTCGAGCACCAGTACCTCCAGATGGGAGAGGTCGATGGTTCCCTGGGTAATATGGTCGAGCAGACGGCCCGGGCAGGCGACGACGATCTCAACACCTCTTTTCAGGGTCTGCATCTGCGGGTTGAAACCGACGCCGCCGTAAATCGTGAGGGTGCGGAGTTTGGTTTCTTTGCCGAGGCCGATGATTGCCTCGTTGATCTGTTCGGCCAGCTCCCGGGTGGGGGCAATCACTAACGCCCGGATCTGGCCGCGTTTGCCGGTCAGCAGGCGGTGCAGAATCGGCAGCGCAAAGGCCGCGGTCTTGCCGGTGCCGGTCTGGGCCAGGCCCATGACGTCGCGGCCCTGCATGACCGTGGGAATCGCCTGCACCTGAATCGGCGTTGGCGTGGTGTAGCCCGCTGCCGTTACGCCGGCCGCGACCTGGGGGTCTAACTTGAAATCTTGAAAATTCATTTGGTATCCTTGTTTGGGTTATTAGACTGTTAGTCTGTAGCCTTATAGTCTGAAGAGAAAAAAGTTGATCATACGAGCCGCGGAGCGTTTCAATGGGCGCTTTCCCGCGGTCACTACAACAGCTAACAGCCTACAGCCTGATAGCCTGATATGTCGCAGTTGGTTTGGTTGGGG
>MGTE01000013.1:3590-3849 GCA_001799275.1 Deltaproteobacteria bacterium RIFOXYD12_FULL_57_12
CAGGCGGCCCGGCATTGCCGGTCGGATTTAGAGCTTGCAGTTATGGGTAAGCTCTTGGTCTGGTAATATTCGTAGCTTCCTTCGTAGGTCCGCATTTCACCGTGATCGATTTCAAAAACCCGGTCGACCAGGGAGCGGAGAAAATGTCGGTCGTGGCTTACCAGCACCACGGTGCCGGTAAATTTTTCAAGCGCCGCCAGCAGGATCTCCCGGGACTGGATATCCAGATGGTTGGTCGGCTCGTCAAGGATCAGCAGGT
>MGTE01000013.1:3890-4074 GCA_001799275.1 Deltaproteobacteria bacterium RIFOXYD12_FULL_57_12
TTTTCACCGCCGGAAAGCGCCGCGATCCGTTTGTCAACGTCGTCGCCCGTAAAGAGAAAGGCGCCGCACAGGTTGCGTATCACGCCGATGGTCGCCTGGGGCATGGCATCCTGCACCGTCTCGAACACGGTCCGTGCCGGGTCGAGCAGGTCCATGGCGTGCTGGCTGAAGTAGCCCGGAAAAA
>MGTE01000013.1:4088-4388 GCA_001799275.1 Deltaproteobacteria bacterium RIFOXYD12_FULL_57_12
CAATGCGGCCGGCCAGGATTTTTAAAAAAGTTGATTTGCCAGCGCCGTTCACCCCGACCACGGCGACCTTCTCCTGCCGGCGGATCATCCCGGAGACGTTGCCGAAGACCGAGCGTTCCCTGCCGTCCGGCAGCAGCCAGCTCTTGCCGAGTCCGTCGATCCGCACCACGTCGTCGCCGCTTCGGGGCGGCTCGGCAAACTCGAATCTGACGATACGCTGCTCGGGCGGCAGTTCGATCCGCTCGATTTTTTCGAGTTTTTTTACCCGCGACTGTACCTGGGAGGCATGGGAGGCGCGGG
>MGTE01000013.1:4549-4893 GCA_001799275.1 Deltaproteobacteria bacterium RIFOXYD12_FULL_57_12
GTGACGATGCGGTTCATGAAGTCCCGGTCGTGGCAGGTCATGAGCAGCGCGCCCTTAAACTCGGTAGCCAGCCACTCCTCCAGCCAGATGATCGATTCGACATCCAGGTGGTTGGTCGGCTCGTCGAGCAGCAGCACGTCCGGGTTGATCGTTAGAATCTTCGCCAGGGCGATGCGCATCTTCCAGCCGCCGCTGAACGACTCCACCGGCCGCCCAAAATCATCCGGCCCGATGCCGAGCCCGGTCAGCACCGCCTGGGCCCGGGCCTCAAGATCGTAGCCGCCCCGATGCTCGAATTCCTCCACCATGTCGCCGTAGCGGGCCAGAAGCGCCGCCAGGGCCTC
>MGTE01000013.1:5098-5179 GCA_001799275.1 Deltaproteobacteria bacterium RIFOXYD12_FULL_57_12
CTGGAAAAGGACCTGGGAACCGTGCTGCTTGGTAATATTGGTCAGATGAATCATGTACGGGTTGTGCCTGCGGCGGCGGTG
>MGTE01000013.1:5294-5685 GCA_001799275.1 Deltaproteobacteria bacterium RIFOXYD12_FULL_57_12
TTGCCAATCGAGATGGACTTCGGGCAGGCGGCTTCGCATTCCCCATGGTTGCCGCAGTTGCCAAAGCCGAGTTCGTCCATCCGGCGGACCATGGCTAAAGCCCGCCTGGTCCGTTCCGGGTCGCCCTGGGGCAGAAGGGCGAGATGGGAGATCTTGGCGCCGACAAAGAGCATGGCCGAGGCATTGGGGCAGGCAGCGACGCAGGCACCGCAGCCGATGCAGGCCGCCGCGTCCAGGGCCTGTTCGGCGGTTTGCCGGGGAATGGGAATGGCGTTGCCGTCCGGCGCGCCGCCAATGTTCACCGAAACATAGCCGCCTTCGATGAGCATGACCTCCAGGCTGTTGCGGTCGACGATCAGATCCTTGTGCACTCGGAAAGCGCGGGCCCGGA
>MGTE01000014.1:0-5531 GCA_001799275.1 Deltaproteobacteria bacterium RIFOXYD12_FULL_57_12
CGAGCCACATACCGGCAAACCGATCGTTCTTACCGAGAGCCCTGACCGACCGCAGGAGGGCATCCAGGCGGTGGCCGCATTCATGGCCCCGGCCCATACCGCCATCCATACGGCGGCCTTTCAGAAAAGCCGGCCAGATCTGACGCCGCTGCCGCTGTTCGCCTATACCGCGGTCGGCTGGCACAAAGGACGGTTCTGGGTGACAGCCTTTCGTAGCGACCCGGATCGCCGCCAGGATGCAGACCAGTTTGTTCCCGCCAAGATTGCCACCCGCACGAACCGCGCCCTGAAGGCCCATCCCCGCAACCGGCTCATCCAGCACTTAGGCAACTGCTGCCTCACCTACGGCTGCCCGGCAGCCAGAAACTATTTCCTGGGACGCTGGGAGGCACCGCTGCCGACCTCACCGGCCTGCAACGCCAACTGTGTGGGCTGCATCTCCCTGCAGCCCGCCGGCTGCTGTCCGTCCACCCAGGAACGCATCCGTTTCGTGCCGACGCCCGCGGAAATCGCCGAAGTTGCCGTCCCCCATCTGCGCAAGGCACCACGGCCGATAGCCAGCTTCGGCCAGGGCTGCGAAGGGGAACCTCTCCTGCAGGCCAGGACCATCGAACAGGGCATCCGCCTCATCCGGACCCAGACGGACCGCGGCACGATCAATCTGAACAGCAATGCCAGCCTGCCCGCGGCCGTTGACCGCCTGGCCGCGGCCGGGCTTGACAGCATCCGGGTCAGCATGAACAGTGCCCGCCCTGCCTGCCACAATCGTTATTATAGGCCCCTCGGCTTCGCATTCACCGATGTCTGCGAGTCAATTCGCATCATGAAGGCAAAAAACAGGTTCGTATCCCTTAATTATTTCATCCTCCCCGGTTTCACCGATGACCCGGATGAATTCACCGCTCTCTGCACCCTGCTTGACGCACAGCAACCTGATCTAATCCAGTTGCGCAACCTGAACATGGACCCGGACTGGTATCTTGAGGTGGTTGAACATTCCCCCCAATCGCCGCCGATTGGCATGCGGCAGTGGCTGCGTCGCCTGAAGAAATTATTCCCGGGCTTAAAATTCGGCTATTTCAACCCGCCGATTCGATAATTTTTCGTCTTGCCGCCAAAGAACATTTGCCCTTTTTATAAATTGCCCTTAAAGTCTCAGAAAAGAATAATTCCCAAACAATAAAATTATTCTTTATCCTGGGGAGGATACAATGGAAAATCTGCCAAACACAATGCGGATTACCAGCCAACGGCAGGTAATTCTAGATGAACTCCGAAAGGTAACATCACACCCGACAGCCAGCGAGGTTTACGACATGGTCCGAAAGCGGTTGCCACGCATCGGACTGGGCACGGTTTACCGCAACCTGGAATTACTGACGGAACATGAGCTGATCAGGAAACTGAAGGTGGGGGGGGAACAGAAAAGATTCGACGGCAATGCCGCCCCGCACTACCATGTGCGCTGTGTGCAGTGCGGGAGGGTTGACGATGTAGAGATTAATCCACTGCTTGATCTGGAACAGAAAGTCGCGACGTGCAGCGGCTACGAAATCCTTGGGCATCATGTGGAATTCGAGGGTCGTTGCGCCGCCTGCAAAACTACCAGTTGAGTAATTTTACTTTGTCACATTGCAGAATTCAGAATACAGAATTCAGGAGACAGAATAAATTGAACCAGTTGGCCAAAAGAATGTTTCTCTTTATCTCCTGAATTCTGAATCCTGACTCCTGGATTCTTTTGGAATGTGACAGTAGAAGTAAGGTTTTACCGGAAAATCACCTTGCAGAATCGTCTCTTACCGACCTTCAGCAAAATTTCGCCGGTAGCTGGTATGCGTTGATCGACATGGGTGACCTTTACCCCATCCACCGACACCGCCTGCTGGTCGATCAACCGCCGCGCCTCTGATGTCGAGGCGGCGACGCCCGCATCAACCAGAAGGCGAGGCAGCCAGACATCCTCGCCGCCCGCCGGCAACACCTGCTCGGGAATTTCGTCGGGCAGGCCGTGATGCCTGAAGACCTTTTCGAAATTTGCCTCCGCCTTTTCAGCGGCCACCACCCCATGGAATCTGGCAACCAGTTCGCGGGCTAGCCTCTGCTTGACGGCCTTGGGGTGCAGGCTGCCCTTCTCCACCTCCCGGGCCAGAGCGGCTATCTCGTCCGAGGCCAGATCGCTGAGCAGATCATAGTAGCGAAACATGAGAGTGTCCGAGACGGACAGCACCTTGCCATAAATGGCATCGGCCGCCTCGTTGATGCCGATATAGTTGCCGAGTGATTTGCTCATTTTCTCGACCCCGTCCAGCCCTTCCAGCAGCGGCATGGTGATGACCACCTGCGGCTCCTGGCCCCAGGCCCGCTGCAGGTCGCGGCCCATCAGCAGATTGAAGAGCTGATCCGTCCCCCCCAGCTCGACATCGGCCTTGATCGCCACCGAGTCGTACCCCTGGATCAACGGGTAGAGAAACTCGTGAATACTGATCGGCCGTTCGTTTTCGAACCGCACCTTGAAATCCTCCCGCTCCAGCATCCGGGCAACGGTAAGTTGCGAAGCCAGCCGGATGAAGTCATGAGAGGTGAGACTGCCGAGCCACTCACTGTTGAACACCACCGAGGTTTTCGCCGGATCGAGAATTTTAAAAATCTGCTCCTTGTACGTCTCGGCATTCTGACGGACCGCCTCGCGGGTGAGCGGTTTTCTGGTCTCGGACTTGCCGGTCGGATCACCGATCATCCCGGTGAAGTCGCCGATCAGAAATAAAATTTCGTGCCCGAGCTCCTGGAAATGCTTCATCTTCTGAATCAATACCGTATGGCCGAGATGAAGGTCCGGGGCGGTCGGGTCAAAACCGGCCTTGATCCGCAGCGGCACGGCTGATTCCATGGATCTGAGCAGTTTCTTCCGCAGATCCTCTCTTGAAATAACATCGACCGCTCCCCGGACGATGAGTTCTATCTGTGCATCAATCGTAAGCATCATCGAACAATTTCCTGTCTGTATGGGACTCCCCTAAGCATTGCCGCTCAACGGGCATATTCAACCGCTCTGGTCTCGCGGATGACGGTCACTCGGATCTGACCGGGATAGGTCAGCTGCTGTTCGATCTCCTTGGCAATCTCGCGGCTCATCAGCATGGAGTCCTGATCGGACACAACGCCGCTGTCAACGATGATCCTGAGGTCGCGGCCAGCCTGGATGGCGTAGGATTTCTCAACGCCCTTATGGGCATTGGCGATCTGCTCCAAGTCTTCCAGGCGCTTGACATAGGTCTCCAGCATCTCCTTGCGGGCGCCGGGCCGGGCGCCGGACAAGGCATCCGCGGACTGCACCAGGACATCGAGAACCGATTCCGGCGGAATGTCCTCATGGTGCGCGGCAATGGCCCGCACCACCTCGGCGGGCTCGCCGTATTTCTTGGCGATGTCGGCGCCGATGGTGGCATGCGACCCTTCGATCTCATGATCGACCGCCTTGCCGATGTCATGCAGCAGGCCGGCCCGCCTGGCCTGTTTCTCGTCAAGCCCCAGTTCGGCCGCCATGATCCCGCAGAGGAAGGCGACTTCCACGGAATGCTGCAAGACATTCTGGCCGTAGCTGGTCCGATATTTCAGACGGCCGAGCAGCTTGATCAGTTCCACATGCACCCCGTGCACCCCGACGTCAAAGGTAACCTGTTCGCCGGCCTCCCGCATGGTCACCTCCAACTCCTTGGCGACCTTGGCAACGATCTCCTCGATCCGGGCCGGGTGGATGCGGCCATCCGTGATCAACTGTTCGAGAGAAAGACGCGCCACCTCCCGCCGCACCGGATTGAACCCGGAGAGAATCACCGCCTCGGGTGTGTCGTCGATGATGATATCGATGCCGGTCGCTGCCTCCAGTGCCCTGATATTCCGGCCCTCCCGGCCGATTATCCGCCCCTTCATGTCCTCACTGGGCAAGGGGACAACCGAAACGGTCCGCTCGGCAACATAATCACCGGCATAGCGCGATATGGCCAACGCCAGGATATTCTTGGCCTTCCTATCCGCCTGCATCCTCATTTCATTCTCAATGCGGACCAGTTGCTTACCCGCCTCCATCCGCGCCTCGCTCTCAATGCTTTCGATAAGCTGTTTCCTGGCCTCTTCCTGTGAGATGCCGGCAATCTTCTCAAGCTTCTCGCGCTGTTCCATCACGAGCGCGTCTATCTGCCGGACATTTTGTTCAAGGGCCTTTTCCCGGCGGATAAAATCCTGTTCACGCCGCAAAAAATCCGTCTCCCGCTTATCCAGTAGATCGATCTTGGTTTCGATCTGGTCGAGTTTCTTACTGAGCCGCTTCTCTTCCTGGAGAACCTCGGCCCGCCGCTCCTGAATGTCTTTTTCCAGAGCCTGTTTTAGCTGAAAGGCCTCGTCCTTGGTGTGCAGGGCGGCCTCCTTTTTGATCCGCTCCGCCTCCAGAATGGCACTCTCGATCAACTGCCGACCCTGGGCCTCAATATTTTTCCGATGCCCTTCGGCCAGTCGCTTCCGAAGGTAGTATCCCACCGCCACTCCAGCCAGAATACCTAGCAAAACAACCAGTGCGACCTGAGCAGAAATATGAAATATATTCACGGAGTACCCCTCCTTGTTGGGTTTTTGCCACCTCCTTCCCGACGGGCTGAAGAAAGCAAAAGGTTTATATGAATGCCCGCGCTGCAAGTCGGGCTGATACGGCAAGCCTTTCAGGACAGGGGCGACGCACGTCGCGACCGATTGAACTTACGAGGGGAAAACGCGATGAAAAAAAGAATCAAGACGGACGGATCAAAGCAGATCCGCGAGGGACGGAAACGGCAGGTCAACCGAAGACGAATTCCCTGAAAATACCAGGCCCGGGCTTAGCCGGGCACAACAACGCGACATGGATCTTCACCAATGTCGACAGCACCTTCCAGAACCGCACCAATTCACTTGCCGAACCCGAATTTCTCCAAAACAGAAGAACAACCACTACACCAAATAGGCTAATCCTGATGCGGACCCGGATTATACAATCTGCTATATATAAACCTGAATCTCTCAGGAACATAAGCCATCTGGTTGTCCTCCCCGCCTAATCCTAATCTTCGGTACTCCCCGAATTATATATGAAACACCTTCCGCCCAACGAAAGCGAAACGATGCATTATAAACACAAATAAAGATCCCCCGCCCTGCCGTGTCAGCAGAAATGATAGAACCTAACTGCGTTAGGTGGGCAGATCTCATATCCCTTTCAAGGAATATGGCCTTGGCCGCATTCCTTTCCGGAGACAGCGGAGCCGCCCTTATCATTAGAGTTGGCTCAAAATGTTCCGCCGATCACCAACAGCGCAGGGGAACCTGAAGTTCCAATTTACTTCAATGTCATCTCCCGGCTTCGCCCCAACTGCTGCGCATACCGCCAAGAGAAAAAACCTACACACCTCCATCCTCGCGTTTGCTTTGCTCTCCCTGGGCAAAAGAGCGTTCAATCATCTGATTCAACCGCCCGGCATACTGTTCCATCGACTGTTTGT
>MGTE01000014.1:5558-15854 GCA_001799275.1 Deltaproteobacteria bacterium RIFOXYD12_FULL_57_12
CCCTTTTCAAGCTGACATATTTGCCAGCCATATTAAGACTGGCCAGCACCGCAATCTTGCTGTTGGGAACTATGCCCGGCGCGTTCTGCGAGTATCCCTCTATCTGCTTCTTAACCAGCCGCAGAATCTCTTCGACATCCTCCTCCGGCACGTCGGTGTATACCGGATATTCATGGCCGAACACCTCAAATTTGACCAATCGTTCCAAGCAACCACCCTATCGATCATGAAAAACAACCCTGTCATCCGAGGCCGGCGACACCTGCCTCCCTTACCCCTGCAGCTGCGCGCCGATTACCGGCGCGATCAGCCCGCGGCAGATTCCCCCTTCGGCGAGGCAGCGAGGGAAAAAATCGGCATGGTGCGATCCACCGCCTTGCCCTTCTGGCCGCTGCCCGCAGCCGCCGAAACAGAACGGCCGCTGGTCACCTCCCACTCCTCAATCTTTTCGATAAGCCCATTCACCCGGCCGTACATCACATTCCGATCTTCCTTAAGACCGTCGACCAGCCCCTGAAGTTCCTTGTTGGTTTCTTCCATCTGTTGCAGTCGAGACTGCAACCCTTCATAGTCGGACCTCAACTCATTATACCCGGCCAGCATTCTTTCCACAAACTGTTCAAGTTTGCCGAGTTCTTCTGCGTGCTCCATGATTCGAATATCTCCTTATTAGTCTATAGACTGTTCGCCTGTAGACTGTTAGTGAAAAATGGTTAACTCCGCGGGACCATGGCAAACTTTATCTTATAACTTCCAATCACTTATATGCCAAACCCCTAAACCCCTACAGATTAAAAAACCTAATAGATTATCCACCTGACTAGTTAGAAAAAAATATAATCGGGCACTGACCACAAAGCAAGCTGTTTATCTCTTCCTAAAAGGCCACAAAATTCCGCCGAACCACTGTCAGGACCGCACATAACTCCAGCCAAGGGGCCGGCCGTCACAATAAGGCATATGCCCATGAAACAACCGATTTTCCGAATCAAATACCATCGGCAGAAAAAAGCGGTCGCCCTCCCACATGGGCAACTCCGCCAGCTGGTCGATCGCCACCCAGACCAGGGGACCGTCTTCGTTCTCATGATACGGTGTGCCGGAAAACCGCTCTATCCTGAAAATAAAACCAAGCCAGTCCTCGCCCTGCGGCCCGAAGCCTGTCCAGTTGATCGTGCCGCGCAGCACGACATCGAGGCATTCGATGCCCGCCTCCTCGCGAATCTCCCGGACCAGGCAGGTAAACACATCCTCATCCGGCAGCATCTTGCCGCCCAACCCGTTATATTTATTCAGATGCTGATCCGCGGCCCGGTTGATGCGATGCACCAGCAGGGTCTGCCGGCGGTCGGGTGAGAGCACATAGCCGAGGGTGCCGATGATCGGTTTATACATGAGACTCCTTATGGTCGACATACATGAGACTCCTTATAGTCGACACCACATGCCACATTGTGGCACACAAAAAAACAAGTTGCCAAATCAGCGCATCACTTCTAACAAAACAATATTGTTTGATTTTTTTTATGTTTAGTCAGGGCAACCACCAGAAACCACATGATAATATATTTTATAGAATATTGCTTGACAGAACCATGATAATTTTGTTTAAGAAAATCATAAAAATGGGGCTCCTCGACAAAACAGACAAGCCAACAATCAGCCCAATGGCGTCACAAAATTTGATTTAAACAAAACACCTTGAAAAGCCACGCCCATTCTTGACCAGGGCACGGAAAGTCACGGGTCTTCGCAAGCAAAAGACAGCCGGACTGCCAAGGAAATCTAATTTCTTGGGAGACCGGCTTTTTTTATTTCGGTGCATCTGAAAAAAACAGGCGCTTATTTTTCTCTGCTTCTCAGGGAGTTGCCTGACACAAAAATATTATTATTTCATGAGAGTTCGAATCTATTGATTATGTGACCTGTTGCCTAAGGAGGCCCGCCATGAAACTGTATCGGAAGAACATCCTGTCCCGTCTTTTCGATCGCAATCCCCAGTCGCACAGAGTCAATCACCCGCCTCAACGGCGCACGCACTTCGAGGTTCTGGAACCGAGGATCCTGCTGTCGGCTGATTTTGTCGCGGGAGCCGCCGGTGCCCTGGCGGATGGGCTCGACCTGTTCGACAATCACCTCGACACTTTTCTGGGGGATGAAGCGCTGCTCGGGGAGCGCATTCCGATGCTGCTCACCGCTGGAATAGATGGCGATGGCAACCCGGTCTACGAGGCGCCGACGATCGACTGTCTGTTCACCGTGCCGGTCGATGCCGACGGAAACGGATATGTCAATGGGCCTAATCCTTTTAACACTGGTGATGACGACGAAGCAGTACTCGACGACCTCGATACCAGCAATGACGGGCAAGTTGATGTCAACGAATTCCTCGAAGCCTGGTTCTTCAAGCCGGTCAGCGACTGGTTGCGTGCGAATCCCGGCGCATCAACTGAAACCTTTACGGATTTTCTCAAAGGCGATTTATTATTTACCCCTGACCTTGATCACTACCTTGACCACCTTTCCAATGTCTATCTGGTCAATTTCGAGATTATCGATGCCCAGGTGGCCAATTTCACCCAGGACCCCGATGCCCAGATCAGCTTCTCGGTGGGCTTCGAGCTCTCCATAACGCAGACACTCCCCATCGACCTCGGGCTCGAGGCCGATGCGCTCAAGTTGCTGGCCTTCACCGGTTCGGCTGACAACCCCCAGATGCCGACCGTCCCGGTCACCTCGACCCTGAGTTTCGGCTTCGACTTCGGCGTGTTCACCGGTGGAGAGGCAACCGTCGACCAGAACGATTTCTTCATCCGCTCGGCCGACCCGCTGGTGCTGAGCGTCACCGCCCATGATGCGGACCTCGACTTCAACTTCAACATCGGCTTCCTTGGAGCCCAGGTGGTCAACGGCTCGCTCGACCTGCAGGCCGATATTGTCACGACCCTCCTCGATCCGAACGATCCTGACGTCCTCGGTTTTGTTGACAGCCAGCATGGTGCCGAGCAGACCGGCGGCGTCGTGACGGCGGCCAATCCGCTTGCCGATCCGAATCTGGCGCATGAGGCCGGCTTCTTCCTGCGCATCGGCAATGTCGGCATCAATAAGACCGTGACAGTAGCCGATACCGAGGCCGCCGACTGGACCGTCCTCAAGGGCAACATCGAAACCGCTTTGTCTGCCGCTGGCCTTGACGGCCTGATCAATGTGTCCCTTGTCGATACCGACAGCGACACGGTTGCCGACAGTGTGCAGTTCTCGCTAGTGTCCACCAGCGACACACCCCTCGGTTTCGCCAATGAGTCTCTTGGTCTCGCCGGTGTCATCAGTGCCACGCCGGATGGCGACGGCCCCAACATCTACGAATACACCGATGATGAGACTTTCCTGCTGTCGGTCGGTGGTGCGATTCCGCAGCTGGTGACGGTGAAGTTTGCCGATCCGTCCCATACCGACATCGGCCTCAACGACGACCAAGAGGCATCGGTCCCGCGGCTTGAGGCACTGAGCGCGCCAACCGTGTATGACATCAGCGGCGATGCGGATTTCACCGTCACTGTCTGGAAGGCCGACGGATCAGCTCCCATCGTTTACAGCTTTACGCTGACCGACACTGATACCGATGGCAACTTCAGCGCTGGATCTCTGGCATCGGACATCAACACCAAGCTCAATGGTTCGCCGATCGACACCCTTGTGGAGGTCACTGCCAGCATCATCAGTGACCGTATCCGCTTCAGTGTCACCTCAGAAGTCATTGCGATCCGGGTTGAGGCGTCTGGCACTGCAACTTCAGAAATTGGTTTCGCCAGCGATACAATCCTTGGTCTTCAACTCCTCGCGGCAAACGATGCTGTAGCCGACCTGTCTGATGAGGCCAACTTCAAACTCACGCTTAATGATGCCGGCACGATCTCCACCTACGCGATTACTGTGCCCGACAACGACAGAGGCACGCTGGGGGCACTTGCCGCCGATATCAACGCTGCCATCGATGCCGCGGTCGGAGCGGACCGCATCAACGTCGTTGTCATTAGCGGTAAGATACTGCTTGCGGGGAACGATACGAACGTGCGCAGTTTCAGCGTCAAGACGATCAACCAGGATATCAACGACCTGATTGCCGACGTCAACCGGGCTCTCGACCAGGCCGGCCTCGGTGGTGTCGTTACGGCGAGTACCGATGGCACCCTCCTCATTCTGACATCCTCCGGCGGCCAGTCCCTGGAGATCAGCAGGACCCTGACCTTCGATGCCGGTGTGACTTACGCCGAACTCGTCGCGACCGCTACGGAAAACCTGTTCGATGCCACCAAAGGCGACGCCTCGCATGTCGAACTGATGCTCCCCGTGCAGGTTCTCCCCGGCCTCGAAGATGCGACGACACCTGCCGACGACGACTGGCAACCGGCCAACGTCGCCATTGTCGGCAACTTCAGCCCATTCGATGCCGATTCGACGATCGCCGAGTACAACGCCGTCGAAAAGCGTTTCGACCTGAATTTCACCTTCGATCCCGAAACTTCTGTTCCGGCGCAGGACAGTTCCGCGGCAGTTCCTGCCATTTCTGCCCTGACGGATGAAATCCGGCTGGTCAACATGGCCGAACCGCTCAACTTCAACCTGGTGACGCCGGAAAGCATGGTCGGTCTGCTCATGGGCCTCGGCACGGCTCTGCAGCAGATCGCCAACACCGGGCTGTTTGCCGGTTACGATATCCCCTTCGCCGATGCCGCGCTGGCCGATCTGCTCAACTACACCGATGCGGACAAGGCCGCGTTCTCCGGACTGATCGACCTGCTCATCTTTGACACGGGCGGTGACGGTATCGACGGCGTAGCGGACACCGACCGCCTGGTCAAGAAGATCGTGGATGCCGGGGGCACCTCCTATCTGATCCCGGCATTCACCACGGCGCAGACACTGGCCAGCCGCCTGAATGCGCTGCTCGGCGTGCCGCTTGAGGGGGCTGGCGGCATCAATGCCACCTACGACAAGGTCAGCAACAAGCTGACCTACGAGGTCGAACTGATCGGCGGCGGGCGCACCACGGTGGCCTTCGATGCGCCGTTCGAGTACGACGTCGACCTGAACCCCTTTGCCAAGCTGACCCTGGACACCACGGCAGCGGCAGAAGCTCAACAGGTTGCCATGCAGGGCTACACCGGCCTCAGCATGACCTTTGGCATCGACCTCTCGCCGCCGGGTGCGGTGATTTACGGGGACACCGCGCTTGCCGCCTTGAACGGCATGGAAGGGATCAAGATCAAGCTCGAACGAGCGGTGACGGGTGAAGCCGGGGTCCGCACGGTTCTGAGCAAGAACGCCGACATTCATATCAGCGTCAATGGCGATACCGGGGCCTGGATTGAAGTCCTGGCGTCCGACACGGGTGACAACAAGACGGTTCAGGATTTTGCCGATGATATTAATCTCGCAATAGGCCGAACCGCTTATGCCGGTATCGTGGAAGCAGGGGTCAAGGCCGGCCGGCTCATGCTGACCGCTGTGGATGGCACCTCGGTACTGCGTGTGCATGCCAGTTCCGAGAAGGATGCCTCGAACAAATTTGCCAATCCGGCCTGGACCGAGCTTGGTTTCACCCCTTATTTCGTCGAAGGCACAACGGTCATGGCGGTCAAGGCACCGACCCCCATGGTCGGCCGGTTGACCGGAACGGCGACTTTTGATGTTGATATACTGACAAATGCGGCCGGTGATCCGGATCTGGCCGGCCCCGTGTCGGTGACCATCAACGCCAGTGATACCGCCGCCAACAGGACGGCCGCTGACCTGGCTGCCGATGTCAACAACGCCCTGGTCACCGCCGGTCTCGGCGGCCTGATCAAGGCCAGCTACGACGTATCAGGCACACTGGGGACGCGGCTGGTTCTGAGCGCTCTCGATCCCGATGTGGAATTCACAGTTGCTAATGCCAATGCCCAGGCCCGGGACGAATTTGGCTTGCCAGCCGGTGCTACGACTGCCGACCTCTATGACTTTGTCATCTATGATAGCGCCGGCGGCGAGTATTTCGTTGCTCTGGACAGCCTGGTTGGCGATACCGTCCAGGAGCTGATCGATCATATCAATGCGAGCACCGGCGGGGCCGTGGTCGCCGACTTCAACGCCACCCATACCGGGCTGCGACTGGTTGACACCACCGCTGGCTCCGGTCAGTTCCGGGTCGAATCGATCAACGCCTCCAGCGCGATGATCACCCTCGGGTTCTTCGGTGCGGGCAACGAGGGGACGCAGAATCAGTTTGGCGATGGCGATCCCACCCTGATCGAGGGCGGCCCCATTGGCCAGACCCATCTCGACGACCGTTTCTTTGTCCGGGATGCCGAACTGTGGGGCGGCCTCGGTCTGCAGACCCCCGAGGTGAGCATGGAACATTCGGCGGGCGGCATCCCGGGGACAGCGTTGTTCGGCATTGTCGGCGTCGATACCAACCTCAAGGGGTCGCTGTATGCCGAGTTCACCGCCGATTTGCAGAATCCGGTGAGCCAGGTCCCGGGGAGCGAAGTCACGCTGGCCCAGTTGTTCGCCAAGACCAATGCGGTAGCCGAACCGGCGGTCACTGAGACGTACGAACTGCGCTATGCGCCGGCGGGTTTCCCCACCGACTTTGCCCCTGGTACCATGGTCTATGCCTATGATGTGGACAGCCCGGCGATCATCGGGTCGGCTTTTGTCCTCGCCAACGACGCCGCGCAGGGAATCCTCACTGTCGCTAGTGTGAAAGGCAGCTTCGCGGGGGCGGAGGGGATCGTCAACGTCAAGTCCGCCAACCTTCTTGACAGCACGAAAATCGCCCTCAATACCGGCGGCGCAGCCGCCCAGATGGAGAGCTTCGGCGAGTTCAACCTGCACGTCGATGTCCAGCCCGGTTTCGACGACATCGGTTTCGTTGACGGTGACGGCGTGACCAGTGGTTTCGGCCTGCTGGATGGCAAGGACTACGACGTCGGCTTCAAGATCACCGGCTTCGGCAACCCCTTCGACCCGGCCCCGCCGGTGGCGACCTTCGATGACCTTGCCGGCGACACCGGCGATCTCTACGCTTTCAAGGATCTCGACTACGCCGATATCGGCTCGGCACTCCATGGCCTACAAGTTCTGTTGAGCAACATCGACGCCAACTTCGCCTTGTTCAACCAGGACCTGCCCGCTATCACCAAGAGCGTCAGCGACCTGCTGAGCCTGGTAGATGGTTTCGAGCGCGGTGTCACCAACATCGACGAGGCCTTTGTCGCGGCGCTCCTGGCCCTCGACCCCGAGGCCGTCGATCTGCCTGCCCTGCGCCTGCAAGACATCCCCAACGCCCTGCGCGGGGCCTTTGGACTGCCGGTGGGGGTCGATCCGGGTGCAACCGACGCCGTCGACTTTGTGACCCTGGATTTCGACAAGGCCGACAACATGCTGCTGGTCGATCTCAACCTGCACGAGAGCATCGATACCAAACTCGGCCTTGACATCGATCTGCCTGGAACATTGCCCAATCTGACCAGTGGCGGGGTCCTCAAGGTCAACGGCGCCCTGGACATGAATCTGAATGTCGGCATCGATCTCGCGGCACCCAACAATGCCTACCTGTTCGATACCAGCAATATCGCCGCGGAGTTGCACGTCGAAGGGGAAGGGCAGACCTATGCCGGTGGCGAGGACGGCATGGGGCTGGTCTTCCGGGCTTCGCTCGGGCCGTTGGCGGTCTTCATCCAGGACGGCGATGCGCTGATCGATGTGGCCTTCGCGTTGCCGGGGCTGGATTTTGGTTCGGGAATCCACAAGAAACTTATCAGCGCGGTTGATTTCGACCCGGCCGATACGGACGACCCCGATGATTTCCTGGATGCCGTCATTACGGAAAACCAGATTGATATCGTGCTGCCGATGTTCTTCGGCGGCGAGGGGCCGAATGACTACCTCGGGGACTTCAAAGCCAGCGGCAACCTCAGCAGCCTGTCCGTCACCACCCCGGACTTTTCGGGCATCGAGGCCGACATCCTTTCCGGTACCATCGAGTTCGACCCCTTCGAAAACATCATGCTGGCGATCGATACGGTCAACTTCTACCTGGAGGGGTTGAGCGACATCCTGGCCGGCGACGTGCTGGGACTCGACCTGCCGTTCATCGGCGACCAGATGGCCGACATCCTCTTCCTCGAAAACTTCCGCAACTCGCTCTACAGTACCCTCAAGAACGGAGTCGCCAATGCCATCAATCCGGATCCGGATGCCCTCGACCTCGATGGTGACGACTTCATCACGAACCTGCTCCAGGCGGCACTGGGCAGCTACCTCATCGGGGATGTTGACTACGATTTCGATCTGACGTCGGGGAATATCTCCAACTGGTACCGCCAGTGGAACTTCACTCTGGGCGGGACCGACTACATCACCCTGACCGATTTCGACCTCGGCATCCCGGGGCTCGATTTCGATGTCGATACGCCGGTCAGAGTCGAGTTCAACTGGGAGATCGATCTTGGCTTCGGGGTGAACTTCGTCGAAGGCGCCTACATCGATGTTTCCGACTTCGATGGGGATGGGACTGATCTTGCCCTCGACCTCACCGTGACCTTGCCGCAGCTGGCAGGCGGCGGCAGCGCCACGGGCTGGCTCGGTTTCCTGCAGCTCGATGTGACCGATCCCGGTGACGACACCGGGGCCATCCTCAACTTCGACGTGAACGTGCAGAAGGGCACGACTTCGGACAGCCGTCTGGGCTTCTCCGATCTCGGCAGCATCAACCCGGTCACCACGCTCAAGGGAACCGCGCTTGACGGCGGCAGCAATATCCTGTCGCTGCACCTCAACGGCGAGATGGCCGGGATCGGCGTCCTGCCGCGGGTCAGCACCAATCTCGAAGTCGACTGGTCCCTGCAGACGGGCGGCGGCGACGGCGTAGCCCTGTCCGGCTTGACGAGCAATCCGGTCCTGGCCGGACTGGAAGAGATCGCCTATACCGGCATGAGCATGGATGGCGGTTCGATCGTCACCGACTTCCTCGCCCCGATCTTCGACAAGATTCATGAGATCATCCAGCCGTTCATGCCGGTGGTCGATGTCCTGACCGCACCGATCCCGGTCCTTTCGGACTTGGCCGGCGAACCGTTCACCCTGTTGGATCTCGCCGATATTTTCGGTTCGGTGGATGCTGACTTCATCGAGGCGGTGGCCGACATCCTTGTCCTGATCGACAAGTTCACCGCGCCGGGAGTTCTGCCGGTCGACATGCCGCTGGGTGATCTTATTCTCTACAGCACGACAGTGGCAGATGCGGGTTTTGATCCATTCGATCCGGATTTCGACCTGTCCACGATCGATCCGGCGTTACTCGGGCTCGATCTGTCGTCATTTAACACGGCCGTTGCCTTGAGTCCGCTGCTGAACGGGTTGGCCACCCAGGAATTTGCCAAGGATTTGATGGTGCCGATCCTGACGGACGGTTTTCAGAGTATCGGGCTGCTCTTCGGGCGGAATGCGGTACTGGTCGACTACGCCCTGCCACCGCTGGGGGTGGAGTTCGAATACCTGCAGGTCTTCCCGATCTGGGGACCGCTGGCGGTCTCCATCGAGATCAGCTTCGGGTTTACCGTTGATCTGCACTCCGTGGGCTTCGACAGCTTTGGCCTGGAGCGCTATGCCGACGGCGGCTTCCGCAACCCGGCGGTGATTTTCGATGGCTTCTATCTCAACGACCTCAACAGCGACGGGGTCGATGATCCTGAAGTGATCTTCGAATTCGGCTTGGTCGGTGCGGCCGAACTAAATCTGGGGATCGCAAGGGCCGGCGTGGGCGGCGGCATCGATGCGCTGATCACCTTCAACTGGTACGATCCGATCGCCGACGGTCGCGTGCATATCAGCGAACTGATCGCCAACGTGGAAACTGCAGATCCGGGACCCAATCCCCTGGCAGTGTTCGATATCGGCGGCGCCCTGACCTTCCAACTCTTCGCCTTCCTGGAAATCAGCATTCTTGGAATCGAGGAAGAGTTCCCCATCACTCCCGAGACGGAACTGCTCAGCTTCAACGAGACCTTCAATCACCATCCGATCCTGGCCACCGATATCGGCGGCGGGGTGTTGCAGCTCAACATGGGGCCGAATGCCAAGGATCGCATCTACGGCGACATTTCCGACGGCCATGAGTCGATCACAGTCAACTGGGTCAGCGGCAATACCGTTGAAGTGGGCGGAACGGAATTCGGCGGCATTACCCACATCGTCGGCATCGGCGGGCAGGGGAACGATACCATCACCCTGAACCTCGGCAGTTCGGGGATC